>JBMDWN010000186.1:0-8796 GCA_048595275.1 Olivibacter sp. | reverse complement strand
GTTGCATCGTTTCTGGAGAACTGAATGGCAAAAACCGACTCTGAACTATTCTCATATTGCGTGAGAAAGTTCCAGCCGAAATCTTCCTGCAAAGCATAGGTGCCTTCAATTTCGGAAATGAGCGATACAACCTCTTCCAGTCTTTGCGTATTGATGTTCGTGACATGATGGTTATCATCTTGTTCATAAGCCTGGTATAGCAGCGTCTTCGCCAGATAAGCCTTTGCTGCAGGCTGACTGGCCCGGCCGATCTCGGGCTGATTAGGGGGGAGCACATCCGCAGCGAAGCGGAAATCTGCCGCAATCAGATCCCAGAGTTCCTGGTCGCTGTATTCGCGGTTGGAAATATCCGGATATTCTTCCTTCGCCCGGCTTTCATCGATATAAGGAATGTATTTGAAGAGCGTTTTCAGCTGGAAGTAAAAGTGTGCCCTCAAAAAGCGCATCTCAGCCTGCCGAACGGCTTTTAGCGGAAAACTTTCTTCTTCCAGCCCGTTCAGCCGACCCAAGGCATCATTCACACGGGAAATGTTGGAATACAAACGAAACCAGGTAACATCCGTTTGATCATTATCAATCCGGTCCAGCGCAAATACTTCATAAAAATGTAGTCCGTTGAGATCGTTTGGCCCGTCCCCTCCTTTATGCGCATCGCCACCCCGGACATCGCCTTGCGGCCACATCGAAGTTGTCGAGGCAAAATGGTCAATACCAAGGGTTGAATAGGCCGCAATCACCAGCTTCTCGATGTTTTCCGGAGTATTCAGATCATCGCTGTTCACCAGCCCCTGCGGCACTTCATCCAGAAACTTATTGCAGGATGCAGCCAAAAAAGTCAGGCTGGACAGTAAAGTTATTTTAATTAAGGTTTTCATAGCGTTACAGTTTATAATGTCAGATTAAGTCCCACGGTGTAGATAGCAGGAATCGGATAAGCGTTCCCGGGGATTTCCGGATCCGGCCCGGTAAAAGAGCTACCCTTTATATTAATCAGGTTACTCCCCTGAATAAAGAATTTAAAATTCTGCATGTTCCACCGCTGCGCCAACGATGAAAAAGTATAGCCAATCTGAATGTTTCTTAATTTAAGGTAGGATCCGCTCTCAATAAAGTAGGTCGAAAAGCGCCCCTCGTTATTCCGGTCAACCGTTGTAAGGGCGGGTACGCTGCTGTTCGGGTTTTGCGGTGTCCAGGCCTCCAGCGATCTCTGTCCCCAGTTGCTGCCCGGCGTCAGGGAGGGCAGGTCAGTCAGCCTCTTGCTGGAATTGTCGACGTCGTTCCCCACCAATCCCTGAAAAAAGAAACTGACATCAAGCTTCTTATAAGAAAAGCCCACATTTAGCCCGTACATAAGTTTCGGATCTCCTATACCGATATAATCCCGGTCACGATCATCAATCACACCATTTCCGTCAAGATCCCGATAACGAATTCTTCCCAGCCCCTTACCAACCTGGCTGGCGTGTTCGTCCACCTCCTCCTGCGTTTGAAACAAGCCATCCGCGACCCATCCAAACATGGAGTTGATCGAACGACCCAGAATCGTTTTATCCGTACCGTTTCCAGGATAAGACCCAAGAATATCATCCGGCAGATGCGTCACTCTATTCCGGTAATTTGAAGCGTTTGCCGTCAGATTAAAAGACATATCATTCCCGATATTGCCTCCATAGGATAGCAGAACTTCGATCCCTTTATTCGTCATAGAGGCGCCATTGGCCCAACGATTACCACCATCGCCAATAACGGCGAGGTACGCCGGTTCGATCAATATATCAGAAGCATCTTTAACAAAATAATCAACAGAACCGGTCAGTTTATTGCTGAACAAACCGAAATCAAGCCCGATGTTCGATTGTACGGAGCTTTCCCAGCGCAAGCCACTGTTGCCCTGCTGAATCCGGGTGAATCCCGCCGGTAACTGGCCTACGCCGTTCCCGCCGATATCGTAGGCACTGCCCGTATCGTAACCATTTGTCGGGTCGCTCCCATAAATGGCCGAATAAAGCGTAAAGGCCGCGTTGTTGGCAATTTCCTGGTTCCCCGTCCGGCCCCAGCTATAGCGCAGTTTCAGATCTGAAAATACCGGCACCGTCTCCTTAAAGAAAGCTTCCTCGCTGATCCTCCATCCGAGTGAAAAGGCCGGGAATATTCCATACCGGTTATCGCTGCCGAAGCGGGATGACCCGTCCCTCCGAAGGGTGGCGGAAGCCAGGTATTTCTCGTTCCAGGCATAATTTACTTTAGCAAAATATGACAGAAGCGAATAGCTGGAACCTGACCCTCCATTGTCTTTGTCCGCCGCCCCTGCATCAAGGTAAGCATAGTCTATACTTTCTACGGCATAAGCACGCCGGCTTCCCCAGAAATCCTGGCTGATGAAACGGATCTGTTCCGTACCCAACAGAAAGTCGACGTTGTGCCGGTTTTTATTCAAGTTATAGGAAAGCGTATTTTGCCAGATCCAATTTCCGCTGATGCCGTTAGCCGTGCGGACCTGATTAGTAGGATCTGCCATGTAACCCGTCACGTAAGATTTTCGCAACGTGCGCTCGTAATTGGTATTGTAATCAATACCATAGCTGGTTTTAAAACGCAACTTAGGCAACAATTCCGCTTCGAGGTAAGCATTTCCGAATATCCTGAAAAAGTGATTCCGATTCTGACGATTATCCTCGATGAGCCGGACCGGATTATGCCGGTCTGCCATTCCTGGTGCAGGTCCGCCCCAGCCCCCGTCTACCGTATAGACGGGTATGACCGGTTGCTGGATCAGCGCGAGGTTCATAATGTCTGCGGTTGGTATCAACGCATTGTTTATATGCGTTGCCGATAGGTTTTCCCCGATTTTAAGCCGCCCGTTGAAGAAATTGTAAGACGTATTGGCACGGGCAGTAAGTCTTTTCGATTGTGAAGCCCTGATGATCCCTTTATTATCATAATAGCTGACCGAAAACAGCGAATTGCCCTTCTCGCTGCCGTTTGATATGGAAAGATCATAAGACTGAATGGTTGAAGGTTGCGTGACCTCCTCATACCAATCGGTATTGGCTGGTCGCATCGTTTGGTTGGCATCGATGAATTCAGGATAGATAATACGGTTCAAGGTCGGGACCCCATTTTCCGTAGACCAGTCATACTGGTAGATCTGATTATTATTGGGGTCCTGCCCATCGTTTATCGCAGACTGCCAGTAAGCCCTTCCCCGGCCATCAGCGTCTAGCATATCCAATTTTGTCGTAAACACCTGGGCAGAAAAAGATGAGTTGAAGCTGATCCGGCTGATGCCGTCCTTCGCAGATTTAGTGGTCACAATGATCACCCCGTTCGCAGCCCTCGATCCGTACATGGTGGCCGAAGAGGCATCTTTCAACACCTGTATCGACTCAATGTCGGCTTGGTTAAGCTCCTGCAAGCCGCGGGTTGTGGGTATACCATCGATCACGTATAAGGGATTGTTATTGCCGAGCGTACCAATTCCACGGATATTGACACTGGCATTTCCTTGTGGCGAACCATCCGTTACGATAGACATACCTGGTACGCGCCCCTGTAAGGCACGCATGGGATTTCCTACCGGAATATCTTTGATTTCATCGACTTTGACGACCGATACCGCGCCCGTAATATCTTTCACCCGCTCACGCTGGTAACCCGTAACTACCACCTCCTCCAGGTTCAGATTAATTTCGAGCTGCACGTTAATTGGCTCCGTGTCGACAATTTCCCGCGTGACAGACTCGCCTCCTACCATCGAAAAGGTCAGCCGCTGGCCAGGTTCCGCCTCAATCACGTAAAAGCCTTCCGGATTCGATATGGCTTTTACCGACGTTCCATTGAGCGATACCGTTACCCCATCAAGCGGCTTTCCGGAGACATCCGTAATTTTTCCATTGATTTTGGCAGCTTGACCGAAGCTTGCCAGGCTGGCTCCGAACAAGAGCATCAGGTTTACTAAAACAAGTTTAATCATCATAAGTTGTCATTAAAAGGTTAAGTGTTGTTGATTATTTTCCAGGCTCACACCTTTGGTCTCCGGCATCATTCTCCAGGTGAACAGTAGCTGAAGAACCATAAAGCCGGCAAATAGCATAAAGGTTGTCCCTCCGCCGAGAAACTCTGTAAAAGCCGGGAAAAAGAATGTGATAAGGGCCGCCATGACCCAGTGCGTCAGGCTTCCCAATGTCTGACCTTTAGCCCGTACCTCGTTCGGAAAAATTTCAGATATGAACACCCAGATCACCGCTCCCTGGGAAAAGGCGAAGAACGCGATGTAAGCCATCAGGTAAATGGTGATCCACATACCCTGCGTATGTCCGGTTTGAAAAGCGAAAGCAACCAGCGCAAGGGAGATAATAAGTCCGACGGAGCCGATCAGCATCAATTTCCGGCGTCCTATTCGGTCGATAAAGTTGATAGCAATGAGCGTGAAAGAAAAATTGACCAGCCCGATTCCTACGGTAGACAGCAGCGAACTTTGTGCCCCGAGGCCAGCCATCTCAAATACGCGGGGTGCATAATAGATAATGGCGTTGATGCCAGACATCTGATTGAAAACGGCAAACAAGGTGGCCAGTAAAATCGGCCGGCGATGTTGAGCAGTAAAAAGCCTTTCCTCGCGGGACGTCTGGTGGCTTTCACGACTTCGTAAAATGGCTTCGACATCTTCATTATATGTCTCCGCGTTGATCTTTTTCATTACCTGCCTGGCTTCCTCCGGACGATTGCGATTCAGCAAGAGCCAGCGAGGACTTTCCGGGATAAAAAAGATCAATATAAAAAACACCAAAGACGGGAAGGCTTGCACCCCAAGCATCCATCGCCAGGATTCTTCCCCTCCCTGCCCGATTAAATAATTGGATAAATAGGCAATCAGGATACCCAAAACCACATTAAATTGGAAGAGCCCTACCAGTTTGCCCCGGGATTTTGCAGGGGCTATCTCCGATATATAGATTGGAGCGGTTACCGAGGAAACCCCTACACCAATACCACCAAAAAACCGAAACAGGATGAACAGATACCAGTCTTCTGCCATCGCCGTGCCCAAAGCAGAAAAGAAATACAAAGCCGCCACGATAAATAACGTATTCTTTCTGCCCAGGCGATCCGACGGATAGGCGCCGGCAGCCGCGCCTAAGACTGTTCCCAGAAGAGCTATAGCCATGGTCAAACCGTGTTGAAATCCACTCAGGTTCCAATATTTCTGAACAGCCCGTTCTGCGCCGGAAATCACCGCCGTGTCAAAGCCAAATAAGAAGCCACCCAATGCAACTACGAAGGACCAGGCTAATACAGAATTTCTACTCATGATATGTGATCAGGTTTATGACCGCTAATCTAGGTGCCGCTTCCTGATCGCAAAAAAAACTATGTATCAAAATTGTTCAAGAGCGTTTCAACCAATAAATAATCTAAATAACCTGATTACCATTAACTTAAAAAAAACACGATTCATTAAACTTCAAATACTGTATCATAAATCTTCAGTTTTGAATCGTATTTATATTCAGAATGAAATGTGTCTCACATACACACCCAGTCAGCCGGAATACCATTTTGATTTAAAAAAGTCTATATTCAACCCTAGAATTAGCACCAACTAGCTGTTATGAACCGTAGTATTATCATCCTGTTATACTTTACGTGCTGCCTGTTCTTTTCATGCGGAAGGCAAAAACAGGCAAAGAAATTCACCATAGCTTTTTCCCAATGTATCGGCACCGATGCCTGGCGAGAAACTATGTTAAAAGAGATGAAGCGGGAATTGTCCTTTCATCCGGAAATCGAGTTCATATACCGCGATGCCAACGGAGATAATGAAAGACAAGTATCAGATGTCCAGAAACTGCTGAATCAGCCCATCGACCTGATGATTATTTCTCCAAACGAGGCCGAGCCCCTCACCCCCATCGTGGACGAAGTATTCCGTCGTGGAATACCCGTCGTTGTGACGGATCGGAAAACATCATCCGGCCTTTACCACGCCTATGTAGGTTCGGACAATTTTGATATTGGCTTTTTGGCCGGACGCTACCTGGCTTATGGGCTTGAGGGCCGGGGAGAAGTCGCCGTCATATCCGGTCTGAAGGGTTCCTCTGCTTCTATTGAACGGGAAAAGGGCTTTAAGGCCGCATTAAAAGACTATCCAAACCTACGCATCAAAAAAGAACTGACAGGAGATTGGCTGCAGACAACGGCCTATGAGCGTGTAGGCGCAAGTGTCAGTCAGCTGGGACTTGTCGATGCTTTATTTGCTTTTAACGATCAGATGGCGATCGGGGCAAAGCGGGCACTCAACGAGCACTTTCCAAATCATCGAACCAAAATTGTCGGCGTAGACGCGCTTCCGGGAGATGGAAATGGTTTAGACCAGGTCGCAAACGGATCCCTGGACGCCTCCATGCTGTATGCCACCGGCGGGACCGAATGTATAAGAACGGCAATTGCGATTTTGAATCAGCAACCCTACGCACGCGAAAACATTCTGAACACCCTGGTCATCGACTCGGTAAACGTGCAGCTCATGAAGATGCAGGCCGACAAGATTGACAGCCAACAGCAGGACATCGATGAACAACAGCTATTGTTAGCCGAGCAACGGGCCATTTACCAGGATCAGCAATCTACCCTTAATATACTTGTCGCCAGCCTCGTTTTTGCCGTCGTCTTTGCAGGCGTGTCTATTTATGCGCTGAAAAGCAATTGGGAAAAGAACAAACACCTCGAACAGCAGAATCTTGAAATTCTGAATCAGCAGAAGCAACTGATCAAGATGAGCGAACAAATAAAGGAGGCATCCGTTGCTAAATCGAATTTCTTCACCAACCTTTCACATGAGTTTAAGACGCCCCTCACCTTGATCCTGGCTCCCGTGGAAGACCTGCTGCAAGTGCAGCCACTGACTTCATCGATCAAAGAACAATTAGTCAGGATCAGGCGAAACGGCCTTCGGCTAATGCGACTTGTATCCGAACTGATCGACATTCAGCGGTTCGAGAAGGAAAAGATCAGGCTGCACGCGTCACCACAATCCTTACCCGTTTTTCTAAATCAAATTATTCTGTCCTTCAAGCCCCTCTCCCAAAAAAAGCACATTGCTATAAGTCTGGAAAACAGGAGCAGCTCCAGTCAAGTTTGGTTTGACCCGCACTTAATGGAAAAGGTTTTTTACAATCTGTTATCCAATGCACTGAAATTCACACCAGCGTACGGCAAAATACAGATATTTATCGAGCCTGAGTCCAAAGGAGAAAACCTGTTGGTTCGTGTCAAGGACAGCGGACGCGGTATTGCCTCCGCTCATCTGGCACATGTATTCGAAACATTTTACCAGGCAAATGAACATCCCGGCGGATCGGGACTGGGGCTGGCATTGGTCAAGGAAATTGTCAGCCTGCATCATGGAGTAATTTCCGTCAGCAGCCGCGAGGGTGAAGGCACTTGCTTTACATTAACCTTACCCCTTGGCGACGCGCATCTAAAAATGTCGGAAAAGTCCACTGTCCAGAAAACTGATGTACTGAATGATCCGTTCAAATTGGAATCTCCGGAAGATGTATCTGCACCCTTTGCTCCCGACATCGCTGAACCTTCGGATAATGTTCCCGATTCAGAAAAAATGTACAGCTTACTGATCGTTGACGACAACGAAGAGATCCTGCAATTTTTGGAACAGCGGCTGCAATCCAATTATGAAGTTTACGCTGCCAAAGATGTAAACTCAGCTTTAGATCTGGCTTATGAAAAAACACCCGATCTCATCATAAGCGATGTTGTGATGCCAGAAAGCAGCGGTATAGAATTGGTTCGAAGCCTTAAAAACGATACCCGGACCTCTTTCATACCGGTCATTTTATTAACAGCTATGGACGCGGAAGAAAAAAAGGCCGAAGGCCTGCTCTCAATGGCCGACGCTTACGTGACTAAACCCTTCAACATCCGTCATCTGTCCCTTCTGATCGACAACCTGATTCGAAACCGCCAAGAGCTGAAGCAACGATTCATGAGTGAAATCGGTTTGGCTCACGAGCTTTCTCATACGCGTGCTCTGGACAAAAAGTTCTTGAATAAATTATCAGCTGCCGTAGAAAACCATCTTGCTGACAGCCAGTTTACCGTCGAAGACTTGGCCAGTGCCGTTGGGGTTTCCCGTGTACAGCTCTACCGGAAAGTGAAGACCCTCCTCAATTGCAGTGTGAACGACTATGTCATAAGCCGACGCCTCAAGCGCGCGAAGTATCTTTTGCAACAAGATTTGAGCATCAACGAAATAGCCGACCAGAGCGGATTTTCATCACCAGGCTACTTCGCCACTCTCTTTAAACAGAAGTATGGTAAAAGCCCCTCCGTATTTCGTAAGAATGCACAATAAACTTAAAAAAGCCGTAAAAACCTTACCTTTGGCAGCAAAAATCGACATGTCGGTATTAGCCTTTACATTTATCATGTTTATCTGTGCCTGCTGCGCCGGTTTGGTTGGTTCGCTGACCGGCCTGGGAGGCGGCGTGATCATCATCCCTCTCCTCACCGTAGTGCTTGGTGTTGACCTGCAATACGCCATTGGTGCCGCGCTGGTCTCCGTGATCGCAACTTCCTCTGGTTCAGCTGCCGCCTACGTGAAGGAGGGGATTACTAATATGCGGCTTGGCATGTTCCTGGAAATCGCAACCACCATTGGCGCAATCGTCGGGGCTTTACTGGCGTCCGTAGCTCCAACCAGTTTTATCGCCGTACTTTTTGGCTTTACCCTGATTTTCTCCGCGTTGAACAGCCTGAGAAGGAAACAGGAACATC
>JBMDWN010000185.1:0-8423 GCA_048595275.1 Olivibacter sp. | reverse complement strand
TCGTCGGTAAAATAACTATGCCCGGCAGCCAGGGGTGCCACGCGTGTCTTCGCCCCAAGGTATAGTTGGCTTTCTTTGTTGAAGAACTGATCAATCTGTGCGGAAGCGCTACCCTCTCCACTAATCAGGTAGTTCAACGTTGCCGCCTCCGGAAGAATAATCTTTGTTTGAGTAGCAGATTCCCGGAGTTTGTTGTCCAGCGCTGAAACTACGTTGTAAATCGAACGGTTATCCCACGGGCTTCCCTCCTGTTTCATACTTCCAAAAGCGCCGGACCAGTCCCACTGCGGCTCATTCACCGGACTAATGTAGGCAAACTCCAATCCTTCGGAGGCAAAGTGTTCAGCAACAACCGTTAAGAAACGCGCGTAATCAACTACACGATCATCCCGAAGGTTCTTTTGATAGTCTTTCTCTGTTTTAAAGCCTAATCCATTTTTCGTAAACTGCACCGGAGGTGTATTACTGAAAGCGATAAGGTCTGTGACACCATAAGCTTTAGCCTGCCGGAGCAACCACTGCTGCCCGGCCTGCTTCGACCAGTCGTAGCTTCCATCGTCTTTTAAAAAGCCTTCCACCCGCATATGCTTCTTCAGGATTCCGCTGCTGTCGCCCTGCTCTGCAGTCCCGCCGCCGATGTTGAAACGCCAGGCGGACAGGCCGATTCCTAAGGGTTTTCCCGATTGATCAAAATCTTGACTAAACAGCAATTCCGCAACCCGGTTTTTTCTTTCTTCCTTCCATCTGGCTCCGATTGCCTCGCCAAACCAGCACCCTGCTGCTCCAAAATTGTCTATGCGCTGATGCATCTGGCTGGCATCCGCCTCAAAAGTGACCGATTGTGCAAATGGAGAGAGAGGACTTAAGATCAGCATTAACATACAGGAGATCATCACTTGTTTTCCTAATTTTTTGCCAGATGGGGCCATTTTCGATAAGTTTGTGTGAACGATGGGCTTTTGCCCTCTAAACTAATCAAAGTAAAAGGCTTATGAAACCTTTAGACTTTCTTTATAATCACCGCATCATCAGCATCATCCGGGGAAATTACTCGCTGGAAGAACTTGATAACATTGCAGACGCGCTATACCAGGGCGGCATTCGTCTGCTGGAAGTCACGCTTAACTCAAAAAATGCAATAAGAGCGATCGACCGGCTTTCAGACCGTTACGGAAGCAAAATGCTGATCGGAGCCGGAACGGTATTGACGCGGGACCAGGCGGTAGAATGCATACAGTCTGGCGCACAATATATCCTGTCTCCGAATACGGACCAGGAAGTTATAGAAGCCACCCGCTTCCATCAAACCATCAGTATCCCAGGAGCGTTTACCGCAACCGAAGTGCTTTTAGCCCATCAATACGGGGCGCACATCGTGAAGCTTTTTCCCGCACGACTGGGAGCCCAATACCTGGCTGACTTCCGGGGGCCTTGCCCTGACATCCCCCTGCTTCCTCCGGGGGGTGTCGATAAAACCAACATCCGGGATTTTCTGAATGTGGGAGCAAAAGGCGTCGGCATCGGAAGCGGCCTCGTTCGCGGCGGGATCTCCATCACGGACACGGAACTGAGGGACATCAGTACACGGGCTAAGGAGCTAATCGGACTTTTACCAAAATTGGAATAATGAATTTCTTCCTAAGCTGCGACTGGGGAAGCAGCAATATGCGCCTTCGCCTGGTGCGCATCCCCGATTTAACCGTGGAACAGGAAATTAAAACGGAGGACGGTATCGTTTCTCTTCGTTCGCAACACGGTAAAAAGGTGCAGAAGAATCCCCTGCAGTTCTATTCATCCGTTCTTTTCCAAAGGCTTGAGGAATTAAAGACAAGGATTGGCAAGACCCTGGATAGCCTGCCAATCATCATCTCCGGGATGGCGTCCTCAACCATCGGGATTAAAGAGCTTCCTTATCAATCCTGTCCGCTCCGCTTTGAAAATCCTGGGGCACTGGTTCACCCCCTCGGTCGGGTTAATGGGCACCCTGTTTTTTTGATTACCGGACTTCGAACGGAAAATGATGTAATGCGGGGCGAAGAAACCCAGGTTATCGGGGCACATTCCCTCCTAAGAGAACGCATCAAAAAAGAATTCTGGCTATTGCCCGGGACGCACGCGAAACATGTATTCGTGGCAAAAAACGAACTAGCGTTCTTCCAGACATACATGACAGGGGAATTCTATCAACTGTTCCGCGACAAAAGCATACTGTCCCATTCTGTTTTGGTTGAGAACGCCAACGGGCGCGCCAGACCCATCGCTCAGGAACCTACGTTTCTACAGGGCGTACGAGAAGCTGCTGATGGATCAAACTTACTTAACAAGTTGTTCCATATCCGGAGCGCCGACTTATTTGGAATAAGAAATGGATTCGAAAACCTTTCTTACCTAAATGGCCTGCTGATTGGTGCTGAGCTCGCAAACGTTAAAGGTTTGAATGTCCCTATTTGTCTGATTGCCTCAGGCATTCAAAAAGAGCTATATGACTCCGCCTTGAGAGCTCTAAAGCTGCGGCCAACTATATTGGATGCCGATGCTTGCCTGTTAAAGGGTCAATACACCTTACTTGAACCCTATCTTTAATCAAAGACGCACTTTGAACGATAACGGACAGCACTGTTCGTTTCCGGACAGCCGGAAAAAATCAGAAAACTGCTTTCAGCCAGCTATAAAGGCACAAAAAGGCCTTTGGCATTTTTTTTTACTTTGTTATGCAACGCAAAGAGGCGCGGGTGCGTCTTTTAAGAAAATCGAAACCATGAATAAAATTCTCCTTTTTGTCATCGGCCTCATCGCTGCCTACTTTAGTGGCGCCGCACAGAACTACGACGAGCCTTTTAAAACCGTAAGCCTTTCCGGAAAGCAAATTCAAATGGCTGAATTAAGCACCGTTGGGGGAAGTCTCGAAATTGTTGGATCGGATGATGGACAGAATCGCCTGGAAGTTTATGTCCGGCCTTCAAACAGCAATAAAAAATTCTCCAAAGAAGAAATCAGCGAACGCCTGGAAGAACGCTATAAGCTAACCATCGAAGTCAGTGGCGGGAAGCTGATCGCCAAGGCAGAGCCGAAAAGAAACAACATGAACTGGAAGGATGGCCTTTCCATCAGCTTTAAGGCTTATGTTCCGAAAAAAACGAAAGCCAGCCTGAATACGGCAGGAGGAGGCATCCGGGCAGAAGGCATTCACGCTAACGTAGATGGGAATACCGCTGGGGGAAGCATCCGTTTTTCGGACCTGGTTGGGAATGCGAACATGACCACCAGTGGGGGAAGTATCCGGGGAAGTAGCGCCGAAGGCATCCTAAACCTTACAACAGCGGGCGGATCGATCAACCTTGAAGACCTTGCCGGAACAATAACAGCTGTCACCAGTGGCGGAAGCATCAAAGGAACGACCATCGAGGGAACGCTCTCAGCGAGTACGGCTGGTGGTAGTCTTTCTTTCGACGACGTGATGGGCAGTATAGATGTAAAGACAAGTGCCGGTTCCGCACGGGTGAATATGCGGGCACTGGACAAATATGTAAAAATCTCTGTGGCAGCCGGGAGCGCAACGCTGGGCTTGCCGATGGACAAAGGATTGGATCTTAATCTTCAGGGATCAAGAGTGAACATCCCAAACCTTGAAAATTTCTCTGGTCGGATCGATAAGCAAAGTGTCAAGGGAAGTCTGCACGGGGGGGGTATCCCTATTGATGTACAGGTCTCCTCCGGAAGCCTCACGCTAAACAGAAATTAAAGTCTTATACAAAAGAAAAGGCGCCGATCGGCGCCTTTTTTCGTATAGCTGAAGCTGAACTGAAAGTTATGCTTAAGCCGAGAAGTCATCGTCCCTCAACTCGTCATCATCCTCTTCATCAAAGCCGGCACTAAACAAACTGCCCAACATGTCATTGAAGCTAAAGCCTCCGTTCAGTTGGTTCTTGTTCAGTTGTGAGAATGCCGCTAAACCATGCAGCACAAACTCCATTAGAATCAGGTGCTGCGCCTCGCTTCCATTCGGATGGAATTTCCTGACGAGTTCTGACAGGCCTGGAATCTTATTGAGTGATGCTTTGTAGGC
Organism: Olivibacter sp.; assembly: GCA_048595275.1. Classification (GTDB taxonomy): domain Bacteria; phylum Bacteroidota; class Bacteroidia; order Sphingobacteriales; family Sphingobacteriaceae; genus Olivibacter. The sequence goes on along the minus strand of JBMDWN010000185.1, from coordinate 4,357 downwards.
GGCTTCATCCAGCTGGTCGCTGATGGTCAGGTCATGCCCGTGCGTAAACCAATCAATAATCGGTTGATATGGATTCTCTTTCTTCGCCTTCTTCAGCTTCTCCGGATCCGGGAAGTAGTTTGAGAAAAGCGTTTTGATCGCCGCATTAATCAGTTTGTTGGCCACATGGATCGGTCCTTCCAGTTCGCCTTCGTAAACCAGTTCAATTTTTCCGGTTATCGCAGGAATGATACCTGCCAGGTCAGCGACGCGTACAAAGGTTCTTTTCTCCGCATTCAGCAAAAGCCTACGTTCAGCCGTACTGACCAAATTTTCGAACGCGGAGATGGTCAGTCGGGCGGAAACGCCGGATTTCTGATCGATGAACTCACTTTTTCTTGCTTCAAAAGCCACCTGTTCTACCAGGTCTTTCAGCAGACCATCCACTTCTACTTTCTCCCGCTGAGCGTCGCTGAGCCGAGCCTCCTGGAAAGTAATCTTTCTGCTGATTTCAATTGATTTCGGATAGTGCGTAAGAATCTGGCTCTCGATACGGTCTTTCAGAGGCGTAACAATGGATCCTCTGTTCGTATAGTCTTCCGGATTCGCGGTGAACACAAACTGCACATCCAGCGGCAAGCGTAACTTGAACCCGCGGATCTGGATATCTTTTTCCTGAAGCATGTTGAACAAAGCCACCTGGATGCGTGCCTGCAGGTCCGGAAGCTCATTGATCACAAAAATGCTCCGATGCGCGCGCGGAATCAGCCCGAAATGGATTACCCGCTCATCGTTGTAGGTAAGCTTCAGCGTTGCCGCTTTGATCGGGTCCACGTCTCCTACAAGGTCGGCTACGGTCACATCCGGTGTGGCAAGCTTTTCGGTATAACGCTCTGAACGGTGAAGCCAGGCGATAGGCGCTTCATCTCCCAGCTGTTCAATCTGCTGTTTTCCGAACCAGGAGATCGGGTTCAACGGGTCGTCAAACAGTTCGCTTCCTTCCAGATACGGAATGTATTCGTCAAGCAGGTCTACCATCAGCCGGGCGATTCGTGTTTTCGCCTGACCACGCAAGCCCAGCAATAAAATGTTATGCTTGGAGAGAATGGCGGTTTGTAATTCTGGAATAACGGTTTCTTCATAGCCCTGAATTCCCTCAAACCCTTCATCATGCCCACGCAAGCGGGCAATCAGATTATCGCGAAGCTCCTCTTTAACCGTTTTACTCTGATAACCGGAGCTTTTAAGGGCTCCTAAGGTTGCAGGAAAATTGTTCTCTGTATGCTTTTCCATAGTTCTTTTCAGACATGAGACGCCTATTTATAGGTTCGTCTTCTGTTTCGGATGTAATCTTCAAATATATATTCCCCCAGTCCGTTCAACGAGCTGTAGAAAGCCTTTCCCCCATTCACCTGGGTGAATTGCCGCACAAATTGCTGCAGATAAGGGTCTTTAGCAATCATAAACGTCGTGATCGGTATCTTAAGCCGCTTGCATTGTGCGGCCATCGTTAAGGTCTTATTGATCACCTTACGGTCCAGGCCCATGCTGTTTTTGTAATAGCGGCCATTTTCTTTCAGGCAGGTCGGCTTACCGTCGGTAATCATAAAAATCTGCTTGTTATGGGTCTTCCGCCTTCTGAGCAAATCCGTCGCCAGTTCCAGCCCCGCAAAGGTGTTGGTATGATAAGGCCCCACCTGCAGATAAGGCAGATCTTTTAGTTGAATGGTCCAGGCATCGTTCCCGAAAACGACAATATCCAAAGTATCTTTCGGATAGCGGGTTCGGATCAATTCAGCCAGGGCCATAGCCACTTTTTTTGCAGGCGTGATGCGATCCTCTCCATACAACACCATACTGTGTGAGATGTCAATCATCAGTACAGTAGAAGTCAGTGTCTTATAATCCAGTTCCTCCACCTCCAGGTCCCGCTCGGTCATCGTAAAATCACCTATGCCGTGGTTAATCTGGGCATTGTGTATAGAAGCCGTTACGTCAATCTGATCCAGGCTGTCGCCAAACTGAAACTCTCGCCGGTCAGCATTCCGTTCTTCTCCGGATCCTGAACGGTTAGTGTTGTGATTCCCTTTTCCGGATTTACGCAGCTTCCCGAAAATCTCTTCCAGCGCAGATTGCCGAATGGTTTGCTCGCCTTTCGCGGTAATCTTCAGCGAACCGTCCGGGGTCTGATCCGTAATAAACCCTTTATCTTTCAGGTCCTGAATAAAGTCGCCCATGCCATAGTCATCTGACGTAAGCTTATACTGCTTATCCAATTCATTCAACCAGGCCAGCGCCTCCTCGGCATCTCCTGAAGTATAATTTAAAAGCTGCGTAAATACGTTGAGTAAATCCTGAAAGCCACCGCCCGGCTGCTGCTGAGGCCGGAATTCACTAAAATGAAAGCCTCTCATGCTGTCTCCTTCTTTTGAAAGTCAAACATTAAATATACGCTTTTGTCGACCAAGTCAAGGGCCCAACGGATTTTTTTACTTAGCGCTTACCTGAGGGTTATTATTTGCTGATCGGTCTGGCTTTCCAGGGCAGCCTCGATAATCTTCATCGTTAGAAGGCCTTCTTCGGCTGAAACCGGCTCCTTTTCCCCTTTTCGGATGGCGCCATAAACCAAATCGTAAAATTCCATGTAATTGCCTTTTTCGGACGGAACCTTCTCTCTGAAGGCCTCACCGTTACGCTCGGCGTGCAATATACCCCAAGCGGATTCCGGTTCTTCGCACCAGTTATCTGTATCCGGCTTTTCGCCCGCCAGCAGACGGTCTTCCTGTTGATCTGCCCGGCTCTTCAGGAAGGAACCTTTCTTTCCGTGGACGATGTAAGATGGCGCCATTTCGCGCGCCAGGAAGCCGCCTTTCAACCGAACCCGTTTATCCGCATAATAAAGAATCAGTTCGAAATAATCATTCACGCGGGAGCCTGTCCGCATGATGGCCAGGTCTGCAAAAACCGCATCGGGATACCCGAAAAGATAAAGCGCCTGATCGATCATATGCGGCCCCCGATCGCGGATGAGGCCCGCCGCCGGAGAAGGTTCTTCCAGGTGTACTTTGGTATTGAGCTCCGGCAGATAGGCTTCATAGGAGAAAGTAGCTTCCACCAGTTCCCCCAGCACACCCGAATCTACGACCTTTTTCACGGTTTTAAAATCGCTGTCCCAGCGCCTGTTCTGGAAAACGGAAAGGCTCAGTGATTTCTCTTTGGCCAGCGTATCCAGTTCTTCCGCTTCCGCCGCAGTAATGGTAAAGGCTTTTTCCACTACAGCATGTTTTCCGGCCATCAATACCTTCTTCGTGAAATCATAATGCGTACCGGTCGGTGTATTCACAATAACCAGCTCGACCGAGGAATCCTCCAGAATCGATTCAAGCGATGGATAGCTTTCTGTTTCCGGATAGTCTTTTTGGATCAGTTTCTTAGACCTTTCCCAAGAGCCCTCAAGTTCAAAACCCGGGTGCAGGTTAAGAAAAGGAGCATGAAAGACGCTGCCTGACATTCCATAGGAAAGCAGCGCCGTTTTTATTTTTTGCATAATCTGATTCTCCTTTTAGTGTGACAGCAAGCTATCAATTTTATTATAAACAGCCAAACAAAAGCCGACCGAGGCTCTTTATACAGGAGTAAACCCGAAAATCATGGAAAAGATTCGCTTAACGGTCAATCACGAGGAAATTGACCTGGAGGTAGATCCGGAAAGCCCTTTATTATATGTGCTGAGAAATGACCTGAAACTGAATGCTCCGAAATTTGGATGCGGACTGGAGCAGTGCGGGGCCTGCATGGTTTGGATTGATGGCGAACCGTTGCCTTCCTGTGTTCGGCCCTGTTCTACGCTTACCGGGACAAAGATTGAAACCCTCGAGTCTATTGGTACCCGGGAGAAGCTCCACCCCGTTCAGCAAGCATTTTTCGATGAACAGGCGGCTCAATGCGGCTATTGCCTGAACGGAATGCTCGTTTGCGCGAAATCGTTGCTGGACAAAAACCCGACACCCAGTGAAGAAGAGATTCACCAGGCACTGAAGCGTGTGCTCTGCCGTTGCGGAAGCCATAGTCGCATCGTCAGGGCTATACAGAAGGTTGCGGAGCGACGCCGAGTGGAAGATCGTCGATAACTAGCGGATGCATAGAAAAATATGAATACTGTTAAAGAATCGCATAACATAACTAGGAAAACGTTCCTTTCCGGACTTGGCTCTCTGGTGGTCGGTTTCCAGCTCGGTGGACTGTTAAGCGCCTGCGAAAATAGCGAAAAGGCCCGGGCGGATTTACCGCAAAGAGAGGTGCCGCAAAAGGATCGCGTAGATGCCTGGCTTCAGATAGATGAGTCTGGAAAGGTAGTCGTCTTCACCGGCAAAATGGA
>JBMDWN010000184.1:0-7871 GCA_048595275.1 Olivibacter sp. | reverse complement strand
TCGGTCATATCAGGAGAAAGGCGAGCTACCCGAGGCCTTATTGCAGCCTCTTCAGGGGCGTTTCGATCGCTGTCTGAGGCCTGTGCATCGTATGCTCCGGTATCCCATCGTTGAAGCTGACCGCCCCAGATGCCACCGAAGTATAAATAGTAATGTCCGTCATCATCTGCGAAGGCCGCGGGGTCTATGCTGTAACTGCCTTTGATGGGTTGGTCTGTTGCGCGAAAAGGACCTTCTGGCTTGTCAGATGTGGCTACCCCGATCCGGAATACCTCCTGATCGTCTTTCGCGGGAAAATAGAGGTAATACCGACCGTCTTTCATAGCGGCGTCCGGAGCCCATAATTGCTTTTTTGCCCAGGGCACGTTTTCCAGGGAAAGGACCTCACCATGATCGGTAACTGACCCGCCAACGCTATCCATTGAATACACGTGATAATCCTGCATGTTGAAATGATCTCCCTGATCGTTTTCTGCTACTTCCAGGTCCAGATCGTGCGACGGATAAAGGTATATTTTCCCGTTAAACACATGGGCAGAAGGGTCGGCCGTGAATTGATCGCGAATCAGCGGTGGTGCAAGGGATCGTTCGAAGAGCTGTTCAAGCGAATCGCTGGATTGTTTTTTTTCTGTCGTCTCCCTGTTTGCTTGCTGGCAACCGGTAATGTTGATCAAAGCGAGAAGCCCGAGCGGAATGATGCTTGTTTTACTGGTATTCATAGTTAGAATTTAATGGTTAATCTTCTTGATTTTAGGTTCGTCCCGGGCAGGCATGCTTTCAGGCGGACCGAGGTAGCTCTCCTGAACGCCTCCAAAATCCAAGACAATTTTTTCAACCACAATGCCCGGGTCAATTCCCCAAAGATGAAGGTCGTGTTTGCCGCTATTCCCGATCTCCAGGTTAACATCAATAATTTTGAGGTTATCGGCTACGTGCTGGTCCCAATTTCCGGTATCCTTTTCACTGGTGTTCAAAACTAAAGGCTCTTCCTCGTTCATAGACAATCCCAGTTTTAAACCATCTTTATTCCGGTAATCTAAGCTTGGCGCTATATAGAGCTGAACACGGCAGGTCCCACTGCTTTTCGTTTGTATACGATAAGTTGCGCGGGGCATGTCCTGAAGGCTCATAGGACGAGGCATCCGGTGCTTCGACAGGCCGATGGCCCCCAGGCTTCTTCCATAAGCGGGAAGCGGTATCCAGCTTTGGCCATTCTTTGCCTCGCCAAGCTTATGGTAGTGCATGGTTTCCATGGAAATGTATTGGCTTTCTTCTTCGAAATAGGCCGACTGATCCCAGTCAGCATGCGCAAACTCCGGTAAAAGGCCGGATACTTCATTTTCTGTGCCCGGCAAGTTGTCTTCAACGGTCAAGCGATGCAGGACAGGGAATACGTTGCTGTCCGGCTGCTGCCAGGAAGTATAACCGATGTGAGATTGACGCATCATATGATTCCAGCGTCCACCACCCATTTCATGGAACCGGCTGGTTAATTGCTTATCCCGTTCGAAATAATGGGCTACAGAGTCAGCGTAATCATTCGCGAGAAGATTTCCCACCTCAAAAAGAGCACGCTGTCTACCCAGGGCATTATAGTATCGGTGCAGGTTCGCCATGGCCTGTATGGGAAATAAGGCCAACTGATAGTAGGCATCCTTTGCTGCCTTATCCACTTGCTGGTACTGGAGTATTGCAGCCTGTTCCAGTGCTGTCCATTCCTGAATTACCCGTTCGGCCTCCCGGTAATGACTGAGGCTGTAGGTCGTGTCTGACAGGAGCTCCGGCTTGCGGCGTCCGGCCAGCCTCGAATAGGTGCTCAGGATATCAGAAAGGTCGTTGGCCAGGGTGGATCCGAATTGCTGAGCAGCCCAATCCGGGGTGTAGGATAAAAGGGAGGAGGCATCCCATTGATCAGGGTTCCAGGCCAGGTCAAGGAAAAAGGAAAGAGGTAGCTCCATCGGCTTGATATCACCGACGTTGACCATCCAGATTTTACGCACGCCGAGATCATAACTCAAGGTCATTTGTTCCCGGATTTTAGGGAGAGGATTGGTGTTCAGCCATTTGTAGTTTCTGGGTCCGCCAACGTAATCGAAATGGTAATACATGCCATAACCTCCTTTGCGCAGCGGAGCCTCTGGATCCGGAAGTCGCCGTACATTTCCCCAGTTGTCATCGCAGAACAATAAGGTGACCTCATCCGGCACATTCATACCCTGATCGTAGTAATCCTGGACCTCTTTATAAAGGGCCCAGACCTGGGGAAGTGATGCTATGTTTCTACTTTCGGTTTCCGTATGCAGGATCTTGCGCTGCTCTGAAACAATTTCTTCCAGAAGGGAAATCGCCGTGCCTTCGGTCATCGGTTCATCGCCATCCCCGCGCATACCGAGGGTGACCAGGTTTTCATTCTGCCGGAGTCGCGGCATGGCGGCCCGCCAGAAATCCATCAGCTTGCTTTTATTTTTTTTAAAATCCCAGCTACCGGTTCCGAAACGGCGCCACTCGTCGTGCGCTCTGGTCATCGGTTCATGGTGCGAGGTTCCCATAACTACCCCGTAACGATTTGCCATCGCGGCGTTTTGGGGATCATCGGCAAAAAAAGCACTTCCCCACATCGCTGGCCATAAGTAATTGCCTTTAAGCCTCAACAGCAGCTCCATGACTCTTTCGTAGAACTGGTGATTAAAGCCTCCGAATTTTTCTTTTGCCCAGCCGGATAAAGCCGGCGCTTCATCGTTAATGAAAAATCCGCGGTATTCTACGCGCGGGTAATCGAAACGTAAGTAGGGTATATCAACCGCAAGGGCAGTTTTTTGTAGAGGGGGAACGTCCGCCCACCAGTACCAGGGCGACACACCTATCGACGCACTGAGGTCATAGATGCCATAGACCGTTCCACGGGGATCGCTGCCGACAATCACCAGCGCCTGTTTAATATCCGGAGTTGGATTACGAACACTCTGGATAAGAAAACCCTCTTTGTGCACGTTGAGCGAATCAGTAGTGATCTTACCGGCCTTCATCAGCCGGTCGATCCATTGACTATTCCCCAGCGTGCCGATGATAATGGCGTCGGGATAAGGACCAGCATCCGGGTTCAGCGGCGCCGAACTACCGGTAATCCGACCGAAATCTTCACTCAGGTCTGCGATAGCCCGGATAACCGGAAGGTGGTCTTTGGGATCGAACAGCAGCGGGCTTGTTGTTCCGTTGGCGGACAGCGATACCTGTTCCCGGTTGCGGGAAGCGTTGGTGTGGGTTACCTGAGCGGAAGCCTGGCTGAACAGGAGCTTCGTCAGGACCAGGAAAATGCAGCTGATCAACCTTCGATCATTAAAGATATTGGTTTGCTTAAATGCCTGGAACATAATGGAAATTTAGATTCATGTAATAGCTCAGGGGCTGTTCCGGTGGGATAAGGCCTGCCGGAAAAGAACGCCCGGAACGGGATTGAAAATAGCTGAGGCAGGCATCCCGCCACCACTTAGCCTCCTTATGCTGGATGGAAAGCAGCTGACTGACTTGTTCGAAAAGCTGCGGATTCAACCTTTTTTGGTGCTTTTTCCAGGTACTTTGCATAGAGGCAACTTCCTCCACTCCCTGGTCGTATTGCCGGCACAACTGATCCCATAAAGTTCTCCCATTGGCGAGTCGAAAGTCCCACGACAGATGATGAAACCAAAGTAAATATTCCGGGGGACAGCTTGAGGGATTTTCAAAGCGGGCCTGCACAAGCGAATGATACTGGGAGAGGGCGTCAGAGCCGGCTCTGGTTCGATCGAAACCAATTCCTTTCTCATCCGCCTGATGGTAGTAAACGGAAGTCCAGTCACGACGGGCTTTATCTTGAATCCAGGGTGCCGGGCCGAAATGGTGATCCCAGCCCATGATATGGTGCAGTCCCAGAGGCGTCATGTAGTTAACGGTTGTTTCGCGAGAACCGAGCATCATGGCTTTCAGGTCGCTTAAAACTTCCGGATCAGAACTTACCGACATCCTCAGCCATTCCGCTGCGATCTGGCCTGCATCTTCATCCGGATTCCAGGCCAGGCGACCAAAGCCATACCAATTGGCTTGTGCAAAGGGGTGTCCCGTCCAGTTGGGGGTATTTCCAATATTGGCGACGCCAGCAATACCGGTCAATCCCGATGAATGGGTTTCTCCGCTGATGATCTGACTTACCGTAGCGCCAGTCTTCCGTATATGGGTGTCGCTTTGAAGCACTTCCTGGAAAAGCGTCGGAAGATAGACGAGATGCGTGGCGAAGCCCAGGTATTCCTGTGTGAGCTGAAATTCCATCATGCCGGCGGTCTTTTTGAGTGCCCCAAAGAGGGGGTGAAATGGTTCCCGGGGTTGAAAATCAAGCGGACCATTTTTGATCTGGAGAATTACATTTTCACGAAATTTCCCGTCCAGGGGCATAAATTCCTGATAGGCCTGCTTAACGCGGTCATCCGGTGTTTCGTCGTCATAGACGAAGGCACGCCACATAATAATACCACCGAATGGTTTTAACGCATCAGCCAAAAGATTGGCACCTTCCGCATGAGAGCGGCCATATTGCTGGGGTCCCGGTTGTCCTTCGGAATTTGCTTTCACCAGAAAGCCGCCGAAGTCGGGTATATGCTGGTAAATCTCCCTGACTTTTTCTTTCCACCACTGAACGACCTCCGGATCCAGAGGATCGGCGGAGCTGAGTCCACCCAATTCCATGGGGGCGCTAAAGCGAGCAGTGAGGTAAACTTTGATGCCATAGGGTCGGAAGGTTTCGGCCAGGGCAGCGGCTTTTTTAAGATAGGCTGGCGTTAAGGCTAATGCGTTGGCGTTGACATTGGTCAGTACCGTGCCGTTGATGCCGATTGAAGCATTCGCCCGGGCATATTCAATATAACGCTGATCGATAAAATCCGGAAGCGTATGCCAGTCCCAAATTGAGATTCCTGCATAACCACGTTCAACGGAACGATCCAGGTTATCCCAATGGTTCAGAAGACGGTGCTTAATTTTGGGTTGCTGAACCAGGTCGATGTCTTTCAGCCACGTTCCGGTCTGCATAAGCCGAAGCAGATGATAGGTGCCATAAAGCAAGCCGATATCGTTTCGGGCGACGATGATTAAGCGTTTATGATCTTTTCCTGTCGTTCTGATCAGGTAGCCTTCTTCACCGAGATTGATTTTTTTGAGCGAACGGAATTCTTTCTCGTCGGGTAGATACGCCTGGCGAGAAAGGAGTATTCCGCTTGTCCGTTCGTCAAATTGATCTTTAAAAAGTGGGCCGTTAGGCAGTAAAACGCCGAAAGCAGCACTCAGTTCCTGTCTGATGATACCGTTTTGATCCGATTGTTCTCCGAAAGCAATATTGCTGAATTCCGAGTAATGCTGCTGAAGAGCTTGGTTAGCCGGTTTTTTATAATCCATCCATAAGGGAACGCCATCGTTGGCATTTACTGAAAAAATGAATGAAATAAAGGCAATGAATAAACTCGTTGTTCGCATAAGATCAGGTTTTATCGTTGACACCAGTAGAGGCCCTGATGAGCAGTTCATGCCGTAGCGTCAGCGTTTTCCAGGGTATTGCGTTAACCGGATTCTCCAGCATGCTGAGGAGTGTTTCTGCAGCGATTCTACCCATCTCCTTTGCGTTATAGTGGACAGTGGTTAACGCCGGATCAATAATGCGGGAAATCGGATCATTATTGAAGCCGGCAATTTTAATGTCTTTAGGAATGGAGATACCATTTTGTTTCAGGGCCTGCATGCAGGCAATAGCACAACTGTCGTTGCTGACGAATATGCCGTCCGGCCTGTGCGGCATCTCCAGGATCTTTCCGGCAGCGCTAATGCCGTCCGCCACATCAAGCTCGTTATAGAAAACGAGGTCCTGATCAAAAGGAATCCCGTTTTCTTCCAAAGCAGATTGGTAACCCTTGAAGCGTTGCCTATACACGTTCTGCGCGGAAGCAGATGAAATATGCAAAATGCGCCGGCAGCCCTGTTCAATTAAATGTTTTGTGATTTCTTTGGCGGCAATAAAGTTGTCGATAACAATAGATGGCGCATCAGGATGGTCCATGGTCCGGTCAAAGAAAATAAGCGGCACCCCGGCCTCGGTAAAATTTGTGAAGTGATCGGTTTGTGCGGTATCGTAAGCAAGCGAAACCAATAAACCGTCGACACGGCTGTTGTACATCGTAGCTGCGTTTTTTTTCTCCTTCTCCTGACTTTCCAGGGATTGACTGATGATCAGGTTATAATTCGCATTGCTCAAGACTTTTTCCGCACCGGCAATCAGCTCAGACATGAAAATACTGTTCAGCCGGGGGATGATGATGCCGATTGTATGGGTACGCTTGGTGCGGAGTGTGCTGGCCTGACGATTGAACCGGTAGCCCATAGAGCTTGCCATCCGGATGATGTTTTCCCGTGTGCTGTTCTTTATGCCCGGATGATTAGACAGTCCGCGACTGACCGTAGCCGGCGAGATTTTTAATTTCTCGGCAATATCATAAATGGTTATTTCTTTCTTATTGTTCATTGGCTGCATTACAAATGTATTCTTTTATGCAATCGGTTGCAAGAAAACTTAACCGGATTTCTGTTAAAATTGTTTAACTTACCGTAGGACTTTAAAACGCTTCGAATGAATCCAAGCTATGTATGAATTTGATGCGGTAATTGTGGGCTCTGGTCCAAACGGCCTGGCGGCGGGACTTTATCTACAGCAGCGTGGGTTGCGTGTTTTAATCGTTGAAGCGGCGGATCGTATCGGGGGAGGGCTCAGGAGCGCTGAACTGACGGTTCCCGGATTAACGCACGATGTCTGTTCCGCTGTACATCCGCTGGCGATTGGGTCGCCTTTTTTTGCCCAGCTACCGTTGGCTGATTACGGTCTGAAATACATTCAGCCGGAGCTTCCGGTTGCACATCCGCTGGACAACGGAACGGGCACTTTTTTGTCGAGGGATTTTGAGTTGACGGCTGCTTCTCTTGGAGCTGATGTATTGAACTATAAAAAGACATTCGGTCCCTTGATCCGCAACTGGGCGAATATCCGGTCTTCCGTATTGGGACCACTCCGTATACCCTCTAGTCCGCTTGAGCTGATGCGTTTCGGTATGGATGCTTTGCTTCCGGCGAGTATTCTCGCGGACCGCTTCCGGACGCGAGAAGCCAGGGCCTTATTGGCGGGAATGGCAGCACATTCCATGCTTCCGCTAAGCAAGGTGGCTAGTTCTGCCATTGCGCTCGTGCTGATGATCAGTGGTCATTGTTACGGATGGCCAATACCGGAAGGCGGTTCTCAGAAGATTGCCGAAGCCCTGGCTGCTTATTTTAGAAATTTGGGGGGTGAGATCAGGACAGGGCACCAGGTGCGTCATTTCAACGATTTGCCTACGGCCAGAGCCTTTCTTTTCGATACCGCTCCCAGGCAGATTCTGCGTGTTTTCTCCGATCAATTAAGCGTTCGCGACCGCGGTGCCTACCAGCGCTATCGTTATGGGATGGGTGTCTACAAAATAGACTATGCCGTATCCAATCCCGTTCCTTTTACTTTTGACGCCGCCAGGGTTGCCGGAACAGTTCATCTCGGAAATACTTATGAAGAGATTGCTTTGTCTGAACAGGCCGCCTGGAGGGGGAAGTGTTCGGAAAGGCCATTCGTATTATTGACGCAGCCGACGGTATTTGATGCTAGCCGGTCGTCCGATGGCAAACATGCGGTTTGGGCTTATTGCCATGTGCCGAACGGGAGTTCTAAAGCGATGTCTGAGGCTATTGACTGTCAGATTGAACGTTTCGCTCCGGGATTTCGCGATACCATTATCGCCAGGCACGAGATGGCGCCGGCAGATTTTGAACGATACAAT
>JBMDWN010000183.1:0-22038 GCA_048595275.1 Olivibacter sp. | reverse complement strand
GGGATTTCGCTGGGAATTCCACCCCTGCTTTTAGCTTTCATGTTGGGTTTTACAGGATCTCTATACGGATCATTGACGCATTACGGTCATGGTCCTGCTCCGGTTTTTTTTGGAAGCGGCTATGTTGATATAAAAAATTGGTGGACTAAAGGTCTGGAAACGGGTTTAGTGATGATGTTTGTTTATATGGGAGTCGGCTTCATTTGGTGGAAAGTCCTGGGTATATATTAAGAATATTTCCGCTATGTTGGGTCGGCCACATGAGAAATTTAAGTGTTTATCTTATCGCATACGTGATAAATCTAAAGCAGTAAACTCGCAAAATGTACCGACTAAGTTCCACGATAGCATGATCGTGGGAACAGGGAAAGAATTCTGTTCTATGTGCTTGTTTAAATTGTTATTACTCCTCCCGATCTAAATGGTGGCTTGGGTTTTTTGAATCTGTAGTATCAGATTTCTTAGCTTTATTTGCCTTTTTTACCTCATTAGCCTCAGCACCCGAAGTTTGTACGCGTTCATGAAATTCTTTCGCGCGTTCGTCAGCATCCACATCCGAAGTGCTTTCAGGTTCCAGATTACGTTGCAGACGACTATTCCACTTATCTAATCCCATAATATCTCATCTTCTAATCTTAACATCATAACAGCGTTGTTCAGATATTGTTGGCGCAGTATAAACTTAACTGGGTCTTAGTTGTGATTTAAGGTTCCGGGACTAAGCTAATGTAATTTATTGTTTACATCTTGTAAACTTGTTTTTTATTCTTTTGTGAAAATTGATTTTCTCGAGTTAAAAACTTATTTTTGATTTACCAAACTAAAAGTATTAAAAGATGAACGCAAGTAAGATTTCGGAAACGGAAATTATGACTTTTCTAGAGGCGCGCAAAGAGCGCTTGTTGGAAGAAATTGAGAAAATTGATTTGACGATTAATACGTTGAAGAGCACTTCAAACGTGCTATTAGATCCGAGTGCTCTATCGGAACGTAGATCCGCTCGCGATGGAGTAGTGAGAAGAATTGTTCCGTCGGCAAAACGGCTGGTTACACAGAATGAATTTAACGCTTTCAGTAAACTCGATCAGAAAATTGCTTACGCTTTAACGCAAATAGGGCGTGGAAACAAAGAGGATATTTTAAAGGTCCTTGTTGATAAGCAACCTGAATTAGATGCTAATAAGATTGAAAAGGCGTTGGCTGTCAGGCTCTCTTATTTATTAAAAAACAATCTTGTCGACGCGGAAAAGGTCAGTAGGAATTATCAGTATTCTCTGCGAGATTAAGCGTGAAATATTCCGCTGCGCGAATTATTGCTGGTGTACAACATTTTATTACAATGTTCACCAGCAATAAAAATTTAATCTCTGCCAATCCTCGACTAGCAGAGACTAAGCATTTAGTCCGAATCAGGTTTTTCTCTGTTTATTTTAGCTTGATTTTTGTAATAGAAATCTATCACATCTTGGATGTCAACTTCCATTGCTTCCACAAGCTGTTTAAACTTTTCATCTGAAAGCACGCGATGCTTTTCACAGTTTGATATGTTTTGTTGAGAACATCCCATGTTTACGGCCAAAACGTATTGCTTTAAGCCCAAAAATTGCCTGTATTTCTGAATGACTTTATTATAAGACTTTTGAGGAATGAATTGATTTTTTATCATGGTTTTTAATATTTAGTATATGGTTAATTAACTTAGTTTTAATGTAGACGTTATACATTTGCTTAGATATTACACTGGAACTATTGTTTTTGTCAAAAAAGAGTCTTCAAAGCTAAATTGCTTTTGAATAGCTTACAACCTTCAGTATAGATCTGGCGGTGGCCTGGGTGAACCCGAAAAAATAGTTGAGACCTTTATATCAGTTTTCATAAGATTATAATCGTAGGTTTTCTCTAGTCCTCAAATTTAAGCTTGTCAATGCTTCTGAAAGAAAATAAGCAAATCTATTTTACAAATTTTGAAGGTTATTTCTGATTTTTTAGTGTTATAGATCATAATCAGCATCGATATTAGAATAGGATTATAAATTTTCGGGAATATTATGTTTTCAGGAACAGAAAAGCCATTGGAGCCTGCAGGCTGATAAGAAGGGAGATCTTCCAGAAATAATACGGCAGGTCGTTTTTATTAACGTTTATAATAAGCTTTTTCCGCAAAAAAATAGCAACTTAGTGGTATGAATAAGACATTGGTAATATTAGCTGCAGGCATGGCGAGCCGTTACGGAGGTAATAAGCAAGTAGATGGGTTCGGCCCGAATCAGGAAACTATTTTAGAGTATTCAATTTATGACGCCGTGAAGGCTGGTTTTGGAAAAGTCTGTTTCATCATTCGCAAGGAGCATGAAGAATTGTTCAAAACTAAAATCGTTGGCGAACGTATATCGAAAAAGGTAGAGGTCGTTTACGCTTTCCAACATTCAGATTTGAATGAATATGGAATAAGTGAATCCATCGAGCGCGCTAAACCTTGGGGTACCGGCCACGCCTTACTGGCAGCCCGTGGTTTGGTTGATTCTCCATTTTGTGTCATTAATGCAGACGACTTTTATAGCTCTCTGGCATTTGAGATGATGGCCGATTTCCTGGATCAGCGTGTCAGCTCGAATCATGGAAGCCTCCTAGGTTATACCATAGGCAGGACTTTATCAGCCAGCGGACCGGTCACAAGGGGCGTCTGCCAGGTGGACGCAGATGGAAACCTCGTCCGGCTTGACGAGCGTGCTAAGGTGTATCGGGATGATAAGGGACAGATCTTATATGAGCAGGAAAATGGTGAACCCGGTGTTCTTCCGGAAGACGCGCCAGTGTCCATGAATTTCTGGGGTTTTACCCCTGAGGTTTTTGAATACCTGGAACCAATGTTTGTAGATTTTGCCAAATCGAATAAGTCAAACCCTAAAGCGGAATTTTTAATTCCGGAGGCTGCCCAGACGTTATTAGAATCTGATAAAATGTCATTTGAAGTTATCAGGGTAGATGCACCTTGTTTCGGGGTAACTTATAAAGAAGACAAGGACCTGGTGAAGCATAATCTGGCAGAGCTTGTCGCTAACAAGACTTATCCGACACAACTTTGGGGATGACATAATTCGGCCGCAGCTCTTAAATAATATTCATATTCCTTGTATATTTGCATCTTTATTTTTAAAGATTATTTATAGCACGTCAAACGGTTACGGTAGGTTTTCCTTTTGGCGTTGGGTTCAATATGGGTGCTAGATTAGAGGCAATAGAATATTATTTTCCGGAAAAAAAAATTACAACCAGCGATCTGGAAGAAGCTTTCCCCGGCAAGGACTTCTCGAAATTCGAAAACAAAATCGGTGTTTTAAATCGCTATGTAGCGGCGCAGGATGAAACGGCTCTCGATCTCGCGGAAGCTGCATCCAGGAAGTTGCTTAACCGGATTGACAAGAGTCAGATCGATTACATCCTTTACTGTACGCAAAGTCCGGAGTATATCATGCCCTCTTCGGCTTGTATATTACAAGCTCGTCTCGGACTTAAACGATCTATAGGTGCTTTGGATATAAACTTAGGCTGTTCAGGCTATACCTACGGGCTTAGCGTAGCTAAAGGGTTGGTTGACAGTGGGCAAGCTAAAGGGGTATTATTGGTTACCACAGATACGTATTCGAAATTCATACATCCTGAAGATCGATCTAACCGGGCAATTTTCGGAGATGCTGCTGCCGTTTCTTTAATTTCTGCTGCAAGTAGCAACGGGCTTTTTAAATTTCTTTTTGGTACGGACGGCGACGGCTACAATCATCTGATCGTTCGCAACGGCGGTGGTCGCTTTCCATTTCAACAGCAGCCTCAGGAAAAAATATACGGGTCTGGAAACGTCTATACAGACAACAATTTCTACATGAACGGACCCGAAGTATTCCGCTTTACCAGTCGGGTCATACCGCCTTTTATAGAAGAGGTGCTTCGGGAAAACGAGGTTGCCAAGGAGAATATTGATCAGTTTGTGTTTCATCAGGCCAATGCACATATGCTCAAAGTAATGCGAGAAAATCTGGGTGTGGCTCCGGAGCGCTTTTATATTAATATGCGCGACGGCGGGAATACCGTTTCATCAACCATCCCTATAGCGTTGAAGCAGTATGCGGCAACGATGGAGAAGCAGGTCGAACGGATTTTGGTAGCCGGATTTGGCGTGGGATTGTCGTGGTCGGCAGGTATAATAACACTTGGCGAATATATTTAAAAGAAACCGATTAAAATATTGGTCTAGTTATCAGTTTGTTGCAAATAGTGTGTTGCAATTGTTTTTACATAAAGGTATAGAACCTTATATTTGCCTCGCATTAAAAAAATGGCCCGTTCGTCTAGGGGTTAGGACGCAAGATTTTCATTCTTGAAACAGGGGTTCGATTCCCCTACGGGCTACACCAGAACAAAAATCGCATTAAAAAGGCTTGCCAACCGTTCGTTAGCAAGCCTTTTTTTATTTTTTTATGTTTAATTTATATCCCAGAAAACCTTAGAACTGACCTCATCACCTCCTGCAGCTGAAGCGGCTGCTTCTACATTGCTTTGATTCAACGTGTATTCGCTAACCGGGTAAGTTAGCCGATAGGGGATTATCCCTGGAGCTACGGCATCAACAGCCGGATCCAGTTGCGGGTAGTCCAGCCTTTTCCATTCATTCCAGGCGTCAAATCCCCTGTTGTATAAGGCCAGCCACTTTTGAGTGCCGATCTTCTCCTTCCAGTCACCCGAAGCGGTGGTGTACGCTACTGCCGGTTGGGCCAAATAAGTGTCCACAGCGTCCTGATCTCCTCCCCAGTATAGAATAGAAGCACTTATCGCGTTCATATAATGTTCGGAGGGAGAACCTAAAATGCCCCACCTCGCTGATGCTTCGGCCAGGATAAATTCCAACTCACTGTAGTCCATTAATAAAGCCTCAAAATCCGGAGCAATCACTTTTTCACTCGGTTGTGAATGGCTTGAAGCCTGATTGCTTTCACCAATTCCGCCCCCTACAAATGCACCATTTACCGCGGTGAAGTACTCCGGTCTCCTCGGATCATTCAGCGTGTTCATCAAATCAATAAACGGAGCGCCGCCGACATAATCCTGACGGGTGGTAAATTGAGGATTTATTGCGCTTGAAACCGGATTGTTGTTCGGCGAAGCAGATACGTAGGCAAATGCTGCATTGTCCTCGTTGCTGGCAAAAGCCAGCGGAGCAGAAGCCTGAATAATCTCACTTGCCCTGGCTCCGTCCACGTCCGCCAGTGTAATGGCAAGTCTTATTTTTAAGCTATGAGCGAATTTTAGCCAGGCTGCCATATCGCCCTGATACAACAGGTCAGCACTTTCAAATCCCGGTTCAGCAGGGTCGATCTGCATAATCGCTGTATCCAGTCTGGAAAGCAGGTCGTCGTAGATAGTCGCGGCATCGTCATACTGAGGCTGTCCGATGTCCTGTGAAAGTGCCTGCGAGTAAGGAATGTCTCCCCAGGTATTTACCAGAGCAGCCCAGGTGTAAACAGACGCAACCTCAATACAGGCTAGTTGATTCTCCCGGACACCGTCTTCTATTTCGAGGTCTTCCATCGTAAGGGTCTTGCTATTGGAAAGGTCATGCAAAGCCTCCTGGTAAAAAGTTTCCCAAAAATTCTGGGGGATATTACGGGTCACAAAGTCGTATTGCGGCTCATCCTGGTAGGTAGTAGCCGTCCACTGCTGCGTCCAGAATCGAAACACATTGATGTTAACGCTGGGAGAAGTAATGTTGTCGGTCAGCGACTTTAACGCA
Source organism: Olivibacter sp. (assembly GCA_048595275.1). Taxonomy (GTDB): domain Bacteria; phylum Bacteroidota; class Bacteroidia; order Sphingobacteriales; family Sphingobacteriaceae; genus Olivibacter. Next base: position 16,253 of record JBMDWN010000183.1, on the reverse strand, counting down.
TTACTGAACAGCGGGGCCGAGGAAACCTCAGCGGGATTTTTCTGGTCGACATTATAGTCTTCCATGTTTTTCGCACAGGATGCCAGGATAAGCATCGTCAGGCTATATATAATCGTTTTTTTCATTTTTCTATGGTTAATCGGCTCCTAAAATCTCATTCTTACATTAAACCCGTAATTTCTTACGGCCGGGTAAACACCGCTTTGCACGCCCTGCAAGTTTCCTGAGCTTAAACCACCTTCAGGATCAGCATAAGGCACATTGCTGTGAATAAGCCACAAATTTCTGCCCACCAAGGAGAAATCTACCCCCTTAAAGAAATTAGTGTTTGCCAAAAATTTATTAGGCAAGGAATAAGTTATCGCAAGCTCACGCAGCTTGACATAGCTCGCATCGAATATAAAACCTGCCTGTGGGTTCCGGGAGTAGCCGTATGGATTATTGCCATTATCATAGGCTTCCGCCCGTATGTCATTCGGCGTGCCGTCTGCCTTAACACCTGGCAAAATCACTCCTCCGCCCAGCTCAACAGGCAGGCGTTGCGGATTTCCGAGGTCATTTAAGCCAGCGCTTTCAGGGTAAATACCGGTAGCCATGCCGTAATACTGATCGAGCGAGAACAGGCTTCCACCTTTCCGGATATCAATCAGGAAGGATAGGGAAAAATCTTTGTATTTAAAGTTGTTTTGTACACCTCCGGTCCAGTCTGGATTAATGTTACCTAAGACCTGGTTAGGCCCTGAGGTCTCGTAGTACCCGTCTTCCCCAACGATTCGCTGGCCATTGGCGTGATAATTATAATCTACCCCCCTCAGTGTTCCAAACGGTTCATTCAAAGTGGCATTAAGCGATATTCCCCCCTGGAAGGTGCCTAATTGTAAATTCGTGTTACCTTCGTACAACGCGATCATCTTATTGCGGTTCCGGGCGAAATTGACATTCATTGTCCAGGAGAAATTTTCGTTACGGACTGGTATTACAAAGGCGCTCAATTCGACCCCTTCATTTCTGAGGGAGCCGGCATTAACCCAGCGCCTGTCATAGCCGGTTGCTGAAGAAACGGTTACGGCCATAATCTGATCGAAGGAAGTGGCCCGATAATAACTGGCGTCAAAACCAACGCGGGAATTCCAGAAATTCATTTCCAGACCAATCTCGAAGCTCTTCGTCCGTTCAGGTCTCAAATTAGCGTTGCGGAGCTCCTGAGATAGCGATACCATTGGAACACCATTAAATGGCGTGTTAATGGTGTAGACATCGTAAAGACTCAGTGCGGCAGCGTCGTTTCCTACTTCTGCATAATTCACGCGGAGTTTTCCGTAATCCAGCCAGCTGGAATTTTTCATCAGGTTGGAGAAGAGAAAGCTACCCGCCACAGAAGGGTACCAGTATACATTATTATCTACCGGAAGTGTGGTCGATACATCGCGGCGGATGGAACCCTCCAGAAAGAACGTTTCCTTGTAACCGAAATTGGCATTTGCGAATAGTCCGTCTACGCCTATACGCTCATAGCGTTCCCGTGGAGGTTCGATGGGGAAAACCGAATTAGAAAGAGAATAGATGCCTTCATAAGAAAGACCACCATTGGTTCTTGCCCGGATAGCCGACAGATAATTGCGTCGCATGTTCCCGCCGATTAAACCCGTAAATGAAATGTCTGGTGTAATATCTTTGTTGAAGTTTACCAGTAAGTCATAATTGGTTTCGCTGTAAGTTCTGTCGAAACGCATGTATTCCGGAATGGAAGTGCCACCTATTGCCAGTCGCTCTTCCTGAAACTCATTGGAACCATCAAAGGTGATCCGGCCCAATACACTCATCCATTCCAGAGGCTTCCAATTGACAACAGCGTTACCGAAATAGCGGTTTCTAGTGTCATTCTGGTAATTTTCGTAACGTTCCCAATACGGGTTGTTCGCGTAGATCGGCCCAGTCGTACCGATGTTTGCCCAGTTCCAGGTAATGTTTCTCCCCTCACGATTGTAGGCATTTTCCAGGTCTTTAATGTCCACATTGCTCTGCCACCACTGACGGAAACCTTGATTTGGATTTCTTCCGTCGTAACCCGTTCCATACCTTCCCAATCCATCGACCTTGGAGAAATTGGCTGTCGTACTAATGGTCAGTTGATCATTAACATCATGCGCTCCTGAAAAATTGAATAAATTCTTGGTGATTTTACTGTTGGGAAGGACACCTTTCTCATCATTACGTGTATAACCAACTTTAAAAGTCGTTTTGTCGCCACCACCATCAATGCTGATGCTTTGCATAGAATTTACCCCGGTCTCAAAAAATGTCGACGGATCGTTCTGTGCCGCCACCCACGGGGTAGCCATGCCAAATGTTGGAGAAGATGGGTCAAACGCATCCCACTGATATACCAGGAGATTGGGGTCGAATGCAGCTCCATATGAGGCATCTTCGGTGAATGGGGTTACTAAAGCGGGATTCGAATTGCCGAAAACCGTTTCATACCAGAAATTTCCGTCAGGCGAGTCGTAACCCGAGCTTGAGTATTGGTTTACGTAGCCCGCGCCATATTCCTTTTGATATTTAGCAAAAGTGGACTTATCTATGGTGCCAAACGTAACGCCGTTATTGAGTGTGACATTCGTGGTATTCTTCCGCCCTTTTTTTGTCGTGATCATAATGACGCCATTAGAAGCTCTGGAACCGTACAAGGCAGAGGCTGCGGCCCCTTTTAAGACGTTAATGGATTCGATATCATCCGGATTTATATCGGCTGCGGCATTTCCATAATCGTAACCCCCGCGACCCTGATTCTGTTCTGATCCGCCTTCTGCCAATTCGGTATTTGTATTCGCATTGCTTACCGGTACGCCATCAATAACAAACAGTGCCTGGTTGTTTCCGGTAAGGGATTTGTAGCCCCGCATAACAACGTTCGTGGAACCGCCCATGGTTCCGGACTGTTTGATGTCCAGCCCGGCAACCTTTCCCGATAAGGCGCTGGTGAAGTTATTGTCCCGCGTACGCACAATGTCTTCACTTCGCACCTCTTGAGCCGCATAACCTAACTCATTACGCTTGCGTTCGATACCCAGGGCTGTCACTACTACTTCACTCAATGCCTGCGCATCCTGAGAGAGTTCCACATCAATTTGTGCCTGTGTGCCGATGTCAACGCTTTCTTTCACAAAACCGATGTAAGAAAAGACCAGGCTTTTTGCATTAGCATTTGTAGTGATCGTGTACCGCCCATCAGCGTCCGTTGTTGTTCCTGACGCAGTGCCGGACGCGATGACTGAAACACCGGGAAGTGGTTCGCCACTGTCTTTAGCGGTCACCTGTCCCGTAATTGTCTTCTCCTGGCCTAAAACAATTCCCGAAAAGGTCGTAAAGACTAGGAAGAAAAATAAAAATTTTCGTTTCATGTGATGTTTGTTTAAATAAAAATGGCAGACTAAATACCAATAGTCCTTTAGTAGTTTACATATTAGGTTATATTGGGTTGTCTGATCTGGCTTTGGTTGTTGCAGATTGATTGTAGTTTCTTTCTTTGGCTATATTATTTAAGAAATAGCTGATTTTATTAATCTACTTCTAAATAAATGTCGATTATAAACGATAAAAAGATTGAAAAAATTCAGTGATTCATAAAAAAAATGTTGTGTGCGCTGTTTTTTTGAATCGTTTAGACAAATATTGCCTCTTTTTTTCTTCAAAACAAAAAAAAATTAACATTTATTAACCTTTTCGCTGATGGTTTGGTTTTTCCGGAAAAGCGATTCCGATTTGATAGTTCGTCGATAATTAAATGTATTTATCAGGATCAGGTTTTTGAGGTCTTTCTTTTTTTTCATGTTCGTGACCTTCGGTTCGATTTTTGAGCATCAACAGGAAAAATTTAAATCAATTAACTATGAACAGAAAACTATTCTTTGTATTCTTTTTTTGCATTAGCCTATGCGCTGGGAAAGGTTTCGCGCAGTCTCCGAAAATTACGTTATCGCCGGAGCTACTGGTCCCTTTTAGCGATCGTTTTAACGTAGGAGTTGGCGGTATCCTGGAAGCCGAATGGCCGGCAGAACGTAAACTGGGTATAACACTTGCGTCAGGAGTAGAAACCCTGTTTCCTGAGAACGACCGATGGAACAATTACACCTTTCTTCCGATAAAAGGAGGTATTAAATATTATCTTGATCCGCGTTTTTTTCTCAATTTCAATCTGGGTGCGGCCATTGGCTTTAACAACTACGGAACAGACCTGTTGATTGGCGGAGGTGCCGGCTACCAGTTCAACAATAGGGTGGACGCAGGCTTCAGAATTGAAGGAGCACATACCTCATACTTGGCCTTGCGCATCGGATTTCGCCTGCAGTAAGAGCGGCATTTTTTTTCTATTTTTACCGCGAACATCAATAAGACCATTTACATGAAATTACTTATCAGCTTTTTGTTCGTTTTAATGAACATGGCCAGTTATGCTCAGAAAAACCCCGTTTTAGAAGGATGGTATGCAGATCCGGAGGGAATTGTTTACGGCGACACCTATTGGATTTTTCCGACCTATTCGGCTCCCTATGAAGAGCAGGTCCTGATGGACGCCTTTTCATCCAGGGATTTGAAAACCTGGAAAAAACACCCTCGTATTATTGATACGGCTGCGGTAAAATGGGCTAAAAAGGCAATGTGGGCACCGGCTGTGATTCAAAAGGATAATAAGTACTACATCTTTTTTGGCGCTAATGATGTACACGAAGGTGAAATCGGGGGAATTGGGGTTGCTGTGGCCGATAAGCCTGAGGGGCCTTACCGCGACTTACTCGGCAAACCGCTGATCAACGAGATCGTTAATGGAGCGCAGCCGATTGATCAATTCGTATACCGCGACGACGATGGAAGCTACTACATGTATTACGGCGGTTGGGGACATTGCAACATCGTTAAACTCAATAAGGACTTTACCGGTCTGGAACCATTTGAGGATGGCGAAATCTACAAAGAAATAACCCCCGAAAGCTATGTCGAAGGACCGTTTATGTTTAAAAAGGATAATAAATACTATTTCATGTGGTCTGAAGGTGGTTGGACCGGACCGGATTATAAAGTAGCATACGCCATAGCGGATTCACCGTTCGGACCTTTCAAGCGGATAGGAACTGTTTTGCAGCAGGATCCTGAAATCGCGACCGGTGCCGGACATCATTCGGTAATCCAAAAACCCGGAACTGACGAATGGTTCATGGTTTATCACAGGCGTCCCTTGGGCGAAACCAGCGCCCATCACCGGGTGACTTGTATTGACGAAATGCATTTCGATGAGAACGGTCACATTTTACCGGTTAAAATGACCAAGTAGAGGATACGGGTTATTAGATAACAATTAAGTAAAACCAATCATACAATTATTTTTAGCGTAATTGCATAAATTGCAATCGAACCATTAGCATAAAAGGATTATGGCAAACTTGGAAGCCTCCGTACAGCAAAAAATTGACCAGTGGTTGGCTGGTCATTACGACGATGATACAAAAGCACGCATCCGTTCCCTTATTGAAGAGGGACAGACGGACGAGTTGAACGATTCGTTTTACAAAGATCTCGCTTTCGGGACCGGCGGTTTACGTGGGTTGATGGGCGTAGGATCGAACCGTATGAACCGGTACACCCTGGGTAAGGCCACACAGGGCCTGGCCAACTATCTTAAAAAGACCTATCCGGAAGAAGAGATTAGGGTCGCCATCAGCCACGATAGCCGTAACCTTTCCGACGTGTTCGCACAAACCGTTGCGGATGTTTTTTCAGCTAACGACATTAAAGTTTATTTATTCAGTGCATTGCGGCCTACGCCCGAGCTTTCTTTTGCAATCCGCACGTTGAAGTGCAAGAGCGGCGTAATGATCACAGCTTCCCACAACCCGAAGGAGTACAATGGCTATAAGGCCTATTGGAACGATGGCGGTCAGTTAGTACCTCCACACGATGGAAATGTCATCAAAGAGGTAAATGCAATTGATATAGAACAAGTTCGTTTCGATGCGAAACCGGAGCATATTGAGCGGATCGATACGCAGATCGATGAACTGTATATCGCTAAACTCCGGGAGTTGTCCCTAAGACCTGATGCAGTTGAAGCTCAGAAAGACCTTAAAATCGTATACAGCCCAATCCACGGAACGGGTATTACGGTGGTTCCAAAAACCCTGGAGAGTTGGGGTTTTGAGCAAGTACATATCGTTGAGCAGCAAGCAAAACCAGACGGTAATTTTCCTACCGTTGTTTACCCGAACCCAGAAGAACAGGAAGCGATGTCGATCGGTATCAAAGAAGCCCAGAAACTCGATGCCGATCTGTTATTGGCGACTGATCCCGATGCTGACCGGGTAGGGGTAGCGGTCAAAAATCAGGAGGGTGCTTTTCAGCTGCTGAACGGCAACCAGATTGGTTCTTTGCTGGTCAATTATGTTTTGTCTTCTAAAAAGGCGCAGGGCGAGCTCCTTGCCAGCGATTATACTTGTAAGACCATTGTTACCACTAATCTGATCGCTGATATCTCTAAAGCTTACGAAATTCCCTGCTATGAAGTTTTGACCGGCTTTAAATACATCGGCGAGTTGATGACCAAGCTGGAAGGGCAGGAAAACTTTTTAGTGGGAGGAGAGGAAAGTTACGGATTTTTAGTCGGTGACCTGGTACGCGATAAAGACGCCGTGGTATCCTGCGCTTTTATTGCTGAGATGACGGCCTATTATAAAAGTCAGGGTAAAACACTTTTTGAAGCACTCATAGAGCTCTATCAGAAATACGGCTTCTATAAGGAAAAGCTGATCTCCATGACCAAAAAGGGTAAGTCAGGCGCCGAAGAAATTAAGGCAATGATGGAAAACCTGCGTAACCATACCCCATCCCATCTGGGTGGAGTTAAAGTTGTGGAGTTAAAAGACTATGAGAATGGTATTTCCATCAACCAGGAAAGTAAGGAGCAAAGTAAACTGGCGCTTCCTGTATCGGACGTGTTGCAGTTCGTCACCGAAGACGGAAGCGTGATCTCTGCCCGGCCCTCGGGAACCGAGCCGAAGATCAAGTTCTACTGCAGCGCTAAATTGCCGCTTGATAATGCGGCAACGTATACGCAGGTAGATGAAGAGCTGGAAAAAAAGATTGAAGCCATGATGGCGGATATCGTAAATTAGGAATTTTTTGGAAATGTACAACGTAATTGTTTTCGGGGGCAGTGGGCAGCTTGGGCAGGCGCTGCGATCCGTTAATCAATCGGAAAACTGGAAATATTTTTCATCTGCTGAAGCGAACGTAGCGGATGAGAACTCACTGGAAGGCATATTTGAGAAACATCGGCCTGAAGTCGTGATTAATTGTTCCGCTTACACGGCGGTCGATAAAGCGGAAGATGAGCCCGCGGCTGCTAAAGAGCTGAATGAACTGGCTCCGGAACGGATCGCGCGCTATTGCAAAGCTTTTGACTGCCTGATGGTGCACGTGTCGACCGATTTTGTCTTCGGAGGCGATCAAACCGGTCTGCTAGCAGAAAAGGATCAAACGGGGCCTACAGGCGTGTATGGTCAGACAAAGCTTGACGGAGAGCAGAAAGTTCAGGAGATGTGGCATAAGCATATCATCATCCGCACCAGCTGGCTCTATTCGGAGTTTGCTGGTAACTTCTGCAAAACCATGCTCCGTCTCGGAGCAGAAAGGGATCAATTAAGTGTGGTTGCCGATCAGGTGGGCACGCCTACGTATGCAGTCGACCTGGCAAAAGCCATTGTATCGGTGGTGGAGTCGACGGATCACCATTATGGTTTGTATCATTACAGCAACGAGGGCGTTGCCAGCTGGTACGATTTTGCTCATGAGATTTTTGAAATCGCCGGCCTTTCGCTGAAGCTTCAGCCCATTAAAACAGTAGATTTTCCAACAAAGGCAAGCAGACCTGCCTATTCCGTCCTGGACAAATCCAAAATTAAAAAGAATTATCAACTGGACATTCCCCACTGGCGGGAAAGCCTTAAAACGTGCATCGACAAAATCAACGCTCAATGAAGTGGAAAGTACTTTCTTCGACATACGTTACCAATGCCCCATGGGCCGTATTGCGGAAAGATGTCTGCGAAATGCCCAGTGGAAAGGTAGTACCAGAGTATTACGTTTTGGAATACCCGAACTGGGTAAACGCCGTTGCCGTGACCGAGCAGGGAGAGATCATCCTGGTGAAACAATATCGTCATGGAGTGGAAGAGGAAGTACTGGAGATTCCCGGTGGGGTTATCGATGACGGAGAAGATCCCAGGGAAGCCATACAGCGTGAGCTGCTGGAAGAAACAGGCTACGCCTTTCACGATATTCAGAAGCTGGTTGACCTCTATCCAAACCCGGCAACCAGCAACAATACCACCACAAGCTACCTCGCTATCGGCGGGGTGAAGACGCATGAGCAAAGCCTTGACGATCATGAAGAAATAGAGGTAATTCTGGTAACCCCTGAAAAGGCAAGACAATTGCTAAAAGAGAATAAGTTTGGACAGGCCTTGCATACCGCCGCATTATTCTATGGTTTATCCGCTCTGGAGGAGCTTTAAATCAATTGAATTTCCGCAATCTTTGTAACTTTGCCAGATGGCAAGAGAGATACTAGAGACGAAGCGGAAAGCGTTAAGGATCAACTTAAATAATGATATTTACGGCACCTTTGCCGAGATTGGAGCGGGCCAGGAAGTGGCCCGCAATTTTTTTACGGCAGGCGGGGCATCAGGAACGATAGCTAAAACCATGAGCGCCTACGATATGGCCTTCAGCGATGCGATCTACGGAGCTGAACCTGGCGGACGTTATGTTAGCCAGTCAAGAGTTGAGCGTATGCTGCAGCATGAATATGGCCTGCTGACGGACCGGCTGACGGGTTCTAAATATGAAAACCGGAAATTTTTTGCATTCGCTGATACCGTTACTACACTTAATTTTAGCCGCACAAATGATCCCCATGGCTGGTTAGGCATCCGCTTTCAATCGGAGGCTGGTGGTGCACCGAATGACATCATCTTTCACGTTCGCCTGCTCGATAGTGATTCGTCACTTCAGCAGGCTGTATTGGGTATTTTAGGAGTAAACCTGGTTTTTGCGGCCTACCACTACAACGAGGACATCAAAACCATGATCGAATCCCTGGTGGATAACTTATCGATCAGTGCCGTTCAGATCGACCTGGTCAAGCTGAATGGACCGGCCTTTAAAAACGTCGATGAAAAGCTGATCAATCTTTATCTCATAGCCAAAGGATTTGCCAGCGTCGCTATTTTTGACCGGGAAGGACATGCCCATCAATCGAAAGATTTTCTGTATAAGAAAGATGTGATCATCCTCCGAACCAAATACCGCCAGAAATCCACTCCGAATTTTGATCTGTTCAATAAAGCAGTGGATCAGTTTAAACGGGACGCGCAAATTCCTGACGGAAACCTGGTGGTCATGATCGAAGTGCTGATGTCCAACGTATTGGATAAACACCCGGAACTGAGTAACGACGATCTCGAATATTTTGCTGCACGCGCAGAGGAACTGTGCGCCACCGGAAACCACGTATTGCTTTCCAACTTTACACGCAGTCATATGCTGGCTGAATTTATGGCGGAATTCCGGCCGAAGCATGCAGGTATCGCTACGAATATTTCCAACCTTCGCAACGTCTTCAATTCAAAAGTTTATGGAGAGGATTATACGGATGAATTACTGGCTTACGTTTCCGGTATGTTCAGTAAAAATGTGAAGATTTATGCCTATCCATACCTGAATAAAAAGGAAGAAAAGATTATCACCACCGCCAATATGCCGGTTTCGGAAGAGGCCAAGCCGCTGTTCGATTTCCTGATCAGGAATCGTTATATCGTAGATGTGGAAGACTACGACGAACGCTTTGTGAAAACCGTCTGATAAGAAGCATAAAAAAAGTCCGGTGTGAGTCTTCTCGCACCGGACTTTTTTTTGGGACAAATCAGCTAAACCTACTTCATATCCTTCAAGATGGCGTTAAAGGTTTCGCTCGGGCGCATTGCCTTGCTGGCCTTTTCGTCATCCGGTTTGTAATATCCGCCGATATCGACAGGATTACCCTGAACTTTTGCCAATTCTGCTACAATTTTTTCCTCGTTTTCACTCAGCGAACGAGCAATCGATTCAAACTGACTTTTGAGGGCTTCATCCTTTGTCTGCTGAGCCAATGCATCGGCCCAGTAGAGCGCAAGATAAAAATGGCTTCCCCGGTTATCCAGTTCACCCGCTTTTCGCATAGGCGACTTTTGATTCTCCAGCACTTTTCCCGTAGCCTGGTCCAGCGTCTCCGCTAAAATCAGCGCTTTTGGATTATCATACTGTTCGCCCAGGTGCTCCAAAGAAACCGCTAGGGCAAGAAACTCACCCAGGGAATCCCATCTGAGGTGATCCTCTTCTACGAACTGTTGTACGTGTTTCGGTGCCGATCCGCCAGCACCCGTTTCAAATAGCCCTCCGCCGTTCATTAAGGGAACGATTGACAACATTTTTGCACTGGTGCCCAATTCCAGGATCGGGAAAAGATCCGTCAGGTAATCCCGCAAAACGTTACCGGTCACGGAGATGGTATCCTCGCCGTTCCGAACGCGCTCCAGGGTATAGGTAGTGGCATCAGCAGGAGAAAGGACCGGTAGTTCCAGACCATTCGTATCGTACTCCGGTAAATATGCCTTCACTTTTTTGATCAGCTCAGCATCGTGAGGCCTGTTCTCATCCAGCCAGAATACAGCCGGCCAGCCGGTAGCCTTCGCGCGGTTGACAGCAAGCTTAACCCAATCCCGGATAGGAGCATCTTTAACCTGGCACATACGCCAGATATCCCCTTGTTCCACCGTATGCTCAAAAATCGTTTTGCCTGCTGCATCAATTACGGAAACCGTACCGTCCGCAGTAATTTCGAAAGTCTTGTCGTGGGAACCATACTCCTCAGCCTTCTGGGCCATCAGACCTACGTTAGGCACCGTGCCCATTGTGGAAGGGTCAAAGGCTCCATGCGTTCTGCAAAAGTCAATAGTAGCGGCATAAATACCCGCGTAACTGCTATCCGGAATCACAGCCTTTGTATCCCTGGACTTCCCTTCGGAATCCCACATTTGTCCTGAATTCCGGATCATAGCAGGCATGGAGGCATCCACAATGACATCGCTTGGTACATGCAGGTTGGTGATTCCCTTATCGGAATTCACCATGGCCAGGGCAGGACCATTCTGTAAGCCATCCTTTATAGCCGATTCAATCGCTGCTTTTTTGTCTCCCGGAAGCTTTTCAACCGCGCTAAGCACATCTCCAAGACCGCTGTTGGCATCCGCTCCGACAGATTTCAACTCTTCCGCATATTGCTCAAAAACATTCTTGAAAAAGGCTTTCACCGCATAACCGAAAATAATCGGGTCAGATACCTTCATCATGGTTGCCTTCATGTGCAGCGAGAACAGCACGCCTTTTTCTTTAGCGTCGGTAATTTGTTCCTCCAGGAAAGCCATCAGCGCCCTTTTGCTCATCACGCTGGCATCAATAATCTCACCGGCCTGCAGGCTTACTTTTTCTTTTAGAACAGTTTCGCTACCAGAATTATCTTTGAAGACAATTTTAACATCCGTCTTTTCAGCCAGGGTAGCGGATTGTTCATTGTGCCTGAAGTCCCCCGCGGTCATGCTTGAAACATGAGACTTGGAGTCTTTCGACCAGGCTCCCATGCTGTGTGGATGTTTTTTCGCGTATTCTTTAACGGCCTTCGGAGCGCGGCGATCAGAATTTCCCTCCCGCAACACCGGGTTGACCGCACTACCTTTAACCTTATCATACCGTACTTTAATCTCTTTTTCCTCGTCGTTCGAAGGATTGTCCGGATAATCCGGTAAATCATAACCTTTACCCTGCAGCTCACGGATGGCAGCCTTCAGCTGCGGGCCCGATGCACTGATGTTGGGCAGCTTGATGATGTTAGCTTCCGGTTTTAAAGCAAATTCCCCCAACTCACTGAGCGCATCAGCGATGCGTTGATCCTCTTTCAGGTAATCCGGGAACACCGAAATGATCCGGCCTGCGAGCGAAATGTCCCGGTTCTCCAGGTCAATGCCGGAAGAAGCGGTGAAAGACTCAATGATCGGTAAAAGGGAATACGTTGCCAAAGCCGGAGCTTCATCCGTCTTGGTATAAATGATTTTTGATTTACTGGACATACTTCTAAAAAATTTACTGAAAAGCCCTTTTCTGTCTGGCAGAAAGGGCTATGTGTACAAACTTATATAAAAATGCGGCGCTATGCAACGTCAACAGCATCTTCATATTCAGATAAAGGCGGGCAAGAGCAGATCAGCGTACGGTCTCCCTGAGAATCATTTACCCTTCCAACACTCGGCCAGAATTTATGATGCTTAACGAAGGCTAATGGGTAGGCAGCCTGCTGGCGACTGTAAGGCCGATCCCAGTCGTTTGCCGTGATAACCGAAAGGGTATGTGGCGCATGTTTCAGCAAATTGTCTTTCTGATCAGCCTGTCCCTGCTCGATCGCGGCAATCTCCTTCCGGATTTCGATCATCGCATCGCAGAAGCGATCCAATTCCGCTTTAGGTTCAGATTCCGTTGGCTCCACCATGAGCGTTCCGGCAACCGGGAAAGAAACGGTAGGCGCGTGGAAGCCATAGTCCATCAATCTTTTGGCAATGTCTCCCACCTCTACGCCGGCCTGCTTAAAACTGCGGCAGTCAAGAATCATTTCGTGCGCACAGCGTCCGTTAGAGCCGGAGTACAGTACCGGGTAACTTCCTTCCAGGCGCGCTTTGGTGTAATTGGCGTTCAGGATAGCAAATTTGGTTGCGTTCGTCAAACCGTCGCCGCCCATCATCGCAATATAAGCATGGGAAATCAACAGGATGGAAGCAGAACCGTAAGGCGCAGCCGACACGGCATGCAGCGCTTTGCCCTGCTCGTTGGCAAGCCACTGATGCCCCGGAAGAAAAGGGACCAGGTGCTTCGCTACGCCGATAGGCCCCATGCCAGGACCGCCCCCGCCATGGGGAATGCAGAACGTTTTATGTAAGTTCAGGTGGCAGACATCGGCACCAATGGAAGCCGGACTGGTCAGCCCTACCTGGGCATTCATATTTGCTCCGTCCATATAAACCTGTCCGCCGTTTTTATGGATGATTTCACAGATCTCGATAATAGACTCCTCAAAAACCCCATGCGTAGACGGATAAGTGACCATCAGACTGGATAAATTCGCAGCGTGCTCCTGTGCTTTGCTGCGAAGATCCTCCACGTCGATATTCCCACGTTCATCGCAACGAACGATGACAATCCGCATACCTGCCATTGAGGCAGATGCAGGGTTCGTGCCATGTGCAGAGGAAGGAATTAATACAACGTTCCGATGTGCTTCTCCGCGGTCCTCGTGGTATGCTTTGATCACCATCAGTCCGGCATATTCGCCTTGCGCACCGGAGTTCGGTTGGAAGCTCATACGGGCAAAACCGGTAATTTCGCAAAGCCAGTTGTTCAACTCGTTCAACACGTCCATATACGCACCCACCTGATCGCTCGGTGCAAAAGGATGGATGCGGCTGAACTCCGCCCAGGTGACCGGAACCATCTCCGCGGTAGCGTTTAGTTTCATGGTACAGGAACCCAACGGAATCATCGAATGGCATAAGGAAAGGTCCTTAGCCTCCAGTGACTTGATGTAGCGGAGCATCTCATGCTCGGAATGGTAACTGTTGAAAATCTCATGTGTGAGAAACGCACTTTCCCTTTTCAGGGCCGCCGGAATAGAACTTTCCAGTCCTTCTGCTAACGTTTCCAGCGAAAGCTCATTAACGGATTTCCCCTTGACACGGGAAAAGGCTTTGCAGATATTTTGTATATCCGCCAACGTCGTGGTCTCATCAATCGATATAAAGGCCTTCGAACCTTTATAAAAGAGATTGAATTCATGATTGAGCGCCTCTGCATGCAGCGGTTGACATAAATCGCCCAGCTCTACACTCAAGGTGTCAAAATAAGCGTCATGATCCAGTGTATAACCCAATTCTTTAAGGGCCTCGGCCAGCAGGCGGGTATAGCCATGTACGCGTTCCGCAATGCCCCGGATACCCTTCGGTCCGTGATAAACGGCATAGAATCCGGCCATAATAGCCAGCAGCGCCTGTGCAGTACAGATGTTGGAAGAAGCTTTGTCACGACGAATATGCTGTTCACGCGTCTGAAGCGCCATGCGCAGGGCATAATTGCCGGCAGCGTCCACCGTCACCCCGATAATCCGCCCGGGAATGTTCCGTTTGTATTGATCTTTCGTAGCGAAGAAAGCCGCATGCGGACCGCCAAAGCCCATAGGGACGCCAAAACGTTGTGCAGAACCCACAACCACATCTGCTCCCCATTCGCCCGGAGGCACCAGTAACGCAAGACTCATGATGTCCGCTGCTACGCAAACAGTGCCTTGCATACTGTGCACGACGTTTGTAAAGTCCTGATAACCGTTAAGTTTTCCGGAAGCAGCCGGATACTGAACCAGTGCACCGAAAAAGGATTCATCATAGGTTGTGCTTTCCAGATCCCCGACCACCAGTTCAATGCCGTAAGAGGTCGCCCTGGTGCGCAAGACATCAATAGTCTGCGAAAAAGTGTCCGAGGAAACCAGATATCTACCGGCATTTTTATTTTTCCGGAGACCATATTGCATAAACATTGCTTCGGCAGCGGCTGTTGCTTCATCGAGCAGCGAGGCATTCGCGATTTCCATTCCCGTAAGATCGATGATAGCCGTCTGGAAATTCAGCAAGGCTTGCAGTCGTCCCTGAGCAATTTCCGCCTGGTAAGGCGTATACTGCGTGTACCAGCCCGGATTTTCAAACACATTGCGTTGAATGACCCCCGGAAGCGTAACATCGTAATAACCTTGTCCGATATAAGACTTAAATACTTTGTTCTTGGACGCCGTCTCTTTCAGCTTCGCCAGATAAGCCGTTTCCGTTAAAGCCGGTGGCAGATCAAGCGGATGTTTTAAACGAATTTTTTGGGGAACGGTTTGATCGATCAGCTGATCGAGGCTGGCAGCACCCACGGTTTCCAGCATTTCGGAAGCTGCTGTCGGGTTAGGCGCTATGTGACGATCCTGAAATCTGTCTTCGAAGTTTATGTTTAAACTCATCTATAAAAAATTTCTAATAATTTTTTGTTAACCAGAAGGTTAACGTTCCGGATACTGATGACCTGAAGTTTTTTATACTTCTTTCTCCGGAATTTTTTAAGGACACAAATTTACAAAATAATGTTTGAATCTCCGACGCAGAATCATCAGCACTCCGTCAAATGAAAAAGCCGTCCGCCTGAAAGCGAACGGCCTGTAAAACAAGATAAAAAATACCCCTTTCAGCGGTTAATCTACCTGATAGCGATAAACGGTCCGGCCCACGTTACCGAATTCATCGATACCCTCGATTACGGCTTTATAAGTGCCTTTCCCATCCGCGTTGTTAAATTCAAAGGCAGCCGAACCATCCTTGGTAATAACGGCAGGGTTCCAGTAAACCGTTGTTCTCAGATCGTTCGTCGGAGGACTTTGCGGAGTATATTTTGGCAGGTAAAAGTTACGCTCCGGTACATAACCCAAGGGAGTGAAGGTTACAATATTGGACTTCGGTAACAGATCTTCCAGCTCTTTCGCGGAGATGCGTGTCCCTTCAGGCTTTTTCTTGGTGTTGATCAGTAATACACCGTTGCTCTGGTAGGTACGGTTCACTGTACCCAAATCATCCCGGAGGAATATTTCGACCGATTCTACCTCCTCCGGCATTACCGTATTGATACCATTTACATCAATAGCCATTCCGTTCAGGAAGATTTGTACCGGAGTGCGGTTCCCCTGGTTATAATCGCGTGTTATAAAGAAGTTATTCTCCATAAACGTCAGCCCCATAGCCGCGGTTTGAAGACAGTTGATCAGTAAAGGGCAACCGGAAAAGCGACTGCCATCAATAAGGTGGTCCGGAATAGGACTTAGTCCGGACAATGCAGGATATTGCGTATGGCGGGGCCTTGGTGCGCGACGAACATTAACCACCGCCTCGTCCAACTGTATTTCGGTGCGGTACTGCCGTTCGCTGTTTCTCAGGTAAGGCGTCAGGGTGCTGTCGATGTTCAGCACTTCATCCGCTGCGGTATATCCCGGCGTGATAGCGGGGAAAGCGTCTCCATTAAGCGTTATCTTCAGGTTTCGGTAA
>JBMDWN010000182.1:0-3923 GCA_048595275.1 Olivibacter sp. | reverse complement strand
AGTTACCCACCGAAAAGACTGATCGTAAACATCTACAATAGCAAACTTAGCGCTTCCTGTTAGCGCATCAGCGTTTCCATACATTTCTAACAGGAATTTTCCCTTGCCAAAATACCTGGCCGAATTAATGTGATGTCCTCCGGAGGCTTGTTGCACATTGAAGAAATAAGACTGATCAAATTCAGAGGCGTCCTTTTTAATTCTTACAAAGGCAGAAGGCTTCGTCGACGAGGATTGCCCATTAGAGGTAGCAGCAGCTGGAGAGAATGCATAAGCATCTCCATTTTCGTCCACAAATAGGCCATTATTAAAATAGCTTCCAATATAACTTGTTCGGTTGTCACGGATTACTTTATCCAGTGTCAGGTCGGGATAATTCAGTACAGCTACCCAAGAACTGTCTGGAAATGATGTACCGAAGACGTCGTTACAACATCCTTTGATGCTCATATAAGGAGCAAAAACCTTATCACCGACTTGAGTCGCCCAGGTAAAGTGAGCCCTTTCGCCGTTACCAGCTAATGCAGCAATATCCATACGACTTTCCCCCAGAATAATGGACTGATTGGCATCAATCCGGTACATAAGGGAGTTGCTGTCACCACTTCTCGGTACCCGGATTAAAAGCAGTTCTTCGTTCACCGGAGCGAAAACTTGTACGGTTTCCGTTTGAAAATTAGAAGATTTCACCAATTTTCCGCTTCCGTCTAAAGAATATGTTGTTACTGCGCCCGGATTTCCTTGTCCATAAAGAAGACTGAAAAAGCGATTTTGGCTGGTAACATAATACCGATAGCTGCCATCTTGCTCTATTCCATTTCCCTGTGTGCTGATTGATCCACTTTTTAGATCATCGACCGTTAACAGATAATCTGCAGTCCCCTGTTGAGCACCAACGGGATTGGCAGTTACAATATACTTTACCGTTCCCGATCCACCACCATCAATTGGCTCCTGAGAATCTGATTTTGCACATCCAGTCAAGCTTGCAGCACAGATGACCGCAAGCATAGAGAGTAATTGTTTTGTTTTCATTATACAAGATTAATTTGTGTGTTCATTATTTTCCGATGAAATATCGAAGCTTTAGAAAATAGCCTCTGCTTGGTTTTTGCAAACTGAAGTTGTCAAATAGTCTGGCGTCCGTAAGATTTTTGCATTCGAGAGCAACATTATACCGACCGTTTTTCAAGGAGTAGACAATATTTGCGTCATGCGCTAATTGTGTTGGTATATCGTACTTCCCCTCCCGGGATCCCTGACTTGGCCAATACAAGTAATAAGCATTTACGTAAAGCAAATTATAGCCTAGACTGAGTGTATTACCCTCCCTTCCAACGTTTGAGAAGAAAACCGATACGTCAGCATTTCCAAAAAGAAAGGGCATATTTGGCATCCGATCCTTATAGACAAGGCTGGGTGAAGTAGATTCCGGTTCAAACTCCGTCATATTTCGTATGTCCTGATAAGTTAAAGTAAACCCGGCTGTAAGCCACTTTGCATAAGAATATCGGAGCTCCCCATCAATGCCCTTCGTTCGGACGCTACCAATATTCTCCATGACGAGCATTGTTTGATTATTGTTAAGTCGAGCCCGGATAAAATCTTTTGCATCCCGGTAGATCAATCCGCCAGAAATAGCAAACGCATGCTGGTTAACCCTTGTGTTATAGGTTAAACCAAGATTTATATTATCACTGCTTTCCGGTTTGAGATCGAAATTGCTAGCCTGATTAATCATGTCACCAAATAACTCCTGGCTCTCCGGTAAGCGATTGCTTTTTTCGTAAGATGCCTTGATTTGCAGCGCTTGGGAGAAGTCATATGAAGTTGCGAGTCCGTACCCGAAACGTGTGAAGGTGTTTTTTTGATATTCATAAGCAACGTCCCCCCAATTTCCACTCGGATTGACCGAGCGGGCATAGGTTGTTTTTTGTAGATAATGTTTTCCGAATAAGCTTGTTGACCATTTTTTGCGGAAATCAAACTTATATCCCAATCCTGTCACGTTTTTTAATGCTTTTTGTGGCAATCGATATTTTTCCTCTTCCGGATAAAGCTCATCGCTTTGTTTTCTGTTGAAATTGGTCAGGGTGTTACTTAGCGTGAACTGGTGATTTTCGGCAAGTAGGTATGACAAATTAGCGGTAGCCAAAGCGTTATTATTGGCAAACCTGTTCATCGTTCTTGACCTTTCACTGCCTTCGCCATCATACTCTTTATATTGACCGAACCAATTATATCGCCGAAAAGCGGTGTCTATTGTCTGTTCACGACCGAGATTGTAATTCCCATTTATATTAAGGTCCAAACCTCTCACGAACAAATTTCTCTTTTGATACTTAATGGTTGGCATCACTATATTACCTCTGGTATGCCATTGTCCGAAAACAGAAACCATACGGGCACCGGTTTGAATCTCCTTGTAATTTTGGCCGAGATTGATGCCAAATAAAAGTTGGTCCGCAAAGGGTTTATTAACGAAACCAACATTGGCTATTATCATCTCGTTTCGAAACGTATCATGAAATCGACGGACGCGTTGATCCGGGTAGTATGCGCCCGTATTGATATCAGCAACATCAACATTCACCCAATAATTATTATCCGAATAATTCTGATAAGCATTCAGCTGGAAGGTCAGGCCCGAAGCCGAGGTCACCGCCGCATTGATCGTCGTCCGGTGCGTATTGAAGGAACCATAAGAATAGGAAGCATCCAGGTAATTCCGTTTACCGTTTCCGGTTACGATATTCACCGCTCCACCCAGTGCATCCGCGCCGAGCCAGATCGGTACGACCCCTTTATACACCTCAACCCGTTCAGCCAAATTAATCGGGATGTTGTTGATCTGGAAGGAAGATCCGAAGTTATCCATCGGGATTCCGTCGATAAAAAACTTTACCTGGTTGCCCGTAAATCCGTTCAGCGAGAAATTGAAAGCAGAACCCACACCACCCGTTTCCCGGACGCGGACACCGGAGACCCGGTCCAGCGCGTGCGACAAGTCGAGGGTCGTGTTGTAAAGCTTAGCGGCATCAATGGAAGTAACATTATAAGCCTGGCGATTCACCTCCTGGTTCTTGCTGCGCCCCAGGACATTGACTTCATCCATTTCCGAAACAGAAGCCTCCAGGACCAGATTCAGCGTCAGCTCTTTTCCAGCTTCGAAAAGGATTTCCCGCTGAACAGGCGAATAACCCATGGCACGAATACTCAAGTTTCGTCTCCCGGGACGGATGTCAGCAATTCGATAGCGTCCCTGCTCGTCCGAGCGGACTTGTTGTAACGGAGCATCAAGCTGGATGGTGGCAGAAGGAACAGGCTGGCCTTGTGAATCGGTAAGCAGACCGCTAAGGCGGGCTGTAGCTGGTTTTTCCTGCGCGGAAAGCGGGAAAATAAGGGCCATAAAAAGCCCCTTAAGCAAAAATTGTTTAATTTGCATTGCTTTTACTATCTGAACGGTTGAAGCAGGTTCTTAAGAACCTTTAGAGGTCATCCAGGTGCGAACTGGATGGCCTTTTTCTTTCTTTGGTTGTGCGAAAACCGTTGCAAATATAGCAATTGTGTAGAATCGATCTAAATAAATAAGAAAAAATAAAAAAAGGCCCCTAAGGGCCGTTGGAAGTGTTTTATAGTCCTTTTACTGCCGGCGCTGCATCGGGTTACCGCCTGAAGAAGCGCCCCGCGGACCCTGTTGTTGTTTGAAAAGCTGGAACTTGGTAGGCACCGCCTGTCTTGGCCAGCTGTTGTTGTATTCCTCTATATCCGCCGTTTCCCGTTCAGGATCCAGCAGCAGGGAGGCCACCTCTTTCTCCTTTGCAAAGACCTTAGTCACCTGTTGTTCATTCTTCCGCCAGATGTAAGCCGGAATTTTTTCCGTTTCTTTCGTTCCGTCCGTAAAGGTCCATTCCAGCATGAGG
>JBMDWN010000181.1:0-3909 GCA_048595275.1 Olivibacter sp. | reverse complement strand
CATTGAGGCAGGTGCAGACGTGAATTTGTATAACAACTACAGCGAAAGCCCGATGCATGCAGCAGCGAAAATCGGAAGTAAAGAATGCATCAGCTTGCTTGCAGATGCCGGCGCTGACATAAACGTCTCGACAAATCAGGGACAAACACCTTTGTTTTATGCCGTGCTCGCCTATAAAACGGAGACGGCCCTTCATTTGATCAGTTTGGGTGCCGATCCGGGTCTGCGGGATAATGCGGGCTTCCTGGCTTACGATCATGCTACGGCGAATGGTATGCGGGATCTGGTGAAAGCACTGCCTGGTCAGGATACTCCCCGTAAAGATGATCATGGGAATACCCCATTACATCAGGCGGTTTATAATAACCAGAGTGAAACGGTTCAGGCCCTGTTGAAGGGCGAGAAACCGGAAGTAAATGCCCTGAATAACGACGGTGTAAGTCCGTTAATTCTGGCGGTGAATAATTCCAACAGCCATCTGCTGGAACTGCTGGTACAGTATGGCGCTGACGTCAACCTTCGGGTTCTAAGCGGAAATTCGGCCCTGCATTATACAGCAGGGATGGGGCGATTACACCTGGCCAGGACATTGCTTAAAGCGGGGGCAGAAATCAACGCCCGTAATAGTTTTAGCGAAACACCCCTGATCATTGCGGCTCAAAATGGATTCAATGATTTTACCGCGTTGTTGATCGATGACGGCGCAGACGTAAATGCCGTCGATAACGATGGACATAGTGCTATTCATTTTGCGAGTCAGCGGGGCTTCACGGAGATCTTTGAACAGCTTTTGATGGCAGGAGCAAACCCGGAATCTAATGTCTGAACCGCTTACGTTATATGTTAATGCCCACCTCCGCAGAAGTGAACTTGATCGGTTTTTAGCTGCCCCACCTTTACCGGTTCATCTGGACAAGCATCTGGAGTCCTGGTGGGATCATCAGGAGATGTATTCCAAGACTCGGCTGACGGAGATTCCGGTTTATGAATTTTCTGAAAACTGCGGGTTTGTTCAGAAGTTACTGGATGATCCCCGTTACGGAGCTTTCGAACAGTATGATGAAGCGAAAGAATGTTGGTTCTTCTGTGTTCTTTTTTTTAGTGAAAACTATCACGATATTCTGCCTGCCGTGGCCTGGTTGTATGGACTCGGACCTTATCTGAATGAGGGCAGTGAAAGCCTGGCGATGATCTACGATTTTTATTGGGGAAGCGATGACCTGATGGTCCTGATAAATTACAAGAGTAGGCGACCGGAAATACAGCCCGACACAGATACAAAACGGGTTTCACCGGCTGCGATGGCCGAAGCGAATGAGTATTTGACTGCGCTTGCCGAAAAGCTAAACCATCGCTAAGAATAAAGGGCTAGAATCAGCCCATAGAATAAGCAGGAGAACACAAGTGCAATTTTGTTTTTGCTGATTAGCGATACGATCAATATCACAATAGTGATGCTCAAAAGCCCTTTCTGCAGCGTTGAATAATGCAGATTTCCTTCGAAAGCATACAAGAGGTGTACAAAGCAAATATTTCCACAGAATAAGGCGAGTGGTACAAGGTAATGCTCGATATGATGCTGTTTCTTCATAACTTTTCTCTCGAAGTAATCAATTCCTTTTTTCGAATGCGCATGAACAGGGCGTAAACAAGCCAGGCGATGATAGATCCATTGACCAATATCGCTGCCAGTTGAGCCGCAAGGTTGTATCCCATTTGGGTACTTACTAGCGCAATAACGGCTAAAAATAGTAACAGGCCCAGAGACCATATAAAGGTGATTTTAAGGTTGCCGGATGACATTCGTTGCGACTTTTTTTCTGTTCGATAAAGGTAAATAAGAAATCCGCTAAGGGATAGAAAAGCGCTTGCGAGGCCTAGCGCCGCGTATAACAGTTTCAGGCCGATCCCTCCAAAATCTCCGAAATGAAGCGGTTCCTGTATGTAGAAAAGCTTCGAAGCCAAGGGCTGCTTACGGATGTCGTATAGGGACTTCATTTTATAAGTTTGTTTATCCAATACAATTGAGCTGATGCTTCTTTCGTAAATCAGACCCGGTACGTCACCCCGGATAAGAATTGTCGACGAACCATCAGTAGACAAACTCATATCTGTGACGGAAAGCTCTGGAAACAGCTTAGCAGTTGAAACAAGCGCTTGATTCCAATCAACCGCTTGTGCTTTGTCTGCATCTGCTGTCATTTCTATGGACTGCTCGTAATAATTATTGGGTATCCGGATATCTAACCACCGCATTAGATACGGTTGAAGCCCTAACCACGCACCTGTAATGGCAATTACCAGGTTAAATGCCAAAGCACTAATCCCTAACAGTTTATGCCAGTCAGCCATTTTGATGCGTAGTTTAAGCGATTTTCTTCGCTTTGGCCATTCCTGTTTCTTCATAAAATCGCCGTAAATCAGGAAGCCGGTAACGACCAGAACGGTAAGGGCTACACCGCCTAAACCGACCAATTGCCTGCCCCAATTTCCTTCATACAAACGAACGTGCATCTGGCGCAGGTAGTTAGCAATGGCATTCTGGTGATCTCTTTTTCCCAAAAAGTGGCCGCGGGCACCATCCAGGAAAAAATCATAACGTTCAATGCCCGGACCAGAATCTTTTTTTGTAATCAGATCTACGTGGACGGGAGCATCTTTTCGTTCTGGTAGGACGATCATTAAAGAACTGAGGCCTGGAAAGGCCTTCTGCAAGGAATCAATTGAATGGTTTAGGTTAAGCGTACCGGCTTTTCCAGATGTCATCGCGCCATAATGGTGCTTGACGATGAGTCCGTCGATTTCAGGAATAAAGACAGCCATTGCACCAGTGAAGCAAAGCATACCGATCAAAATTCCAAAATAGAGACCCGCCCAGTGGTGCAGCGTCCATAAAAAGTTTCGATTATTTTGCTTACTACGCATGATATATGATTAGAACGTATAACCCAGACCAATCAGAAAGTTTCGGGGTGTCCCCGGGAAGAGCCGATTGTAATCGTATCCACCGACCCAATGCGTTTTATCGAAAACATTATTCAAGTTAGCGGAAATTCGGAATTTGTCAACGCTGTAGTACAAAGCCAGGTCAGCAACCGTATAGGAGGGGAGGGTCAGTACTTCATTGAAGGTTGCCCGCGGACTCACATAGTTTACTCCCGCTCCGATACCAATGCCTTTCAGAGCAGGACTAACAAAGTTATATTTCGCCCAAAATCCCCCCTGGTGTTTTGGTGCATTTGGTAACAGGTTGCCAATTTCGTCCGGATTATCACTCTCTGTAATAATGGTTTCGTTTACAGCCAGATTAGCGGTTATACTGAGGTTCGGACGAATTTGTCCGTATACATCGAGTTCTATCCCTTTGGAGCGTTGCTGACCGAGCTGCCGGAGTAATTCCGGATTTCCAGGGTCGTTCGCATTGATCAGAATGTTGTTTTGTTCGATATGATATAGAGCCAGATTAACGCTTAGCATTTTCTGAAGAAATTCCATTTTTGACCCCACCTCAAACATTTCGCTGCTCAGCGGGTCGAAAGGGCCGCCAAAACGTGCCGGGTCGCCGATGGTGCCGGCACCTTGCGGTTGATAGCCCTGCACATACGTTCCGTAAAAACTGACCGGATCCAGCGGGGTGTATACCAATCCAAATCTCGGGATCAGCGCTTGCTGAACAACCTCTTCACTATGTTCCTGCTCATAATTTAGTATGTCCGTATAGAATTCCTGCCTGAGCGCGATCAAAGCCTGAAACGGTCCCCACGATACCTGGTCTTGCAGATAGAAGCCATTGACAAAGTACCGCGTTACCGGCTGGGGACTGGAAGTGTTGAAGTAGCCCGATATCTCGGATATAGAGTAATCAGGGTTTGTAAGGCTGAAATGCGGAACATTGGGTACGGGCAGGTT
>JBMDWN010000180.1:0-23826 GCA_048595275.1 Olivibacter sp. | reverse complement strand
CTATTTTTGAATCGTTCTTTAACTGCTTTAAATCAATTAGGCCTATAAGGGGATGCTGTGGCTTTGGACGGCCCATTAAACGATGTATTTCCGTAACGGATGCTATTCTGTAAGGTGTTTTATTTGACATGGGTAAGCAATTAACGATTAAAACTAAACGGATATTTCAGCCAGATCATCACCAGCGGCAGGGCCAGAAAAGGTATTTCGATTAACGCCATACGGTAATTTCCGGCTTTCAAAGACAAGGCCATGATCAGCAAAATCGTTACTGCATTCAGCACATTAGCAATGAAAAAAGTTTGTGGAAAGAAAAGCATGATTCCTAGTGCAATAGAGAAAACGCCAAAATAGGGAAGCATACTACTGGTTATGCCCATATCCGACATCATCTTTGATTGTTCGGCATTATTTGGCTGAAAGGAATCCCAGCCATGCTTGATGCTCAGAAAAGCGGAGCTTAGCAGAAGTATAATAGCAATGAGTTTCATATCTGTTGAAATTTATATTGCAAATATCTGTCAGATATCCTGAACAAGTTTAGCCAAATTACCGAAACTTGTAGCACAAAAGCACAATTGCTGAAGAAGATTTGGCATAGGATTTGTGAAAACTATTACAGGTTTAGGTTGATTTATAATAGAAAAGCACGATACATCCCAAAACGTATCGTGCTTTCTTCTGCATCAGGCTTTTATTTACCTTCAGCCTTCGCTCAAGATTACTTAAGCTCTTTTACCATTTTCCGGAAATTCTTGGCGCTTTCCGCGATGTCAGCAGAATTAGCCAGCCAGTTGTACTCGTATTCAGCACTTAACATACCTTTAAATTTCTGGTCCTTCAACTCCTGCATTACGGCTTTGACATTACTCACACCGGTGCCCCAATGTACATCGTGAGCTTTTTTATTGTTTAGCTCGTTCAGATCCTTGAAATGTAGATGATTGACATGTCCCTTATATTTTTTAAGACTTTCAACCGGGTCAAGTCCGGAGCGAACCCAGTGTCCGATATCCGCGCAACCACCTACATACTTGCTGTTAGCCATTTTAATGGCATTGAGAACAGTGTCTGGATTCCAGTATGCTGTAGGTTGGGGATGGTTGTGAATGGATACTTTAATTTTGTACTTATTAGCCAACTCACCAATTACCGGCAGATGTTCTTTTTTTGGCTCGGTATTGATGTTTGAGATCCCCATAGCTTTGGCGAACTCAAAAAGCTGACGCCAGTCGTCCGCATCCTCAGCGTTAACAACACCAAAAGCAACGAGCTTGATGCCTTTATCTTTCAACAATTTTTGAACTTCCTTCCGCTTTGCAGCTGGCATATGGAAATCCATTTTGCCGTCAACACCGCCTCCGATGGTTTGACCGGGAAACGCTTCAACATAATCGAGATCGCAACTATCGGTTTTCGAAAGGGCCTCAGCGAACGTAAAGCGATTGAAGCTGTATGCCTGTGTTCCTAGTTTCCAGCCAAGCTTTTCCTCTGGTCTGTCTTGAGCTTCTGAGATGTTGGTACTGGCACAAATAGCTACTAAAGCCAATATGCCGTTCATTAAGTGTTTTTTTAGTTTCATATTATTTTCTGTTTTTGGTTAGCGATGTTTTTCATACTGAATGGTACGCAATTCTTCCCGTATGGACTGAAAATCCTCGCCCTGAATTTTGTCCAGATGCTTATACCCGGCTAAAAGTCCGTCGAGTTGTTCTTCTGTACGAATACCGATTACGGCACTGGCCACTTGAGCCTTAGTCAGTACATATGCGAGTGCGGTAGCCTCTTTATCAACGCCTTTGGCTTCCGCAAGCTGCGTCATCAGTCTGGAGGCCTTAGTCACCTCCCCTGAACTGTATTGAAGATAGGCTTTAGATTCTTTATTCAGCAGAAGGCCCTGAGCGAATACTCCCCTGGCCAGTACGCTAATTTCTTCTGTTTCCAGAAACTGGAGCATGGCCTCTTCCGGCCGGGGGTCAAGGAGACTGTATTGCATCATTACACTTTGCATAGCTGACTGCTCTGTGTAAGCACGGATGGTATCCGGCCTGATGGATGAAATCCCGTAATATCGTATCTTTCCTTCTTTGACCAATTGCTCAAAAGCTTCTATCGTCTCTTCCATTGGATCATCAAGCGTACCTCCGTGCAGTTGATAAAGATCTATATAGTCAGTTTGCAGCCGACGCAGGCTTTGATTTACCGCTTCTAGTATATAATCTTTACCTGGATTCCAATTCCACCCGGTTCCGTCAGCCTTCCATTGATTACCCACTTTGGTAGCCAGAAGAATGTCTTGTCGGATCGGTTTAAGGCTTGTACCTACATGCAGTTCATTCATGCCACGATCATATAGGTCTGCGGTATCAAAAAGGTTAATACCCTGATCTACCGCTTTCCTCAACAGGCGGTCTATTTGCTTTGGCTGATCGCCCATGGACATGCAACCGAAAGCAACCTCGCTCACCTCCAGATCTGACCCTCCTAAACGCCGTTTTTTCATCCTCCGATTTTCTGCAACTCGACATCAAAGATAAGTACACTATAGGGGGGAATGTCCGAACCGGCTCCCCGCTCTCCATATCCCAGCTGATAGGGTATATAAAAACGGTAGTGCGCACCTACCGGCATGAGCTTTAGTCCTTCCTGCCATCCAGGAATAACCCTATTTAACGGGAAGGAAGTCGGCTCGCCTCTTTCGTAGGAGCTGTCAAAAACTTTCCCATCCATCAACGTACCTTTGTAGTGTACCGTTACCTGATCGGTATCCAGGGGTTTGGGACCGTTTGCATCCCTGACGATCTCGTACTGAAGGCCGCTTTCGGTGGAATGGATTCCATCTTTCCTTGCGTTTTCCGCCAAAAAGGTTTCACCGGCAGCACTTTTTTCTTTCTTTTGCTTTTCCGCAGCGTCGTTAAGCGCTGTCCGTATAGCTTCGTACCCTTCTTCTTCGCTGACCATCAGCGGTTGTTCGTTAAAAAAGTCTTCTATGGCTTTGGCTACCAAGCCTGCATTAAGATCTGTCAAACCTCGTTCTTTGAGATCTCTGGCCATACTCAGACCGAATGCGTAAGAAGCCGTGTCTAAACTTTTCTGCTCCATATTGTTTTCTGCTGGATTACTTATGCTCTGTTTATTTTGTCGTTGCGGCTGTTGTCCGTATAGGGAACAGGCAATTAAAAGGGTGGTTCCGGTTATGGCCAGTTGTCTTTTAATCATATTTAAAATGTTAACAGACAAACCTACGATTTTTAAAGGTATATTGCGTTTAAGACTTGTCCACTTTGCGAAATTTCGTAACGCCTGGGCACACCTGTTGGTATGTTGACTTCCGCAATACTACCCGAGTCCAGATTTTCCAGATACATCATCAGCGCCCGCAAACTATTTCCGTGCGCGACAATCAAGACGTCGTCTCCACTAGCGACAAGAGGCTCTATCCTATTTTTATAATAGGGAATAACCCGGTTAGCGGTGTCCGCAAGGCTTTCACCATTCGGGGGCCGGACATTGTAACTTCTCCGCCATAAATGCACCTGCTCTTCTCCGAATTTCAACGCAGTCTCGGTTTTGTTAAGCCCCTGCAAGTCTCCGTAATTGCGCTCGTTAAGTGCTTTGTCCCGCACCACTTCTAAATCAGGCTGCCCTATCTCTCCAAGAATAATATTCAATGTATGTTGAGCCCTGGTCAATGCTGAGGTAAAGGCCAATCCAAAATGAATGCCTTCCAGCTTTTCACCGGCAAGGCGGGCTTCTTCTTCCCCGTGTGGCGTAAGCTCTACGTCAACATCGCCCGTAAAGCGGTTTTCCAGATTCCATTGCGACTCTCCATGTCTTACCAATACCAGCATATTTGAAGGCTTTTTATAAAGGTAATAAAAACGGTATTTTTCGCGTAACTAGTTAACGAATGAACTCCGAGTACCACTTCCCGCTGTCTTTCACATATCGACCCTGGGTCTTGAAATCTACGTAGACGATACCGAAACGCGGATCGTAGCCTTCTGCCCATTCGAAATTATCGGTAAACGTCCAAACGAAATAGCCTTCAACCGAAATACCCTCCTTTCGGGCACGTAGAATTTGCTCAAGGTTTTTCTCAATATAGCTCCGACGCTTTTCATCGTGCACCTCACCATCTTCGAAGGTATCCGGAAAGGCGGCACCGTTCTCGGTTATGTAGATCGGCGGACAGTTTTCATAAGCGGCAAATTGCCGAATCATGGTATATATAGCCTCCGGATAGACCTCCCAGCCCATAGCGGTTGTTTCCGAAATTCCTCTTTTAGCTGGAGGAACTAATTTTGCGTTCAGATAGGGCATGAAGAATGATCTTGCAACAACCTCTCGGGTATAGTTTTGTATGCCAATAAAATCGAATTTAAAAGGCATTAACGATTTATCTTCCGGCAATACATATCGCTCTATACGCTTCAGTGCTTTGATTGTATCGGTGGGATAGCCCATCCCAAGGATAGGTTCAATAAACAAGCGGTTGAGGATTGCGTCTACTCGTTGCGCTGCACGAAGGTCCGATGGACGGTTGCTTTTCGGCTCAACAGGAGAACAGGAAAAAGTAGTACCGATCTTAGCATCTGGAATCCTGTGCCGGAGGATTCTACCCCCTACACCCATGGCCAGGGTGGAATGGTGAACGGCAGCGAGAAAGGAGCTTAATCCATAACGCCCTGGCGCATGTATTCCCAAAAAGTATCCCGCGCCGGTAAAAACCACTGGTTCATTTAATACCATCCAGTGTTTCACCCGATCGCCAAATTTCTCCGCGCACACGATCACGTATTGTTCGAAATCAGTCAGGATACCGCGGCTGGTCCAGCCACCGCGGTCTTCAATAGACTGCGGAAGGTCCCAATGATATAAAGTAACCCAGGGTGTCACCCCTTGTTCAAGGCAGTAGTCGATCAATTCGTTGTAGAACTGAACACCCGCTTCATTTATTTCACTACCTCCTTCCGGTAGTATACGTGACCACGCGATTGAAAATCTGAAATGCCGAATATTCAGGCGTCTCATTAACTGAATATCTTCACGATAACGGTAATAGAAGTCGCATGCCTGAAAGTGGTCCTGCCCTTTTTTTATTTTATTTTTCTTTTTAACGAACGTATCCCAAATGGAGGGACCTTTTCCCTCGGCATCTATAGATCCCTCGACCTGTGCTGCTGCACTGGCCACCCCCCAAACGAAATTTTCCCCGAATGATTTGCTATCCATCTAAACGGTTACTTTATACCGTTCCAAAACCGTATCAATAATTTCCTGGGTTTGATCGGGATAATTGACTTCAACACAGGAATCCGAATCCAGCCATTCCCGGATCTGGATATCGTATTTAGACTTCAGACTCTTCAGTACCGGAACGCCCATTTGTTTTAGCGCCGCCGCATTAAGGTGCTGTTCGTACTGATTTTTCATGGGGATAACGAGTAATTTCTTTTTTAAATAAAGTGCTTCTGCCGGCGTTTCGAAACCAGCTCCGCAGAGTACCCCACGGGCACCTGCCATACTGCTGACAAACAATTCGTTGTTAATGGGCTGTACCTGCACGTTTTTGATGGAGAAGGGGACGCGATTGTGTTTTGAAAAAACTTTCCAGCGGACATCTCCGAAACGCAGCAGATGTTTTAAAAGCCTGGCGTCACTATAAGAAGGGAGGTAGACGGTATAATAGTCTCCATTCGTAATCTTCTGGTTCCTGATCTGCTGGCGGATAACCGGAGTGAATATATTATTGTTATAAGGCTGAAAGTGAAAACCGAAGTGCTGACCGACAGGCGCGTAGTTTTTAAGGATGAATTTACCCATCATATCCACTTCCTCCGGCTTGGGAGACATGGAATCAAGCACGGCCGACTGGTGACTTAAACCAATGCAAGGATGCTCGCGCAGATAGCATGCCCACGCACTTACCGGTTCAAAATCGTTAATAATAAAGTCGTATTGTTCAACAGGAACTTCGTTGACTTCGCGAACAATCTCTCTGACCCTGTTATTCATAAAGGTCTTCCAAAGATCGACTCCGCCAGCTTTACCAAAAATGAAACTTAAACCATGGTATCGGTACTTGACATCAAAGGGGAGATTTAGGTCAGCCTGAATACCACTGATGAGTACATCCACCTCAACTCTCTTCCGAAGACAGGGAACAACGTCCATAGCACGACTCAGGTGGCCATTTCCAGTTCCTTGCACGGCATACAGCAACTTCATCTTTTTTAAAATCCTAAGGCTGCGCGGTTAGTGCATAAAAGCTGATCGCATTTGCCAGCTGAACAACCGCAAAGTCATTTTGTTTATAAAACGCTTTAATGTTTTCATAACACCTGGTCATCAAATTTGTTCAGTACTAAACTAACGTAATCAGATAACCAAGCAGTTAAGTCTTTGTGAAATTGTTGTTAATTTTCTGAAGCGTTAAAAGGGCACGGAAAGTTTTTCGAAGACCTTGGACCAGTACCAAAGCGGGCCTATGAACAGGCGCTGCTGGAATATTTTCAGGCCGGCTGACGGATTTTTCTTCCTGAATCCAATAAACTCGACAGCAAGACCTACCACAAGGCATAACAAGGCCACACTGACCATAGGCAGACCACCATCTTGCTCCAGATATTCCAGTTGAACGATCAGAAAGCTAAAAACGCCAAAACTTAATAACATTGCGTACGAAAGTGTTGGGGCAAGCTTCAGGTAATAGTAAATGACTCCAGCCATGAACAGGGTGAACCAGTTGAAAAACCCATTGAACCTTCCCATAAATGAAATTTCAGGAAATGGGATTGCCCAGATTGTCGCGGAAAGGCCAAACCAGAAGACGATAAGAGCCAGCGGTTCAAGCGAAAACTTCTGAAAGGATTCTAAGAACTTAAAGGTTTTCTCAAGGGCAGATTCCTGCTTTCTTTGCGGATTTTTTTTCTTCATCGATCAACAAAAAAGGCCGTAAACACGCTGTGTTTACAGCCTTTTCTAATTTCAATTATTTAGCGAATGAAACAGATCTCGTTTCCCGGATAACGGTAACTTTGATCTGCCCGGGGTAAGTCATTTCTGTCTGTATACGGTTCGATATGTCTGCTGCTAAAACTTCGGCTTCAGCGTCGGTTACCTTTTCACTTTCGACAACGACCCGAAGCTCCCTTCCAGCTTGAATAGCAAAAGTCTTTTCAACACCTGGATAGGATAAAGCCAGTTCTTC
This sequence comes from Olivibacter sp., assembly GCA_048595275.1. Lineage (GTDB taxonomy): Bacteria > Bacteroidota > Bacteroidia > Sphingobacteriales > Sphingobacteriaceae > Olivibacter. The sequence goes on along the minus strand of JBMDWN010000180.1, from coordinate 16,613 downwards.
AAGTTCCTTCAATCGCTTGATATAGCTTTCTACCACCTCACGCCGTGCACCTGGACGAGCGCCTGAGATGGCGTCGCAGGCCTGTACAATCGGAGAAATCATGGAAGTCATTTCTACCTCGTCGTGGTGAGCACCAATAGCGTTGCAAACATCCGGATGTTCTTTGTACTTTTCAGCCAGTTGCATTCCTAGCAGTGCGTGAGGAAGTTCAGGATTGTCATCGGGAACTTTTCCAATATCGTGAAGCAGTCCCGCTCTTTTTGCCAGCTTCACATTTAATCCAAGCTCTGCCGCCATTGTTGCACAGAAATTAGCTACTTCCCTGGAGTGCTGCAGCAAATTCTGCCCGTAGGATGAGCGGTAACGCATACGACCGACCATACGGATCAATTCCGGATGCAAACCGTGAATACCGAGGTCGATCACGGTACGCTCTCCAATTTCTACGATTTCATCTTCAATCTGCTTTTTTGTCTTTGCAACAACCTCTTCGATACGAGCCGGATGTATACGTCCGTCTGTAACAAGGCGGTGCAGGGCAAGCCGGGCAATTTCCCTTCTGACCGGATCGAAGCCAGATAAAATAATGGCTTCGGGCGTGTCATCTACAATAATCTCCACGCCGGTAGCTGCCTCTAATGCACGTATATTTCTACCCTCACGACCAATTACTCTTCCTTTTATCTCATCGTTGTCAATGTTGAAGATGGATACAGTGTTCTCAATAGCACTTTCGGTGGCGGTCCGCTGAATGGTTTGAATAACCACTTTCTTGGCTTCTTTATTAGCGGTTAATTTTGCCTCATCCACAATATCCTTGATCTGCATCATCGCTTTCGAGCGCGCTTCTTCCCGGAGGTTGGTTACCAACTGTTCTTTAGCTTCCTCAGCAGAAAGGCCTGCGATGGTTTCCAGTTGCTTGATGTGCTGAAGCTTCAGCTGATCAACTTCAGCCTGCTTCTTCGCATTGACTTCCAATTGCCGATCCAGGTTCTTGCGAACGTTATCGAGCTCTTGCTTTTCTTTATTAATATTTTCCAGTTTTGAACTGAGAGACTGATCCTTCTGGCGAATGGAGTTTTCCTTTTGGCTGATGGTATTATTCTTTTGGCTTACTTCCCTTTCATGCTCTGACTTTAACTGAAGGAATTTCTCCTTCGCCTCTAAAAGCTTATTCTTTTTCAGCATTTCAGCTTCATGTTCTGCTTCCTTCAGGATACGCTTAACCTTATTTTGTGCAGACTGCTCCTGTTTTTTCCAGAAGGAACGCAGCACATATCGCCCGAGAAGAAATCCGGCTATCAAGCCTACGAGCACGTAAATGATATATTCCATAGTTGATATTTATTTATATTCTGTTATAAAGCGGTTAATTAAACACAAAAAACCGCAGTCAATACAAAGTTTCACGTTTTTAAACTTCTCTATACAGGTTTAGCGTATAAACTGTCTTCAGGTGGCCACCAGGGCAAGATGAAGTATGTTCTTTTTACGCTTCTTTGATATCGAAGTGTTAAGTTTAAAAAAAATTGAAACCCGAATTAACTGCGGCTATTCCCTTATATATCCGATTAGCTCCGCTAATCTTTAAAAAAATCTTCCAGCATTTTATCCAACCGATAAACCTTCTCTGTCACCTGGCTATCCTCCGCTTTGCTATCTCGTTCTGCTTTTAAAGCAGCCGTGGCATAATGCAAAACAGCCATAGAAAGTAAATCTTGCTTATCCCGTACGGCGTAGTTCTCCTGCAAATCCTTTATTCGATCATTGATCAGTTTGGCTGCATGACGGATCATTTCCTCCTCTTCCATCTCTATCCGCAACGGATAAATCCGGTCAGCAATATTTATTTTTATGGAGATATCTCCCATCCGGCAGCGTTTTTAATGTCTATTTAAGTAGTTCGATACACCTATCTATTTCCTTGACGAAATCGTTTATTTTTCTTTTAATATCGCCATTACCCGCAACGACCGCTTCACCACCTGCTTCGAGAATCAATTCGCTACCCTCCAGCGATCTGGCGACAGCGAGCGCCTTAACTTTCTCTTCCAGTTCTTTGGTTTTATTCTTGCTGGCTTCAAAAGCAACCTTGATAGATTGATTTTCTAGTTTCAAGAGATCATTCTCTTCCTGCAACGCTGAACAAATTTCCAGTAACCTGGAAGTATTGCCGATAATCGTATTTAACTGCGAGGAAACGGATGAAGCCATATCAAACAAATAAACTATTCAAAAAGCGCCCGGTCTATTAACTGACCAGCTTAATTGCTGAGCCTGCCGAAACGATTATTTTCGCACTTCTGCTCCGGTTTCTTTTTCAAAGTTAATAATTAATTTCTTTATAATCGCATCAATTTGCGGATCGGTGAGCGTTTTATCCTGATCCTGAAGTGTGAAAGAGAGTGCGTATGATTTCTTTCCTGCCGGAAGCTTTTCTCCCTTATAAACATCGAAAACATGAACGGATTGGATGATCTTTTTATCTGTTTTCCTGGTCACCTGTTCAAGGTGCTGAAACGTGATTTTTTCATCTACCAGTAAGGCGAGATCCCTGCGTACGCTGGGGTATTTCGGTATCTCTCTAAATTTTATACCCTTTTTACCTATAAAGCTTAGGAGGTTGTCCCAATTGAAGTCTGCATAAAATACTGGGCTGTTTATATCCTCACGATTTAGCGCTTCCTCAGAAACCTCCCCGAACCGAACCAGTTCTTTCGCTCCCCTCCGATAGTGAAGCCCGTAATTCAAATTGTTGTCTTCAACATCCTGAACATCAAATACCTCAATACCAACTCGTTTTAACAGGGCATCAACCGAACCCTTTAATGCAAAAAATCCAGTTTTTTCCGACGCCTGGTTCCACTGTTTGGCTAAATGATTACCAGACATGAAGATTGCCAGATGGCGCTGCTCTTCGTACTGCTGCAGTAAGCGGTAGGTTTTTCCAAATTCAAAGAATTTCAAATCGTCGTTCTTTCTTTTCTTATTGTAACCGATGGAACTTAACCCACCATAAAGCATGGTCTGACGCATAACACTCAGGTCACTACTTAGCGGATTCAGTATCCGAACGGCTTCCTCTTCTTCAACCAAACCGGATTTGGTCAACGAATTATTCATAATCTCCTGAAAACCGTTTGAGGCCAGAAAAGCGGAAACCGTATCTTCCGAGAGATCCGCTTCCAGAAGCGAATTATTATTTAATGAGGCTTTGAACTGGCCAGGAATCTCTATTTTATTGTAGCCATAAATACGCAGGATTTCCTCAACAAGATCTACCGGCCGCTGAACGTCTACTCGATATGGAGGCACAGTAACCTGTAAGGAACTTCCATCCAGCTCCTGGTATGAGATGGATAAAGCGGAAAGGATCTCTTTTATGGTGTCATTACCAATTTGCTTCCCGATCAAGTTATTGACATAGGCGTAAGATATTTGAAAAGCAGCCGGTTCCACCGGTCGTGGACATCGGTCAATCAGACCCGATTCCAATTCTGCTCCGGCGATTTCAATCAGGAGATCAACTACTCTTCTTAATGCAAAAAAAGGCATATCGGGATCGGTTCCTCTCTCGTAACGAAATGATGCGTCGGTTTTCAACCCATGCCGTTTGGCCGTTTTCCTAACACTTACCGGGTTAAAATAAGCGCTTTCAACAAATATGCGATCGGTTTCATTTGAAACGCCGGAATTGAGTCCTCCAAATACACCGGCTATACACATAGCCTGGTCCTGATCGGCAATGACCAGATCTTCCGTAAGCAATTCCCTTTCAATGGTATCCAGCGTGGTAAGTTTTTCCCCGGCTTTTGCATAACGCACGTTTACCTTAGCGCCTTTTATCTTCGCCGCATCAAAAATATGTAGTGGCTGACCGAGTTCAATCATCACATAGTTTGCAACATCTACAACGTTATTGATGCTTTTTAAGCCGACGGAGCGTAACCGGCGAATCATCCAGTCCGGGCTCGGCCCTACCTGGACGTTTCGAAGTACGGCAGACGCGTAACGCCCACAAGCATCAGGTGCTTCAATATTAACCGGAATTACTTCATCCTCGCTGTTCTTTTCTACCGAAACCGAAGGCAGGACGATTTGCTTCCGCTGAAAGGCAGCAATGTCTCTGGCCACACCCATATGTGAAATGGCATCGGCACGATTGGGCGTCAGACCGATCTCGAAGCAGTAATCACTTTCCAACTTGAAATATGAACTCGCATTCTGACCAATTACCGCATGTTCTTCCAGCACCATGATGCCGTCATGTGATTTTCCGATGCCAATCTCATCTTCCGCGCAAATCATCCCTTCAGACACCTCACCCCTGATCTTCGACTTTTTGATCTTGAACGATTCTCCATCCAACGGATACAACACCGCATCAACTTTTGCTACGACGACCTTTTGCCCCGAAGCAACATTTGGCGCACCACAGACAATCTGAAGTGGATGCTCAGCACCGACATCTACCGTGGTAATCTTTAAGCGGTCAGCGTTTGGGTGTTGTATAGTTGTCAGTACATAACCAATAACCAAGCCATCCAGCCCCCCTTTTACCTGATCTACTTTCTCTATATCTTCCACTTCCAGACCGATGCCGGTTAAAATGTCCGCTAATTGATCGGGTTCTTCATTGAATTTCAGGAAATCGCGTAGCCAGCTATAAGATATTTTCATGTATGTTAATCGTAAGACAGGTGAATTCCTGCAAAGATACCTTTAAATGCGAAAAAGAAAAATTCAACCGACCGGATTCAGGCCTCCAGCAAGCCCTCATCGGCAAAACTGAAATAGCTTTGATCCGCTACGATCAGGTGATCCAGCAGTTTCAAATCAAGCAGATTAGCCCCACGAGCAATTTTCCCCGTCAACTGCTGATCCGCCGGGCTTGGACCTTTGCTGCCTGATGGGTGGTTATGTACCAGAATCATGGCAGTTGCCTTGTTCTTAAGCGCCTCTCCAAAGACAACCTTCAGGTCGACAGCCACCAGGCTACGCCCACCCTTACTGATCAGGATCTTGCTCAGGATCCGGTTTGCCGTATTCAGCAAAATAAGCCAAAACTCTTCATGAGGTAAATCTTCAAGCTGTCCCTTTATGAACAGATAGGCGTCTTTACTGCTTTTGACTACTGGCCGGACGGCATCAAATCCGGATGGACGCCTCCTGGACAATTCCATGGCTGCCATAATGGTTAACGCCTTTGCCTCTCCAATCCCGTTAAAGGCACAGAGATCCTTCAACTCCAGCCGCGCCAGATCGACCAAATTATGATGGACGGAAGAAAGCACGCGCTTACACAGATCTACCGCACTTTCCTTCGTATTGCCGGACCCGATTAGAATGGCCAGTAGTTCCGCGTCACTTAGCATCCTGCTCCCATGTAAGACTAGCTTTTCCCGGGGTCGATCGTCAAGTGCCCAGTTTTTGATGTTGTTTCTTCGCTCGTTGAGCTCTTTGATTTTAGCGGCCATTTAGAAATGCAATAATCAGGTTTAATCCGGGCAAGATAGAAAAATCCGTTCCACCTAAGGAATATTCTTGTACATTTAGCCTGAACAAAAAAACAAAGCACCAATGAATAAATGGCTTACTTTATGTCTGGCTGCCGCAGTAGGCGTTCAGCAACTCGCCTGTACAAGCAATGGAAAGAACCCTGAGCATGAAGAAATAGAGGCCCCAGAATGGGTTGATCTCTTTAACGGCAAGAATCTGGACGACTGGAAAGTTAAGATTGCCGGTCACGAGCTTGGTGACAATTATGCCAACACATTTCGTATCGAGGATAGTCTGCTTACGGTTTCCTATGCCGATGGTTATGAAAAATTCGACCAAAAGTACGGCCATATTTTTTACAAAGAACCCTATGCTCATTACCTGTTAAGAGTGGAGTATCGCTTCATAGGGGAACAGGCTCCCGAAGGTGAAGGCTGGGCATGGCGAAACAGTGGTGCGATGCTGCATTGTCAATCTCCTGAAAGCATGCTAAAAGACCAGGATTACCCGATTTCTCTGGAAGCACAGTTCCTGGGAGCCAAAGAAGGTGAATCCCGCAGTACGGGAAACCTTTGTACACCGGGCACCGAAGCCATGGTCGACGGAGCGCTTTATCCGGATCACTGCCTTAACTCATCTTCAAAATCTTACGCCGGAGATCAGTGGGTAAGAGCGGACATGCTGGTGTTGGGCGATTCCATCATAAGGCATATTATTGAGGGGGATACCGTCATGACCTACACCAAGCCACAAATTGGGGGAGGAATGGTGCACCATTACGACGAGAAAGTCAAGGAAGACGGGAAACGGCTTGATCGTGGATACATTTCCTTACAAAGCGAAAGTCATCCGATCCAGTTCAGAAAGGTTGCTATAATTGATCTTGCTCCTTACGCAGAGAATGAAGATAAGCTAAATCAAGTGCTAGAACTGATCAAAGAAAAATAAGCACTCTTTGAAACTAAAAAAGCACCCAAACTGGGTGCTTTTTTATGATATGAAATATTAGTCTGCCTTCGTTTACGCCAGTTTATTAACAAACCGGGTAAGACGGGACTTATTATTCGATGCTTTTTTCTTGTGAATCACATTCTTTTTCGCTAAGCGGTCAAGCATAGAGACAACGCGTGGCAACAAAGCTTGTGCTTCTTCTTTGCTTGTAGTAGCCCGCAGCTTTCTAATTGCATTCCGGGTAGTTTTTGCCTGGTAACGGTTTCTCAGACGCTTCGCAGCGTTCGCTCTGATTCTCTTAATCGATGATTTATGATTTGCCATCTTATTTCAGCCTTATTCCTTTGTATTTTAGAAGTGCAAAGGTAACGCATTTTTTCAGAAAAGCAAATCTTTTGATTAAATTGCAAAGAATTATAAACCAATATGCTTACGACTTTCCTGCTTGGTTTCTACCTTCAATTCACCCTACCTTCCAAACATAGCTTGTGGGGGTTCACCGCTCATAAAGAAATAAACCGGAGAGCTGTTTTTACCCTACCCGCCCCAATGAATCGTTTCTATAAAATACATTTGTATTATTTGCAGGAACATGCCGTAGATGCTGACAAACGAGTACATGTAAATGAAAAGGAAGGCCCCCGCCATTTTATAGACCTGGATGATTTCCCCGGCTATCCGGACTACCGGCCTCCGAAAGATTTTAAAACAGCTCTGGATAGCTTCGGCATGGATAGCTTACGGCATTTCGGCCTATTGCCCTGGCAGATCGAGAAAACGTACTCAAGCCTCATTAGTGCTATGGCGAGACTTGATAAAAAATCCATCCTTCGTCATTCGGCCGACCTGGGGCATTACCTGGCCGATGCCCAAGTCCCTCTCCATACGACCGCTAATTATAATGGGCAATTGAGCGGACAGGCCGGCATTCACGCTTTTTGGGAAACCCGTCTTCCTGAATTGTTTATGCAGGAATATGAACTGGTAACCGGGGCAGCGTATTATATATATTCCGTGAGAGATGAAATATGGCGGATCGTCGAGCACAGCCACCAACTGGTTGATTCGGTACTGACGTTGGAATCAGATTTACGAAAGGCATATCCGGCGGACCGTGTACATGGTTTTCACAGCCGGAAGGGTCAATTACTTTTTCAGTATTCCGCAGCGTATTCGAAATCCTATAACCAGGTATTAAACGGTATGGTGGAAAAGCAATTCCGGGCGTCGATTCATGCTTTAGGAAGCTTTTGGTATTCCGCCTGGGTGGATGCCGGGCAACCAGACCTTAATAAGATTTCAAAAAAATAGGTTATGTTTGCGGCCGAAAAACACACAAGCCCATGGCTGGTAACAATCAACTCCTACCCTATTTATCTCTATTAGTCTGCGCATTTTTCCTGGACAGCGCTTTTATCCGGGCTCAAACAGCTAAACCGGGGGAATCCATGGATTCGGTACAACACCAGTTGTCTGAAGTGGTTATACAGGAAAATAGGTTTCAAATTCCTTTTAAACAACAGAATCGCAATATCTTACTGATTGAGCGGAAAGAGATCGAGCAGCTTCCGGTACGCAGTATTCAGGAGGCCCTGGCTTATGTTCCGGGTATCGACCTCCGGCAACGGGGCCCCTGGGGCGGGCAAGCCGATTTGAATATAGACGGAGGGACCTTTGAACAAACGATGGTACTCTTGAACGGTGTAAAGATCAGTGATCCGCAGACCGCTCATAATACCCTGAATTTACCTATCCCGCTTGCTGCTGTTGAACGAATTGAAGTCATACGTGGTCCTGCCGCCAGGCTCTACGGGATTAACAGCCTTACCGGTGCTATAAATATCGTAACGCGAAAACCCGATAAAAACTTTTTCGAAGCTGGTCTGGAAGCCGGGTCGAGTTTCCGTAAGCGTGATGAAGGGGATGGAGTGTACAACGGGCAGGCTGTTTACGCGGGTGGCGGTTTTAAGAAAGAGCGGAGCCAGCATCTCATCTTCGGAAATTATCAGCGCGGCAACGGCTACCGATACAATACAGCGAATGATCTTTTGCGGTTCTTCTATCAGGGAAACGTGGATTTGACATCTTCCGAACGGGTAAATCTGCAAGCCGGATATGTGTACAATAACTTCGGGGCCAACGGTTTTTATGCGGCCCCAGGAGACCGGGAATCACAGGAATTGATTCAAACTGCTTTTGCGTCTATTGAATATAATAAACAAATCGACTCGAACTGGCGCTTCACCCCGCGGTTCAGCTATCGATACAATCATGATGATTATCGCTATTTCCGGGATGACCTTAGACAATTCAGAAACCTGCACAATACGCATGTGCTTTCCAGCGAATTACATTCTGCCTACCATAGCAAAATCGGTTCTTTCGGACTAGGAGTGGAACTGCGCAACGAACTGGTACGCAGCACAAACCTGGGTAACCATAATCGGGATAATGTCGGAGTTTATACCGAATACCAGCTCAGGGAAATCAATCGCTTTAGTTTGCGGTTAGGTACATACCTGAATTATAACAGTGACTTCGGATGGAAACTATATCCTGGCTTTGATGCAGGGTACCGGCTCAACGGCGACTGGAAGGCATTCATCAATAGTGGTACTGGACAACGCGTTCCTTCTTTTACCGACCTCTATTATGTAAGCCCGGGCAACATTGGAAACCCGTCTTTGTTCAGTGAATATGCCTGGTATGCAGAGGGTGGTATAAAGTATCAAAAGGAGCGTTTAAATCTGCATGCCAGTTATTTTTTCCGCCAGATTGACGATTACATTGATTGGACCAGGGAATCGGTCGACGAAGCTTGGTACCCTGAAAACTTTTTACAGAACAGGACGCACGGCCTGAGTTTTCATTCAAAGTATCGCTTCAGTTCGCGCTATGCTAACTGGAAAGGGTACGCCAGTCTGGGTTATACGCTGTTAAGTCCGAGTTTTACTCAGCCTTCGGAGCGTAGGCTTTCACGTTATGCCATTGAAAATCTCAGACATCAGCTTATAGCGGGTATCGCTTTAGAGGTTAAGTCGGTGACTTTAAGCTTAACTGATCGATTCATAGAACGGATCAATTACAGAAATTATCACCTGCTGGATATGCGGGTAAATTACAGATTCAAAAACTTCGACCTCTACGCTGAAGGCACAAATTTACTTGATGTAGATTATGTTGAGGCAGGGGCTGTACCCCTGCCTGGCTCGTGGTTTACCACTGGAGTTCATCTACGGTTGTAAAGAACCTTTAAATTCCAAGTATCTGCTTATTGAGTTCCTTGTCGACGCCTGCTGAAGCGAAATCGTCAAATGTTTTCGTAGCTACGCGGATGATGTGGTCATTGATGAAAGCGGCTCCTTCTTTTGCCCCATCCTCCTGATTCTTCAGCGCACATTCCCATTCCATTACGGCCCATCCATCAAAGTCATAGCCGGTTAGTTTACTGAACACACCGGTAAAATCTACCTGTCCGTCTCCGAGAGACCTAAAGCGTCCGGCACGCTCAACCCATCCTGAATAACCGCCATAAACGCCTTGCTTACCGGTCGGATTGAATTCAGCATCCTTGACATGGAACATTTTGATCCGCTCGTGATAGTGATCAATGTAAGCCAGGTAATCCAGACATTGCAGAACAAAATGGGAAGGATCGTAAAGAAGACAGGCGCGAGGGTGTTCCTCCACATGCTTCAGAAATCGCTCATAGGTTACACCGTCGTGCAAATCCTCACCGGGATGTATTTCGTAGCAAACATTCACTCCCGCATCTTCATACGCATCCAGAATGGGTCTCCAGCGTTTCGCCAGTTCAGCAAATCCTTCATCGACAAGTCCTGCGGGTCTTTGAGGCCAGGGATATACCGTATGCCAGAGAAGAGCTCCGCTAAATGTCGCCACATTTCCCAAGCCCAGGTTCCGCGATGCTTTAGCTGCATACTTCAGTTGCTGGACAGCCCATTCCGTTCTGGCAGCAGGATTATTCCGGTACCCCTCCGGTGCAAAGCCATCAAACAAACGATCGTAAGCCGGATTAACGGCAACCAACTGGCCCTGCATATGGGTAGAAAGTTCGGTAATCTCCAGACCGAAGCTATTAACGGTTCCTTTTATCTCATCCGCATAGTCTTTACTTTCGGCGGCTTTTTTAAGGTCGAAGTAATCGCTTGCCCAGCTCGGAATCTGTATGCCTTTGAATCCGAGATCCGCTGCCCATTTACAAATGGAACGGAGGGAGTCATAAGGCGGGTTATTATCAATAAACTGCGCTAAAAAAATACCCGGTCCTTTTATTGTTTTCATATTCTTTTCGTTTTGTTTTATACCACTAGTCCGTTAAAATAAGAATATTTGGTCATTTAGGGAACCGGATTAAATAAAACGATTGATAAGATTTTCATAGTATTCCTGCCGACCACTTACAGTTGCTGGCTCACCTTCTGCCAGTGCAATCTCCAGCAAGTCGGTCAATTCCAATTTACCTTCCTCAAATTTCTGACCATTTCCACTATTAAACGATGTGTAACGTTCTTGAACCAGTTTAAGGTATTCAGACTTTGAACGTATTTGATCAGCAATGATTAGCGCTCTTGCAAAAAGGTCCATTCCCCCGATGTGCGCGTAAAAAAGATCTTCCAGATCTGTGGAGTTCCTGCGCACCTTTGCGTCAAAATTGACGCCACCGCTTTTAAGCCCACCACCAGAAAGTATGACCAGCATGGCTTCAATCAGCTCATTCAAGCTTACAGGAAACTGATCGGTATCCCATCCGTTCTGATAGTCGCCCCGGTTTGCATCTATAGACCCCAGTAGTCCGGCGTCAACGGCCACCTGGAGTTCATGCTGAAAAGTGTGCCCGGCGAGAGTAGCGTGGTTGACCTCCAGATTCAACTTAAAATCATCCAGCAGATCATACTGCCTCATAAAACCGATTACGGTAGCTGCATCATAATCGTATTGATGCTTCGTGGGCTCGCAGGGCTTGGGCTCAATCAAAAACGTCCCGCTAAATCCTTGGGTCCGCGCATAGCCCTTCGCTTTATGAAGCATCATAGCCAAATGTTCCTGCTCCCGTTTCATGTCTGTATTCAGCAGGCTCATATAGCCTTCCCGACCACCCCAAAACACGTAATTTTCACCGCCAAGCGCAACAGTAGCATCAATAGCCATTTTAAGTTGTGCGCCTGCATGGGCGACTACCTGAAAATCCGGATTGGTAGAGGCTCCATTCATATAGCGTTCGTGACTGAACAGATTTGCTGTACCCCAAAGAAGTTTGATACCGCTCTCTTTCTGTTTCTGCTGTGCATAGTCTACGATTGAATTCAGGCGTTTTTCATTGTCCCGAAGATCATTGGTCAAGTCTACCACGTCAACGTCGTGAAAGCAATAATATGGCGCGCCCAGTTTGCTCATAAATTCGAAAGCTGCATCCATCTTTTCTTTGGCACGGCCGATTGGGTCCTTATGTTTGTTCCATGGATAGAATAGGGTTTGCCCTCCGAAAGGATCGCTGCCCGTGCTGTTAAAACTATGCCAATAAGCGATGGCAAAACGCAGGTGATCGCGCAGGCTTTTTCCACCCACCTTCCTTTCCGGGTCGTACCAGCGAAAAGCCAGCGGGTTATCACTTTCAGGTCCTTCATAGGGAATCTGACCAATATTTTTAAAATAAACTTCGTTTCCTTGTGTGAGCTTAACCATAGGTTTGTTGTTTTAAGTATTCAATGATGTCAGTTTTTGATCTAATAAGTGATGCCATTCATCATATAAGGCAAGATAGCTGGATTTACCGGTCGGTTCAATGGTCTGTACTGCTTTAATTTGCTGAAATGGCTCTCTTGAATCCTGATAAATTCCAGCCCCGATACCTGCACCAATCGCAGCGCCAGTGCTTCCATCCTGATCGTAAAACTGAAGCGGCACGCCACTTAACTCTACGAAGGCACGCGTAAAAAGGCCGCTCAAAAAAAGATTGGAACGATTCGCACGGATGATGGTAGGCATGAGTCCGTTCTCCTTCGCAATGTCGAGCCCGTATCGAAAGGAAAATGCAATACCTTCCTGAACGGCCCGAAAAAGGTGACGTTGATCGTGTATATTTAAGTTGAGTCCTTCAATGCTGGCTCCAACAAGCTGATTCCGGAGCATTCGCTCAGCGCCATTGCCGAATGGCAACACTTTTATGCCTTCTGCTCCTTCGGCAACTTTTTCTGCCAGATCATTTATTTGCTGATAGCTTCTGTTCCCCCCGATATTGTTTTTCGCCCATCGATTCATGCTCCCCGTCCCATTGATGCACAACAAAACACCGATCCGGGGATCTTCTTTGCTATGATTTACGTGTGCAAAATTATTTATGCGGGAATAAGAATCATGATCGAGCTGTTCTGAAATTCCGTAGATAACGCCGGATGTACCCGCATTCGCTGCAATCTCACCGGGATTCATCACATTTAAAGAAAGCGCGTTGTTTGGCTGATCACCTGCCTTATAGCTGACGGGGATACCAGGAGATAAGTGCAGCGCTTTGGCTATTGATGTTTCCAGTTTCCCGTGACTCGAGAAGACTGGTCTTACCTCCGGAAAAAGCTCCCGATCAAACCCGAAGTAATCCATAAGCTCCTGTGAAAGGTTGTTCTTTGAATAGTCCCAGAAAATGCCCTCGGACAAGGCAGACGCCGTTGTAGTTGTTTCCCTCGTCAATTTCATAGCGATGAAATCGCCCGGCAGTAATACATGCCTTACGTTTTCGAAGAGCCGCGGTTCATGCTCTTTCACCCAGGCGAGTTTAGCTGCGGTAAAGTTGCCGGGCGAATTAAGCAAATTCGTAAGACACCAGGTTTCACCAATATCCCGGAAAGCCTTTTCCCCCTGCCCGATTGCCCGACTGTCGCACCATATAATACTATCACGAACTACCTTTTGTTCCCGATCTACCAGCACCAAACCATGCATCTGATAAGCAATTCCGATGGCCGATATTTTCGCAGGATCATACTTACCGGATGCGTTCAGTCGCTTTATCGCCTCCTGAATCTGAGCCCACCAAAGATCGGGAGATTGTTCAGCCCAGTCGTTCTTAAGCGACCGGATCTCATTCTCACCGGTATCCGGAAGTTGAATGGTCGCAATTCTCTTTGCAGTTGCAGCTTCCAAGACAGAAACTTTTATCGATGATGTTCCTAAGTCAATTCCAAGTAAAAGCATAGGTTTAATGAATGCTAACGTTGGCATAAAGGTAATGAGATTCTTTTAATATGCAAATTCTTTTATCTAAGTTTGAACAAAAACAACCGCTTTGAAAAAAGTTACCATACTTGATATTGCTAATGAACTTGATGTAACCTTTTCGACTGTAGCAAGGGCTTTGAATGATCACCCCGCCATTAGCGAGGCAACCAAAAAAACGGTCAGGGCAAAAGCAGAAGAGCTTGGTTACCGGAAGAACCGGATTGCGTCCTCCCTTAGATCCGGCGTTACCAATACAATCGGTATCATGGTACCAGCTCTTGATGTAACATTTTTTGCCGCTGTGGTCCATGGCATTGAAAAAACGTTGAATAAAAAGGGATACGGGATTTTACTTACCCAATCGGACGAAAAGCAGCAGCGAGAGGAAAAATGCCTTGAAACGCTGCTAAATTCAAGAGTGGATGGTATAATTACGTCAGTAGCCATTGATCGTGAGGATCCTTCGATCTTCAGGGAAATTATTAAGCGTAAAATTCCTCTGGCTTTTTTTGACCGGGCGATTGAAGAGCTTCCTGTACCTTCCGTCACCGTTGACGACTATCGTGGCGGCTATTTGGCAACGGAACATTTGATAAAGATGGGATATCGTAAAATCTGTCATCTTACAGAAGCGCGTTCGCTTCCAATTTTTTCAAAACGTACCGCTGGCTATTTGGACGCGTTAAATGCGTATCAACTGCCGATAAGAGAAGAACTGATTCTGCGCGGAGAGCGCTCGCTTGAGTTCGGAGAAAACAGTGTGGAGTATCTGCTTGGCGCTGGTATCGAGTTTGATGCTGTATTCGCTCTCGAAGATTACACGGCTATGGGCGCTTTGAAAGCGCTCGGAAAGCATAATAAGAGAATTCCGGAAGACTATGGGGTAATCGGATTCGCAAATGAAGCTTTTGGTAACCTGGTTACACCCAGTCTTTCTACCATCGACCAACATAGCGAAGAAATGGGTGAAAAGGTTGCCAATCTATTTCTGGAGTTGATAAAAGACGGACGGTTTTATGAAAACGAAGTTCGGCGTCTTCAATTGAACCCAACACTCATGTCCAGAGAAAGTAGTCGCCGACTTCCGTTATAATAAGGTTCCGCTCAGAATCATATTCGCAACGGAAAAGTATATTAGTAAACCGGTTACATCAACAAGTGTGGCGACGAAGGGTGCGGAAGATGTTGCAGGGTCTGCCCCAAGACGACGCAGTACAAAAGGTAACATGGCCCCGACAATAGAACCCCATAGCACTACGCCCAATAAAGAAAACCCTACCGTAAAACTAATCAACATCCAATATTCCCCGTAGATAGACGAGAACAGATGCCAGCCAAATATCCGAAGTATTCCCAGTCCCCCCAAAATCAATCCTAAAATAGCTCCGGAGACAATTTCCCGCTTAAAAACATTGAACCAATCTTTCAGCGTAACTTCTCCTATTGCCATTGCCTGGATGATAAGTGCAGAAGCCTGAGATCCGGTGTTTCCTCCGCTGGAAGTGATCAATGGAACAAATGTCATCAACACAACCGCGGTAGCTAGTTGTACTTCATAGTGTTCAATAACGGTAGCGGTAAACAACTGACCGATAAACAGCACCATAAGCCAGGGTGCTCTTTTCCTAACCAACTGCCAGATAGACACATCAAGATACGGCTCGTCAAGTGCCTCAGACCCCCCCATTCGCTGTATGTCTTCAGTATACTCTTCGTTCGCCACCCAAAGGATGTCGTCCACGGTAACGATGCCCAGCATTACCCCTTCCCGATCCGTTACCGGAAGTGCCACACGATTGTTCATTCTGAATACATTTATTGCCTCCTCCTGTGGATCGAAAGCATTGAGTGCGATCAGTCGATTGTCCATCAGATCGCTTATGCGAGTATCCGGATCGGCAAGAATAATTTCCCGAATCCTAATGTCGTCCAGCAAAACGCCTTTGTCATCTACTACATAAATGACATCTATTGTTTCCGAGTCCTTTCCGTATCTCCGGATATGATCCATGGTTTGGGCCATGGTATAGTCTTTATTGACCATTACATAATCCGGTGTCATCATCCGTCCGACACTGTCTTCCGGATAACCTAATAAAGTCAACGCTTCCTTTCTGTCCTCCTGAGGCATTAAGATGATCATTTTCTTCACAGCATCTCCATGCAATTCCGCGAAGAAAGACGTCCGGTCATCCGGAGGCAGTTCATTAATGAGTTCGGTGATTTTCGGCCCTGAAAGCTTTTTTATTATCCGTTCTTGCGTAGGAAAATCAAGTATGCGAAAAACATTGACCGCCCGGTTTATACTGAGTGTCTCAATGAATACAGAACCATAATCAGGAAGTTCGTCTATCAGATCCTCTACTTCAGAAATATTAAGGTCGTCTAGATACGCTCTGAGCTTCTGTTTATCTCCGTCCGATAACAACTCTTGGATTTGGTCTACCAATACTTCTAAGCTGTCTTCCATTGTAGAATACTTGTTAAATTACCTTATTGCCCCAACACGTGTGCAAAAGTCGGCTTTTTATTTGAATCTACAGCGCTTTAGGAAGATTTAGCGGTAATATATCATTAAGTTAATCGAGTCGTCTTTATCCTTAACCTCGAATACTGGAAACTTCGAATTATGGATCATCTTTATCGGATCAAGGCTGTTCCTACTAAACCCCTTCCTGGCGATTGAAGGATCCAGTAAGATTAGATCTACCTTATTTGCTTTCAAAAAATCTCTAAAGAGAGAAACGGTGTGACCGTAGAAAAATTGAATCGAAATTTTAAGGGACTGGAATCTATACCTGCGTTCTAATATTCTGCATCCATCATGAAACTCATCTTTGATTGACTCGTACTCTTTCGACCGTTTGGACAGCCGCAAAAGATCTGTGACAGAGGCAGACAGCCGAATCGCGTGAAAAACGATTACA
>JBMDWN010000179.1:0-8018 GCA_048595275.1 Olivibacter sp. | reverse complement strand
GGGCCATTCATATTTATGGATCATGGTGGTCCGGTCAATATTCCGGAACCGAGCTTAAATAATCTCGATGTTTTGCCACATCCCCATATCGGCCTGTCGACCGTCAGCTATTTATTCAGTGGAAACGTCACACACCGGGATAGCCTTGGGGTAGAGCAAGTCATAAAACCCGGCGAAGTGAACTGGATGACGGCCGGCAAGGGCATCAGCCATAGTGAACGATTTGAAGATCCGGCGATGTTAAACGGCGGGGAATTGGAGATGATACAAACCTGGGTGGCCCTTCCGGAAAAGGATGAAGAGAGCGATCCTGCTTTTAATAATTATGAAGCTGCGGAGCTGCCGGTTTTTACGGATAAAGGTGTCTGGATGCGGCTGATTGCGGGAGAGGCTTACGGACTGAAAAGCAACGTGCATACACACTCTCCGTTGTTTTATGTACACGTTGTTCTGGAGCCGGGAGTTCATTTCGGTATACCGACCGGCCACAGTGAGCGTGGGGCATACATTGTAAAAGGAAGTGTCGAGGTGAACGGCGTTACTTACAAGGCCGGGCAACTCCTGGTTTTTACGAAAGGGGTTGATCCGGTTATTATTGCTAAGGGAACAGCAAAACTGATGATGCTTGGTGGCGAGCACCTCGGCGAGCGTTACATCTGGTGGAATTTTGTATCAAGCACCAGAGAGCGGATAGACCAGGCGAAAGAAGACTGGAAGCAAGGACGTATTGTTCTTCCGCCAATGGATAACGAAGAGTTTGTACCCTTACCGGAAGAAAAAAGCAAACCTGCTGGTGATCCGCCGCCGAATGCTCTTTCCTGAGCTTCATGACGAGATCAGGATATTTATTCAAAAATTTTAAAGCCAGTAATCAGAAAACATGGAAATAGGAATAGACAGTTTCGCGTCCGCTATGTATGGAAGCAACACGCTCAGCAGTGTCGATGCGATGGATCAGTTATTAGACCGGATTGTTCAGGCAGACAGATCGGGATTGGCCATATTCGGAATAGGTGAGCATCATAAAAAAGAGTTTCTGGATTCAGTACCGGCCGTTATCCTTGCTGCGGCTGCGGCAAGAACAAAAAATATTCGGCTGACCAGCGCCGTAACCGTATTGAGCACCTCAGATCCGGTACGCGTTTACCAGAGTTTTGCTACGCTGGACCTGATCTCGAAGGGCAGAGCAGAACTGGTCGTCGGAAGAGGGTCTGCTGTGGAAGCTTATCCGCTATTCGGATTCGATCTGGATCACTATGATGTGCTTTTCAAAGAAAAACTGGAGCTCTTACTGAAAATTCGGGAAGAAGAATTTGTTACCTGGTCGGGAAAATTCAGGCCGGCTTTACAAAATCAACCCGTATATCCCAGATCCGTTCAGGAAAAACTTCCCGTCTGGCTTGGGGTAGGCGGTACGCCGAAATCATTTGTCAGAGCGGGAATGCTTGGCCTTCCTTTGATGGTGGCGATTATCGGAGGTGAGACAGAGCGTTTCAGCCCTTTGGTCGACTTATACCGGCGTTCCGGAGAGGAAGCTGGCTTTAGGCCCGAGCAATTATCCGTCGGTTTGCATTCACCGGGCTATGTCGCCGCGACAGATGAAGAAGCGATTGCAGATTACTACCCGGGTTATGCTGAATTGTGGACTAAGGCAGGAGCGGAGCGTGGCTGGCCTCCGGTAACCAGACGGTCTTTCGATTCCATGATTGCTCCCAGAGGTGCCTTGGTCGTGGGCGGGCCGGAAACGGTAGCAGAGAAACTGTTAAAGCATAGCGAAGCCTTAGGCGGGGTGGACCGCTTTACCTTTCAAATGGATAATGCCGGCTTAAGTCATGAACAACTGATGCGGTCCATAGAGTTAATTGGCTCCAAAGTGATTCCACTCGTCAATAAGGGGAATAGCTAAGGGATCCTATTAGATGCCATCATTCGCTACGCAAAGATTTTACCGGATTTGCCAGGGCTGCCTTTAGTGTCTGTATGCTGATGGTAATAAAAGCAATTAACAGCGCCAGTATGGCGGCCACAACAAAGATCCACCAGGAAATATCAATGCGGTAAGCGAAATCATCCAGCCAGTTTTGCATAGCAAACCAGGTGATCGGAAACGCTATAATGGCGGATAGGGCTACCAGGATAAGAAAATCTTTCGATAGCAGACCTACAATGCTGCTTACACTGGAACCCAGTACCTTTCGAATGCCGATTTCTTTTACACGTTGCGTGATCGTAAAAGCGGATAGACCGAACAGTCCCAGACAGGCTATGAATATAGCAATTCCTGCAAAGGCTGAAAAAATGAGCTGCTGTTGCTGCTCTGCCTTGTAAAGGTCAGCGAAGCGGCTATCTAAAAAAGTATAATCAAAAGGGACTTCCGGCAGATACTTGTTCCAGGTGGTTTCGATGTGCTGAAGCGCCTGTTGTGTATTGCCGCTTACCTTAATGGAAATTCTGCCATAATCGTTTTCCTCTTTTGAGACCAGGAAAACCAAAGGTATAATGCGTTGATGGAGCGACTCGAAATTAAAGTCGTTCATGATGCCCACAATTTGTCCGTTACGACCGCCGTACTTAAATTGTTTGCCGATAGCCTCTTCATTATTTTGGATCCCGAGTGCTCTTATAGCAGCCTGGTTAAGAATAAAGGAAGAGGTGTCGAGACCGACAGCCTGGTTGAAATTTCTCCCTTGCAGCAGGGGAATATTATAAGCCGGGATAAAACCTGCATCGACACTTACCCGCTTGATGTCCGCTTTGGAGGGAGCCAGGGCATTGCCAAGATTGATCTGCGATCCTTCTGAATCCAGCAGCCTGCCGGATGGGATGCGGCTTGAACGCCCTACTTCAACTACTGAGGAGTTACCAAGCAGATCGGCTTTAAAGGCCTGAAAAGAATGTTGAAAGCCACTGTTGTTGTTTAAAACGATCACATGATCTTTGTCAAATCCCAGCGATTTGTTTTGAATATAATGCAGCTGCTGGAAGACCACTACGGTGCTGATGATTAATACAATGGATATCGAGAATTGTACCACGACCAAGACCTTTCTGGCTGAAAAAGCCTTTTCGTTGGTTTTGAAGAGTCCTTTCAGCACTCGAACAGGTCGGAAGTCAGCAAGAAAGAGTGCTGGGTAAATTCCGGACAATAATCCGATAAGGACCGGTAATAAGATCAGTAAGACGATTAGCTCAGGTTTCCCAAGCATGGAAAATGAAAGCGTTTGCCCGGAAAGGTAATTCAAGCCAGGTAGCGCCATCCAGGTCAGCAAACAGGCCAGAATTGCCCCCAACCAACAGATCAGAACACTTTCGCTCAGGAATTGAAAGATCAGTTCTTTCTTATTAGCTCCGACTACTTTTCTTACGCCAATTTCACGGGCTCTTAGTGAAGAGCGCGCGGTAGAAAGATTCATGTAATTGATGCAGGCAATCAATAAGATAAAGATGCCGATAACAGAGAAAATATAAACCCTTTTGACGTCGCCGTTCTCTTCCAGCTCAGAATCTTTATGAGAATACAAATGAATATCGCTTAGTTTACGAAGCGATAGGGAGGTCCAGACAGAAGCCTTATTGCTGCCATCGGGAACATGCCGGTCGATAAAGTCGGGCAGCTGCGCCTCGAGCAGGTTGGCAGCACCTTCGTTAGCCAGCTTGATGTACGTATAGAAAGAATTATTGCCCCAATTGGTCCGAAGCTGCTCTTCGCCGTATAAAATCGTATCTCTCAGCGACGAAAACGATGCAAGCACCTTCGGATGCCAGTGTGAGTTTGAAGGCAAAGCCCCGTAGATGCCTGTCACTTTAAACAAGAGATCTTGGTTTATTTCAATCGTTTTGTGCAGGGGGTCAACATCACCAAAATACTTTTTGGCTATTTCTTCGGATAGCAGAATCGAATAGGGTTCTGATAGAGCCTGATTCCGGTCTCCGCTTAAAAGATTGATGTCGAAGAGATCGAAGACGTTTTCGTCGGCCATGTAAAGATCTTTTTCATTAAAGATTTTATCGCCATTTTGAATCGTCATGTCACCTATAGGAAGCAAGGTTGTTATCGACTCAATCGCTTTGAAATCATTTTTCAAAAGCGGTCCAAAAGGAGGTGCAACGGAGCCCAACGCCAGGGATACACTTTTACTTTCTGTATTCAGAAAGGTCCGCTCTACACGATAAATCTTGTCAGCATCTCTATTGAACCGATCATAACTGAGCTCATGAATAAGGTAGATGCCGATGAGAAGGCAGCAAGCCAGCCCAATGGCGAGACCAGATAAATTGATGAAGGAATATATCTTGTTCTTCATCAGATTCCGCCAGGCGATTTTGAGATAGTTCTTAAGCATTCCAGTCTCCAATATCAAGTATCGGATCCAGGATCAACTATATTGCCATAGTATAAAAAGCGACTTCAGTGCAGCTGGAGCTGGATTTTGACCACAGGTGTTGTCCGGAATCGGACACTTGGTGTACGCTTTTGAATCTTTGCAAATGAAACAAGAACCGGTTACCAGGAAGCCCTCATCTCCGGCACAAACACACTCTAACAAGCTTTTATTTCCGTTTGTTGTTCGGGTGTCGACTAAGCTACAACGAAGCGCCGGCGAATGACCAGTAAAGTTAGGCCCTTATTGGTCCCCCTTTGGGGTCCACTTGGTTCCGTTTCAGTTTCCTATACATGATGTTATTGCCCTTGCAGGAATGATGACCGGAATTCCAGCGGGCTTTGTTTCGTTTTGATTTTGAAGAGTTTACTGAAGCTCTGCGGATGTTCGAAGCCAAGTTCATAGGCGATTTCTGAAACCGATAAACCCGTCGTGCTCAAGCGTGTTTTAGCGTAGTCAATAACCTTACTTTGAATGTGCTGCTGCGTATTTTGCTGGGTGTAGATGCGTAATAAACTTCCCAGGTAATTTGCTGAAATATTCAATTGTCCTGCAATGAATGCAACGGTTGGCAGGCCCTTTTCCGCTAAGTTCTCCGTGGTAAAATGCTGGGACAATATCTGTTCGAAACGGGCGACCAATTCATGGCTCACTTTTTTACGGGTGATGAACTGACGTTCGTAAAATCGATCAGCATAGATCAGCAAACGCTCGATCTGCTTAATAATCAGCTCCTGGCTGAATTTGTCGATATTAGACTGGTACTCCTTTTCAATGCTTTGCAGAATGTCTACAACAGTCGATTCTTCCTTATCCGAAAGGAACAAGGCTTCTTTTACCGCGTACTGGAAAAAATCATAGGATTTGATCTTCGATGCCAGATCGGTATGCCACAAAAAGTCCGGATGGATAAGCAAGAGCCAACCCGTCGGTTCAACCTGCGCTTCCGGATTGATCTCAATTTTGAGGAATTGCTCGGGCGAGATAAAACAGAGCACGCCCGAGTCAAAATCATATTGCTGCTGACCGTAATTGAACTTCGCATTAACGTTTCGCTTCAGACCGATTGAATAGAACTGCTGAATCCATTTTAATTCCGCGTCGTTAACCGGATAGTTCACTTTGCTGTAATCGATCAGGCTGATCAATGGGTGCTCAGGCTTCGGCAAACCACAGAAGCTATGAAACTCGGTGAGCGAATGGAAGCGAAACGTATTGTCCATCAGGGCTAAATTAGGGTATTAATCCTCTTTGTACAAGACAATACCAGCATGGTACAAAATACCATCTTTAAATTCTCCGTCGGCAGTAAAGACTGTATCATCTTTATAATCGATGTGATTACCGGTGATCTTATAACTTCCCTGGTAGGCACTTTTGCGATCGCCCCGGGCTTCGTCATAGCGGTTTTCCGGTAACAACTCGTGGCGTATGTAGCCATCTTTTGTAACCCACATCCCAATATAGGCTTTACTCGTTTCCATTGATACGGTCATATTCGTTTCTTTAGTGCTTGAACAGCTGCCAGGTAATACCATAAACAAAAATATCAGAATGCGGTGGATAAGGTTAACGCTTTCCATTTTTCAAATTCCTCAGTTAACACCTTTATCTTTTTTTCGGCCATTTCGTAGGCATCTTCACCCATCAGAAAATGCAGCGGTGGGTTATCCAGTTCGCTGAGCTGAATGAAAAGCTCGGCAGCCTTTTGAGGATCATTGGGTTGATTGCCGTTGATCTGGTCGAGATGTGCCGCCTCGGATTCTCTTGCAGAGACATAGTCATCTATACGCTTGGCTGGTGTTTGTACAGATCCTTTGGAAAGAAAATCGGTTCTGAAATAGCCGGGGTATACCAGTGTGGTATGCACACCAAAGGACTCCATTTCTACAGCGAGTGCTTCCGTAAAGCCGGCAACCGCAAATTTGGTGGAACAATAAATCCCAAATCCAGGAAAATTACCAACCAGGCCACCCACGGAAGCAATATTGAAAATATGCCCGGATCTTTGCCGGCGCAGATGTGGGGTCGTATGCCGGATAACATTGAGAGATCCAAACACATTGACATCATAATTCTTTCTCGC
This sequence comes from Olivibacter sp., assembly GCA_048595275.1. GTDB lineage: Bacteria > Bacteroidota > Bacteroidia > Sphingobacteriales > Sphingobacteriaceae > Olivibacter. The sequence goes on along the minus strand of JBMDWN010000179.1, from coordinate 1,550 downwards.
TTCCTCGTCCGATAATTCTTCCAGCGTACCGATCTGGCTAAAGCCTGCGTTATTGACCACAACGTCAATTTTACCAAACTGATCCACAGCAGTCTGTACGGCTTTTGCGACTTCCGCATCATCAGTAATATCCAACTCTACCGGCAAAAGATTATCGTGTTCGCCAACAGCTTCAACTATGGCCTTCCGGGTTCGTGATGTAGCAACAACGCTATGATCTTGTTTCAATAGCTCGTTTACGAGCGTCAAGCCCAGGCCTTTAGAGGCTCCGGTAACGAACCATACTTTTTTAGTTTCCATCTTGATTTTTTTATAATTCTTTGATGGAACAAAGTTGATGATTACGGTATTGAGAGATGTGTTCCGATCGGGAAAGCTTGTAGCCGAATCGTGAATATTGTCAGCGTATTTAGCTTGACAGACCCGAGATCACATTACTGGATTCTGAAATATAATGCGGCACTTATACATTCTTATCTTCTTCGTGGGCCACTATACTTCGAATCGGTTTCGTACAAGTACACTAGAAGAGATTAAATGAATAACTAAGAAACGTCTACGTATATTAGTGGTAAAGATTTAACCTTTGCAAACTTAACTGACCACCATGATATCCAGAATTATCAAGTTCATCCTTTCCCTGGCTTTTATGTACTCTTCCTGCGAGCGTGAGCATAACCCTTCACACGAATCGCAGTGGAGTGAATACCTGGGAGGTCCGGACAGGAACCATTATTCTACCCTTGATCAAATCAACCGGGATAATGTGGCGCAGTTAACGGTAGCATGGGAGTATCACACCAATGATCCCGGTGAAATGCAATGCAGCCCGATCATGGTGGATAGCGTTTTATATGCCGTAACAGCTTCTAATTTCATCGTTGCCCTGAACGCTGCTACCGGGAATGAGCTTTGGGTCAATAAGGCAAGTGCTGAAAGCTCGGGAAACACTAACAGGGGAGTGGTCTATTGGGAAGACGGGGCTGATAAACGGATTCTCTTTGCTTACGGAGAATGGTTGACAGCGCTCGACGCTACAACCGGTAAAATGATTCCGGCCTTCGGGCAAAATGGAAGAGTGAGTCTCAAAAGCGGTTTGGGAAAGGCGGCCGAAAACAAATTTGTGGGTTCCACCACTCCGGGAACGGTTTTCGAAGACCTCATCGTGATGCCTACCCGGGTAGGGGAAGGTGAAGGAGCTGCGCCCGGACATATTCAGGCATTCAACGTACGCAGCGGAAAACTCGAATGGGTTTTTCACACCATTCCGCATCCAGGCGAAGAGGGATTCGAAACCTGGCCCGAAGATGCTTATCGGGACGAGAGCATTGGCGGAGCAAATAGCTGGCCAGGCATGGCTATTGATCGGAAGCGAGGAATTATATATGTGCCTACCGGATCGCCGGCGTTCGATTTTTACGGTGCCGGCAGACCGGGGAAAAACGAATTTGCCAACAGTCTTTTGGCATTGGATGCAAAAACAGGGAAACGCATCTGGCATTTTCAAACCGTACATCATGATATATGGGATCGTGATCTGCCTGCTCCGC
>JBMDWN010000178.1:0-6620 GCA_048595275.1 Olivibacter sp. | reverse complement strand
GACCGAACGATAGTGCCAGGGTCAACACCGGCAGGGAAACATTTATTCTTCCCGTCGATTGGTCAGGTAAATTTCCGGTTTTCGAAGATGGCCTGGAGCCCCTGCGTCCAAAGATTCCCTTGCCGCTAGGCGCAAAGAACTTGAAGGGTGAAAATGGTTTATTTCCGAATGGCAATTTTATTTTCAGGGATGATTTTACGGAAGGAAGTTTTGATGATCGTTGGATAGGCGTTCGTGGTCCCTTTGATGTATTTGCCAAGCGTACGAAACAGGGTTTAGAAATTACTCCTGCAGCTACCGATATAACCGAAATGAAGCCTACTTCAACCTTATTTCATCGTCAACAGCATAACCACTTTTCGGCAACGGTTGATCTGAGCTATATACCGTCCAGCGATCGCGATATGGCCGGTATCGTTTGCTATCAAAACGAAGCGTACAACTATGTTTTCGGAATCACCAAAACTCAGGGCATATACCAGATATTGCTGCAGAAAACGGAAGCAGGAAAGACTCAAACTGTAGCCAGTAAGGCTATTGATCCTAGCCAGCCTCTGCGCTTAAACGTGAACGCCGATGGCGATGTTTACCGTTTTAACTATACTCTAGGGGATAATAAGATGACCAATCTAGGTGGTCCTGTATCCGGAGCCCTTCTTTCCACCGATGTGGCCGGAGGATTTACCGGGGCTTTGATAGGCTTATATGCGACTTCTGCGGCAAGCACTTCGAAAAGTTTATAATCCTGCTCTCTAGTCTTGTAAACTATTCATTTCATCGAAGACTTAAGAGGATATGCGAGGACGCGTCGTCTTGCAAAAGAAAATAAAGAATTTTTATGCAATCGGTTGCAAAGATGAATAAAGTCCTTATTTTTGAACTCTAAGAACTAGTCAATTAACATTAGACGCTAAATATGAAATTTTTTACCACAGATTTGCCAACGTTGGCATTCGGTGCTTCCATTTTTATCAGAGGAGATTAAGTCAATAAAATTGAGGACCTGAGTCCTTAAATGTCCTTCGATTAATGTACAGATGATACCCTCTGTGCTGGATGCAATTCTATAACCTATACAATTTTAAACTGATGATTAAGAAATTATTTTATCCAAGCTGGTATCGCATAAATGGGGTGGTTTTAACCATATTCCTGCTTGCCCTGGCCATATTAGCTATACCCCTCTGTTCTCAGGCGCAGCAGATGGAAGTTAGAGGAGAAGTGAAGTCGGAAAGCGGTGAACCCTTATCAGGCGTTTCGATAAGCGTCCGAGGAAAGCAGACAGGTGTAACCACCTCAGAACAAGGAACCTTCCAGATTGATGCCGCCATAGGTGATGTGCTGATTTTTTCCAATATTGGTTTTCGGCCTCATGAAGTGACGGTTCGAAGTGACGCGGAACTTCTGATTACGCTGAGTTCCGAAAATTTAGACCTTGATGAAGTTGTCGTGGTCGGATATGGTACACAGCGCAGGGAGTCGGTAACCGGATCCGTGTCTTCTATAGGCGGCAACGATATGCGCGAAGTTCCTTCTGCTAATATAACTCAGGCACTTCAGGGACGCTTGCCGGGCGTTGAATTCGCCCAATCTTCCTCCCGTCCCGGTGCGACGACTCAGATCCGGATAAGGGGTGTTCGTTCGCTGAATGCGAGCAACGATCCACTTATTGTGCTGGATGGGATACCTTTTACGGGTTCCATTGGGGATATCAATCCGAATGACATTAAAAGCATTGATGTGTTGAAAGATGCATCAGCGACCGCTATCTACGGGTCCAGGGGAGCAAACGGAGTAATTTTGGTCACCTCTAACACGGGGACGGCCGGTATGAAGCCCCGGATTACTTACAATAACTTTCAAGGTTTTAAGGACGTGTTTGCTAAGTATCCGATGATGAATGGGCCGGAATTTGTGGCATTGCGGGAAGCTGCAGGTATGTTCCCAAATAATGGAGCAGATGAATCTAATGATGTCAATACGGATTGGCAAGACCTTCTGTACCGCACCGGCTATACCATTAGCCACGATATTGGTGTAGCGGCCGGGACCGAACGGGGAAGTTATAACTTCGGTGCGGGGTATTTTAAGGATCAAGGTGTGTTGCCCCTGCAGAATTATGAACGAATTTCTTTGCGCGGTACGGTGGACCAGCAAATTGGCGCGTACATACGGATTGGTTTAAATACCAATAGCAATTTCAATGTGACCAGGGGGCAGCACGTTGGATTAGGCGTATTGGGAAATTCCCCTATTGCCAATCCTTATAACCCTGACGGAAGTTGGAAGCGTACCATCCAGATGCCTTTAAATGAATCCTGGGTTTCTTCACGATCCATCATAGAAGGCTTAAAGGATGAATGGTTGAACGATACCAGGGCTTTCGCTACCTACAACGCATTGTTTGGCGAAGTAAAAATACCCGGGGTAGAGGGCTTAAAATATCGGGCTAACCTTGGTCTGGATTACCGCCAGAACAACAACGGTTGGTTCACCGGGGAGGGCATAAATAGTGTGAATGAGAGCACGGTGTCCACGGCTGGTATCAGCAATTCCCACATATATCACTATGTTATGGAGAACCTGCTGACGTATGATCGAACATTCGCTTCTAAGCACAATGTGAATGTCACAGCCCTGTACTCGGCGGAAGAAAATACCTTTGTTCGTTCGGAAATGTCTGGCCGGGATATTCCGCAGAGCGCTTTTCAGTTCTATAATATTGGTCAGGCTCTAGGCGAAATCATTGTCAACCCCGACGGACAAGTTTATGAGAAGTGGGGTCTTTTGTCCTGGATGGGGCGAGTCATGTACTCCTACGACGATCGCTACTTGTTCAGTGCCGTGTTAAGATCTGACGGTTCTTCACGTTTGGCACGCGGAAGGAAATGGCATACCTATCCTGCTATTTCTTTAGGATGGAACATAGGTAAAGAATCTTTCATGGAAGATGTCTCTTTTATAGACGTTCTGAAACTTCGGGTAGGTTATGGGCAGACCTCTAATCAGGCCATTAATCCGTATGCGACATTAGGGCGTTTAGCAACGAGACCTTACAACTTTGGAAGTGAGCAATATGATGTGGGTTACTTTGTTTCGCAGCTTCCCAACCCCGAACTAGGCTGGGAATACTCCCAGACCTATAATTACGGACTGGACTTTGCCTTCCTGAACAACAGAATCTCCGGAGCTGTTGAATATTATGAAACGTACACGCACGATTTATTGCTTAATTTAAATATGCCGGGTTCGTCTGGTGTAGGAAGCTATACAGCCAATGTCGGGCGTACCCAGAACAAGGGCGTCGAATTTTCTGTGAACGGTTTAATTCTGGATAATATGAATGGGTGGACCTGGGAAGCTGGCTTAAACGTTTACCGGAACCGTAATAAGCTTGTCGAGCTGGCATCCGGACAAGAGCGGGATGAAAGCAATTGGTGGTTTGTGGGTCACCCAATCAATGTGGTCTACGATTATCAATATGAAGGATTGTGGCAAGAAGGAGATCCTCATCTCGAAATCCTTGAACCAGGAGGGAATGTTGGAATGATCAAGGCAAAATATACTGGCGGATTCGATGAGAATGGTGTCCCTCTGAGAGCTATCGGTCCGGACGACCGGCAAATCATGGATTTGCAAACAAACTTCCAGGGCGGCTTCAACACTCGCGTGGCTTACAAGAATTTTGACTTCAGTGCAGTCGGTATGTTTCAGAGCGGTGGCGTGCTTATCAGCACATTACATTCCTCAGCGGGTTATCTTAACCTATTATCCGGCCGCAGTAATAATGTTCGGGTAGACTATTGGACGCCCGAAAATACCGGTGCTAAATTTCCACGGCCAGGTGGTTTGATGAGTAGCGACAACCCCAAATATGGAAATGCTCTGGGTTATTTTGATGCTTCGTACCTCAAAATCAGAACGCTTACGTTGGGTTATAATTTTCCACAGGAGGGTTTCCTCGACCGGGTTGGTTTGGGTCAGCTGAGGGTTTACGCTACCGCTCAGAACCCGTTCGTTTTCTTTTCTCCCTTCAACAGGGAAACGGGTATGGATCCTGAAACGAATTCTTATGGTGATGAGAATACGGCAGTACAAGCTCATCAAAGCAGACTTCTTACCATTGGTACCAACGCGCCCGCAACCCGGACTTATTTATTCGGAATTAATTTGACATTTTAACAGAGATACCATGAAAGCAATATCAAACATTCTTTACGCTGCTTTTACCGTATTGATCTTAACCTTTTACTCTTGTTCTAAAATACTTGAAGAGCAGCCGAGAAGTATTTATGAACCAGGTTTTTTTGAAACCGAACGAGGGGTAAGAGGAGGTATAACGTCAATGTACGCACACCTTCGCTGGATTTACGGTCAGGCTTATTATTATAATACCTGTCTTACCGGGACGGATGAAGTAACCTTCGGACAGCAGGCAGATCAGAACTTTTTAGTGATGGACATGAGCGGCAGAGCGGAAATGAATTCCGAAAATAGTCGGGCCGACGCCATATGGAATGTGTGTTTCAGCAATATCAATACAGCAAATGGTGTGATTGAAGTTGCTCCGACAGTTGAAGGGGTTGGAGAAGAGCTGATAGCGGAGGCGAGGTTCTTCAGGGCATTTGATTACTTCCTTTTGGTACAGACCTTCGGAGGGGTACCACTCGATCTTGGATCAGGAGAGTTAGCCTTCAACACGAGCACTTTCCGTGGTTCGGTTCGAAATACCGTGCCTGAAGTGTATACGAAAGCCGTATTTCCCGACTTGCTTCTTGCAATCGATGCTTTACCGGAAGCGGGCCGTGTTGTGGGTGGTGTAACGAAGACCGTTGCACGCCTTTATCTTTCAAAAGCATACCTCACCTATGCCTGGTGGCTCGAAAATCCGAATAATATTCCAACCTATCCGGAAACGGCCCGTACGGACCCTGACGGGCATGACGCCCAATGGTATTTTCAGCAGGCTTACGATATTGCCTTACAGGGGATCACGCAGCCCGGTCCTTTCGGACTCCAAGAAACATTTTATGATGTAAATGTCGCAACGAACGACCGGAACAACGAATTGCTTCTCTTCGCAGATCATACGCAAACGAGCGAATTTTATAATGGTGGTAGTTTAACATGGGGAAATGGCGGAGCACCCGATAATTTCGCCGGCTGGATGCTGACCTGGAACTATACGGAGATCCGAAGCAGTTCGTCTAGCTCGAGCTGGTCGCCAATACCCTCGGTTCAGCGGGAAGCTGTCCAGCCGCTAGGTCGCCCCTGGGTGAGAATGGCGCCTACGCAGGGTGCGATCATCAATACCTTCGCAGATAAAGTCCACGATTCCCGATATGATGGCACGTTCACAACAACCTATCGGGGTAACTGGAACCGGGCCGGAATAACCGGTCAGCTTTACAACGCCAACTTTTTAGCGGTTAATCCGGGTGATGCGATATTGACATTTTTGGATGAAGAGCCCGAGCAGGCGATTGACTTTAGTTCTACAGCGGCCAACAGCAATGTAGGTGGGGGAGCTCTACCAGGCAGATCTGACTTTGTTTTGAGTCCTACGAACATCAGCAGAAGGGTTTATCCGGGTATTTGGAAACTAGGACCGTACAGGACAGATAGCGGAAATGGTCTTGGCGAACCTAATGCAGGAAGTACACGTCCATTCAATGTCGCGAAATTCTCCGAGCTCTATTTTATTGCTGCTGAAGCGGCAGTTAAAGGCGCTTCGGGAAGTATGAGCGCGAGAGATCTGATTAATGTGATCCGTGCAAGGGCTGGTGTTTGGCGCTGGGATAATAATGGAAACATGGAAAAGGTAGAAAATCATAGCGGAGATATGATCGCTGCTACTCCAGCCAGTATTGATATCAATTATATCCTCGCGGAACGGTCCAGGGAATATTACGGCGAAGGATATCGCTGGTACGATCTGATCCGTACGCAGAAGTGGGAGGAACTTGCTTCAACTTATCAAATTGCTGGGCCGAACATCGGAGATCGTACACCGCTTACTTTTAACCGGGATATTCGGCCTTTTCATTACTTAAGACCTATTCCTTTGGGACAATTTGATGCGATGGAAGGTGATCGGAATAGCTATCAGAATCCCGGCTACGACTAAGGATAATACCCTATCCGTTGGCGAAGCGGTAAAAATGACTTTGTTAGTTGGTTGGTTAAGGCGGACAGCAATTTTGCTGATCCGCCTTTCTTTTTAGTGCCCGTATGGCTGAATGGTCGGGATGCGACCCTGTTCATCGTACTTAAGTTCGGTGACCTTGACATTCCGAAGATGGGTTTGTCCCTTTGAGAGCTCCGTATCGTGATAGAAGAGATACCATTTTTCATTAAACTCCACAATGGAATGATGGGTAGTCCAGCCGACGACAGGCTCCAAAATAACCCCCTGGTAAGTAAATGGCCCGTAAGGATTATCTCCTGTGGCATATACAAGTCGGTGGGTATCGCCCGTAGAATAGGAGAAATAATAGGTGCCTTTGTAACGATGCATCCACGCGCCTTCAAAGAAACGGCGATCGTGATCTCCTCCCAGGAGTTCGTTCCCCTTTTCGTCGAGTAATTGAATTTCCCGGACGGGTTCGGCAAATTCGGTC
>JBMDWN010000177.1:0-21906 GCA_048595275.1 Olivibacter sp. | reverse complement strand
GAAACACCTCTTATTAGTCCCGGGGAAAGTTATGAATATGTATCCGGATGCAATTTGAGAACAGATATAGGAAGTATGAAAGGTTATTATCAAATGCATCAACAAGGAAGTGGAGAACTCATCGAAGTAGAGATTCCAGAGTTCCAGTTAATTGGTGAATATCGTTTAAATTGACAAATATGACAGCGTTAATATATGGTGCGAGTGGCCTGATCGGAAGCTACTTACTGGATATTTTACTATCGAGCGAAGAATTTACGGAAATTAGAGTAGCCGTCAGAAAGCCTTTAAAAAAAGAAAATGAGATAAAGCTTAAGGAAGTTTTAGTTTCTTTTGACAACCTCAACGAACATCAGAACGAGTTAATCGGCGATCATGTTTTTTGTTGCCTCGGAACGACAAAGAACAAAACTCCTGATCAGGCGGATTACTATAAAATCGATCATGATTACCCCCTTGCTGCAGCCGCTATTGCTATGCACCACGACGCTGTATCCTTCCACCTGGTCTCAGCAATTGGTGCCGATGCCTCATCCTCCGTATTTTATGCTAAAACTAAAGGCGAGTTAGAAGAGAGCATTAAAGCGCTCCCCTTTAAAAGTCTGCACATTTACAGACCTTCTCTCCTCACCGGTGATCGTACAGAAAAAAGGCCTATGGAAGAAGTTTCTGCTGCATTGATGAAATTCATAAATCCGATTTTAATCGGGGGACTCAAGAAATATCAGAGTATTCCTGCAGAAACGGTTGCCTTAGCTATGTATAAAGAGTCTCTTACGGCTGATCCCGGGATATTTATTCACCAATCTGACGCCATAAAGGAGAAATAGTGAGCATATTATCAACAGAGAAAGTCGGACATCATTTTCACGATAAATTTCTTTTTCAATCCATATCTATAGGTTTACAACAAGGTAGCAGGGTTGCTTTAGTAGGAAACAATGGAACGGGTAAATCCACGCTTTTAAAAATTTTAGCGGGCAAAATACCTCCTGCTGAGGGTCAAATCGCTAAACAGCGTGGCCTGAGGGTTGGTTACCTTCCCCAGGAAACACGATTTAACGTTTCAACGGTAGAAGACTTTATTTACAGTCAGGATGATCCACGACAACAGCTTATCAGAAAATACGATAAGGCGCTGGAATCAGGTGATTCAGATAATCTTCAGGAAATCATGGATGAGTTGACGTCCCTGGATGCCTGGACTTATGAACATGAAATCAAAAATATTCTAGGCCGTTTCTCGATTCAAGATATGAAACATCGGATCGAAGATTTGTCGGGGGGTCAGAAAAAGCGACTCAACTTAGCTAAATTATTAATAGACGAACCGGATGTCTACTTGCTTGACGAACCAACAAATCATCTGGACATTCAAACGATCGAGTGGCTCGAAAAATACCTGACCAGCGGTAACAAGACGTTATTAATGATTACCCACGACCGTTATTTCCTGGACCGGGTTTGTAATGAAATCTTCGAAATTGCCCGGGGTGAAATTTTTTCCCACAAGGGAAACTACGGTTATTTCCTTGAGAAAAAGTTCGAACGGGAAGAGGGGATAAAACAACAATTTCAAAAGAATAAAAACACATTAAAAACGGAACTTGAGTGGATGCGCCGTCAGCCAAAAGCCCGCGGAACCAAATCAAAATCCAGAATACAAGCCTATGAGTCTCTTGCAGAATCGCAGAACTTACTGAAAGAAAAAGAAGCTAACTTACAACTATCGGTCCGAATTCAGCGACAAGGAAACAAAATCCTCGAAGTAGAAAATCTGAATAAGAGCTTCGCTTCAAATGAAATTATTAAAAATTTTAGCTACGTATTCAAAAAGGGTGATCGGATAGGTATCGCCGGGCAAAATGGTAGTGGTAAATCAACGTTTTTGAAGTTGTTAACTGGACAGATCCCCTCAGATAATGGAACAGTTATTAAGGGAGAAACAACTTTCTTCGGTTATTTTGAGCAGGAATATACCATATCAAACGAGTCAGAAAGAGTTATTGATTCCGTAAAATCGATTGCGGAGCATATAGAGTTAAGTAATGGCAATGTTGTTAGTGCGTCGCAGCTTCTAAATCAATTTCTTTTTAGTCCTGAAAAGCAATTTACACCTATTTTTAATTTGAGTGGGGGTGAGCGGAAACGATTGCAGTTACTGCATATCCTAATCAGAAATCCTAATTTTTTAATTCTGGATGAGCCTACGAATGACCTGGATCTTGAAACTCTGTCTGTTTTGGAAGATTTCCTTATAAACTTCAGTGGAGTGGTCCTGCTGGTTTCGCATGATCGATACCTGATTGATCGTATTTGTGATCAATTATTCATATTGAACGGATCGGGGGATGTACTTATCTTCAACGGAAATTACAGCGATTATTTAACTGATCGTGAAGAATCCGAAATCGTAGAAAAAAAGAGAAAACTCGTTCAAATGAAAGACTTGAACGAGTCGTCAAAACAAAAGTTAACCTATGCTGAACAATTAGAAGTTCAGGAGCTTGAACGCGTTATTTCTTTAAGAGAAGATAAAATAAAGGATCTTAATTCGTCGTTATCAAACACAGTGCAAGCTGACGATATTCTTGATCTTGTCAAACAACTAGAGACTGAACAAATTAAACTTAACGAAGATACAGAGCGTTGGGTCTACTTGAGTGAAATCAATGAACGTTCCACGTGAAACGTTCCGGAAGTTTCACGTGAAACTTAAAAAAATGTTTAACAAATATGATATAATAGTAGTCGGGGCTGGTCATGCTGGCTGCGAAGCGGCAGCAGCAGCAGCTAACATGGGTTCTAGAGTGTTACTGATTACTATGAATATGGCCACGATCGCGCAAATGAGCTGTAACCCGGCGATGGGTGGGGTAGCTAAAGGTCAAATCGTAAGAGAAATCGACGCTCTTGGCGGATATTCCGGGATAGTAGCAGACAAGTCGACTATCCAATTCAGAATGTTGAATAAGTCAAAAGGTCCCGCCATGTGGAGCCCAAGGACGCAAAATGACCGTATGAAATTCGCGGAAGAATGGCGGTTAACACTCGAGTCTATTGCCAATGTGGACATTTGGCAGGATATGGTGAATGGGCTATTGGTTAAAAATGGAACGGTTAGAGGTGTCACGACCAACATGGGTCAGGAGATTGAGTCTAATGCCGTCGTATTGACCAATGGTACTTTCTTAAACGGCATTATCCACATCGGAGAAAAGAAATTTGGCGGAGGCCGAACTGCAGAACGATCCGCGACAGGTATTACTGAACAGCTGGTTAGTCTTGGGTTTGAAAGTGGTCGTATGAAAACAGGAACTCCTCCGCGAGTGGATGGCAGAACACTCAGGTATGAATTAATGGAAGAGCAATGGGGGGATGAGGAGAAAGGCCAATTTTCATTTGATCCTGTCGAAATGCCAAAGGAAGAACGATGCTGTTGGATAACCTATACGAATGCAGATGTCCATGACACCTTGCGAGCAGGGTTCGAGAAATCACCGATGTTCGCGGGTAGAATAAAGGGTCTAGGTCCCCGATATTGTCCCTCTATCGAAGACAAAATAAATCGATTTGCTGAGCGCGACCGTCACCAGATATTTGTTGAACCCGAAGGTTGGAATACTTGCGAAATATACGTGAATGGTTTTTCAACTTCATTACCAGAGGAAATACAGCTTAAAGCTTTGAGATCCATACAAGGTTTTGAAAATGTTAAGATGTTCCGTCCAGGTTACGCCATTGAATACGACTTTTTTCCACCTATGCAATTAAGTCCGACCTTGGAGACCAAACGGATTAAAAACTTGTTTTTTGCCGGACAAATCAACGGAACTACCGGATATGAAGAGGCCGGCTCGCAAGGTTTAATTGCCGGGATTAACGCACATCAGAAAATTAATGATCTGCACGAACTCATCCTTAAGAGATCTGAATCTTATATAGGCGTACTGATCGACGATTTAATCAATAAAGGCACGGAGGAACCCTATCGTATGTTCACTTCCCGGGCCGAGCACAGGCTGTTGCTAAGACAAGATAATGCCGATGTACGATTAAGTCCCATCGGACATCAGCTTCGGTTAATTAGCGACGACCGTTTGGAACGGGTTGAATCAAAAGTTAAAGATGCTAATAACCTAGTACAATATCTCAAGAAAACGTCTGTTTCTCCGGAAACCATAAATCCCATACTGGAAGAAAAAGGAAGTAGCCTACTCAATCAACGCGTAAAGTTGGTTCAGTTAATCAGCCGCCCCCATATTAGTTTGAAAGATTTGACCTTAGCGGATCAGGATTTGGCTAACCATATAAACGGCTATAGTAAAGACGTTATCGAACAGGCCGAAATCCAAATCAAATATGAAAGCTATTTTGAAAAGGAACTTGAAATCGTTGAAAAGATGCAAAGACTGGAAGATCGGGAAATAAACCCGGACTACGATTATGCGAAGCTTCTATCTTTGTCTAGTGAAGCCCGTGAAAAACTCCAGAAAGTAAAACCTCGTACCCTGGGTCAGGCTTCCCGTATTTCCGGGGTATCCCCTGCGGATATCAGCGTTTTAATGGTTCATATTAGTTAAATGTCTTAATATCAGATACTTGCATAAATAAGTAGGTTAACTGTTTAAAGCGTGTTTAAGCCTTTTTTTCGCAAAAAATGAGTAATAGGTCCATAATAATAAAAAACTCCTTAAAAGGGCTTAAATACACCTTAAAATGGAGAACAGTAATATATCTCCTTTTGTTGGGCTCATTTATGTTCAATACGCATTGCGCTAGTATGCAGCAACCTACAGGTGGGCCTAAAGATTCCATCCCGCCATCCATTCTTTCAGAGCAACCTGCAAACCTGACGCGTAATTTTACAGAAGACGAAATTATCATAGAGTTTGACGAATTCATTAAACTTCAGAATCAAAGCAAAGAGGTCAGCATCTCTCCGGATATGGACAGGCAACCCGACTTCCGGGTAAAAAGGCGAAACCTCATCATTACATTACCAGATAGCCTGGAAGAACAGACTACCTATACCATCAACTTCGGAAAAGCTATTGGTGACTTCAACGAAGGAAATCCTCTTCTGAATTATTCATATGTTTTTTCTACCGGTGATGAAATTGACTCGTTAAATGTAAGCGGAACAGTAACCCATGCGCTGACGAAAGAAAAAATGGAAGACGTAACGGTTATGTTGATCCCAACCCGGCAAGATTCCATATTCGGCAAAAGAAAAGCAAACATTTTTACACTGACAGATACGTCGGGAAACTTCCAGCTCAGAAACTTAAAAGAAGACACTTATCGCATATACGCCCTACAGGAGCAGAATAATGATCGGATTTATAATTCTCCAGATGAAGAAATTGGTTTCCTCAATGATTCCATTATACTGAACAAAGATACGAGCAATATCCAGCTTACCGTCTCAAAAGGAATTCCCGAAGAATTCCGGGTACTTGACAGGAAAATTGAAAAGAATGGTACCATCAACTTTCTGTTTAACAAAAGAATTGAGGACCCTGAAATAGATATTGTATTCCCTGCAGATTTGAACGAAGGTAAGATCACTAAATTAAATGAAAACCGGGACAGTCTCAATCTCTGGGTAAAAGCGATGGATTTCGATTCCTTGAAAGTGCGTTTCTATGACGGAGGTAAGTTTCTGGATTCTACGCTTATCCGAAGGGGTAAAAGTGAAAAATACGATCGGGATCTCATTATAACGGACAACATAAACGGACAGAAAGTAAATCGGATTGATCAGCTTCAACTCATGAGCACAGCGCCCATCAGCGCAGTAAATAAGGCCCAGATAGTCTTAATGGAAGACTCAACAGAACGAAGAAACTATCAACTGCTGCGCGATACACTGGACCTTGGAAAAGTCTGGCTACGGTACAACTGGCGCCCAAAACGGAATTACGAATTGAAGCTGGCTGAAAATGCCTTTTCCGGATATTTCGGAGAAAAATCCAAAGAAACATCGAAACGCTTTACGCTCGACGAAACCGAAAACTTTGGAGACATGATACTGCACATCACCGTTCCCGACACGCTAGGCGAGCAATACTTGATTGAGATCGTTAATCAGAAAAAAGACCGGATAATACGACGTACACCCATAAAATCATCTCAAGACCTGACCATCCGACAATTTCCCGGGGGTAAATATTTGATCCGTGTTGTGTACGATCGTAACCGCAATGGTCGATGGGATCCGGGCGATGTTTATAAAGGCGAACAACCGGAATTGGTTTGGTACTATCCGAATACCATGACGATAAGAGCAAACTGGGAACAAGAAGAGAGCCTAGCTATTCCTGCGGATCCGGATTGAACCATCCGGCATATTTAACGTAATTAAGGGGCAGGTCATCCAGAAGTTTGCGCTGTTCGGATGTTATCGGCTTAACTTTCTTCGCCGGAACACCTGCATATAAGAATCCGGATTCACACTTTGTGCCCTCCAGGACAACAGAACCGGCAGCAATAATTACATACGATTCTACATGCGCCCGATCCATCACGATAGCACCCATCCCCACCAGCACGTGATCTTCAAGAATACATCCATGTACGGTAGCCTGATGACCTATATTTACATACGAACCTATATCCGTACCGTTCTTCAGATACGTTCCGTGGATGACTACATTGTCCTGAATATTGGAATAATCACCCACCCGGATATAGTTTACATCTCCGCGAACCACGGCATTAAACCATACCGAACAATGATTTCCAATTACCACGTCGCCAATCAAAGAGCAGTTGGGTGCCAGAAACGAATTATTACCGACTAAAGGTTTCTTATTATTAACTTCTAATACCAGAGCCATTTCGCTATGTTAAAATACAGTATCTATCGGAGTCAGGGCGTGTACCTCGTAATCTGTAGTGAAGTGCAGGCCCCGGCTCTCTTTCCGCATCCTGGCCGACTTAATTACGATAAACGCCACCTGTATAACGTTGCGTAATTCGCAAAGTTTCACCGATAGCCGGGTATTCTTGTAAAAAGATTCCGTCTCCTCATGCAGTAACTTCAGCCTTCGAAAGGCCCGTTCCAGGCGGAAATCCGATCGCACAATACCCACATAATCACCCATGATCTTTTGTGTTTCTCTTAAATTATGCGTTACCAGAATATCCTCGTTCGAAAGCTGCGTATTCGTATCATCCCAATCCGGAAAATCCAATTCTTCCGGATTAACGTCAGACGCACAGCATTCTTCAAAAATACGATGCGCAAACACCAGCGCTTCCAGGAGCGAATTACTGGCTAGGCGATTTGCCCCGTGTAAACCAGTCGAAGCGCATTCTCCACAAGCATACAGACGGCGTATAGAGGAGGCACCAAATTCATTGACTGCAATCCCGCCACATTGGTAATGCGCCGCAGGTGTTACCGGAATAAAGTCCCGGGTCATATCAATCCCTATACTCAGGCACTTCGCATAGATATTTGGAAAGTGGGCCAGCAACTCATCTTTAGGGCGATGCGTGATATCGAGATAAACAAATTCATCACCAGACCGCTTCATTTCATTGTCGATTGCCCGGGCGACAATATCACGTGGTGCAAGGTCCATACGTTCATCATACTCCACCATAAAAGCATCGCCATTCCGTCGTCTGAGAATAGCCCCGAAACCCCTCAGAGCCTCAGAAATAAGAAAAGAAGGGTATTCGCCCGGATTATGTAACGCAGTTGGATGAAATTGAATAAACTCCATATTCCTAACCTTTCCCTTCGCTCTGTAAACCATTGCCACGCCATCCCCGGTGGCGATCACCGGATTCGTAGTGGACGCATAAATATGGCCTGACCCACCGGTGGCCATAAGGGTTACATTACTTAATATTTTATCTACTTTATTCGTATGGCTGTTCAAGGCATAAATACCATAACAGGTAATATCCTCACTATGCCGATCAACGTAACTTCCAAGATGATGCTGTGTAATGAGGTCTACCGCAAAATAATGCGTCAGGATTTCTATATTCGGATTTTGATGTACTTTCTCTAATAAAGATCTTTCGATCTCGAAACCTGTAATGTCTTTATAATGGAGTATACGATGAGCAGAATGCCCACCTTCTTTAGCGAGGTCGTAGGAAGAAGCATTCAGCCGATCAAAATGCGTCCCGTAATCGATGATTTCCTGAATACGCGCCGGGCCTTCCCGGACTACGATATCCACAATGGATTCATCACACAAACCGTCGCCAGCAATCAGTGTATCAGCGATATGCTGTTCGAAGCTGTCAGACTTATCCACAACTGCCGCAACGCCGCCCTGAGCGTATTTAGTGTTGGATTCATCTTCGTTTGATTTCGTAACAATCAGAACCCGACCCTTTTCTGCTGCCTTTAGGGCGAAACTAAGGCCAGCAATTCCGGAACCTACAATTAAGAAATCAACATGACGCATGGGATAAATATTTGCTTAACGAAAAATTAACATTCTCTGTGGAGAACCGCGTAAAGATGTGGATTTTTCTGTAAATAAAGCGTGGAGAGAAAGCAATAAGTAACCGGAATTCATTGCCGGGACAGAATTCCCACAATCCTCCGGAAATTATCAGTCGCCCATACCTGGCTTTTTCCACCTTAACAGACTAGTCATTTATTCACGGTAAAAAAAAGTAAATAAAATAAAGAGTATTTCAAATATCTAATATTCAGCCTATTGAAATACAAAAGCTGTTTATAAGCTGTTGAAAATTAAGCGGATTACATTTAGCACAAAAATAGAAAGCCTAAATGTCAACATTACCAACAGCCTAATAAACGATAAGATCTTTTATATAAAAAAGAGTTATAGTTATTGTTTAGACGAGCGTTGGTGCCCATGGATCAAATTCATTTTGTTTTGGTATTTTTGTAAGCATCAATCCGGTTTAAATCAATGGAAGTACATACCGAACAGCTGGCCAGAAAAGGTTACATAGACGAGCCGATCGATCCGCGAATTGATCTGTTCGATGAAATCAAGCGCCTCAAGAAAGAAAAGAATGCCGTTATCCTGGCTCATTACTACCAGGAAGGAGATATTCAGGACATAGCCGATTATATAGGCGATAGCCTAGGCCTTTCTCAGCAGGCTGCGAAAACGGATGCCTCGATGATCGTATTTGCCGGCGTACATTTTATGGCAGAAACCGCTAAAATTTTGTCTCCGGATAAGAAAGTTATCTTACCAGACCTACATGCCGGCTGCTCTTTGTCGGACAGTTGTCCGCCGCATCTTTTTGCAAGGTTTAAAGAACAATATCCGGACCATATCGCGATTACTTATGTCAATTGTACTGCAGAGCTGAAAGCCCTTAGCGATATCGTTTGCACCTCTTCGAACGCTGTCCAGATCGTGGAAAGCCTCCCAAAAGATCAAAAAATAATTTTCGGACCGGATAAAAACCTCGGCAACTATGTAAAAAAGAAGACAGGCAGAGATCTCGTTTTGTGGAATGGTGCCTGCATGGTCCACGAAATCTTTTCAACGGCCAAAATCGAGGAGCTAAAGCGTCTGCACCCAGATGCGAAGTTCATTGCTCATCCGGAGTGTGAAGAAGGCTTGTTACAATCGGCCGACTATATCGGATCCACAACCGGTCTGCTTCAATATACCATTCATTCCGATGCTCGTGTCTTCATTGTAGCAACGGAGAGCGGAATTTTGCATCAGATGAAAAAAGCCAGCCCGGATAAGTTGTTCATTCCCGCACCGCCTACAAATGCCTGCGCATGTAACGATTGTCCTCATATGAAACTCAACACGCTGGAGAAGCTCTATAATGCGTTACGGTTTGAAATGCCGGAAATCACCCTGGCGCCGGATATCATAGCACGCGCGCAAACGCCGATCACCCGTATGCTGGAAATATCGGAAAAACTAGGATTGTAATTTTGATATATGGATCTTTTTGAAAATAGCGATCGCACTACACTAAGCGAATTGGGAGAGTTTGGTCTGATCGAACACCTGACCAAAAACATTGAACTAAAACAGAGCAGCACACATAAAGGAATCGGTGATGATGCTGCCGTTCTTAATTTTGCTAATGATGAGGTGCTCGTTTCTACGGATCTTCTTTTAGAGGGTGTCCATTTCGATCTTCGGTATGTTCCACTCAAACACCTTGGCTATAAAGCCGTTCAGGTCAATCTGAGCGATATATATGCCATGAACGGACGAGCTTCTCAAATCACCTTCTCCATTGGCTTATCAAGCAAATTTCCGTTGGAAGCGGTGGAGGAAATTTATGCGGGAGCTGGTATTGCCTGTGAAGAATATGGAGTAGACTTGGTGGGGGGCGATACATCTTCTTCCCGGCAGGGACTAGTAATCAGTGTTACAAGTATAGGGCATGCCCCTAAAGACAAAATAGTTTATCGCAGCGGAGCTTCAGAAGGAGATCTGATCTGTGTTTCCGGTGATCTCGGGGGCGCATATGTAGGGCTTCAGCTTCTTGAACGGGAAAAGCAGATCTTTATGGAAAACCCAGCGGTCCAACCCGATCTGGAAGGCAAAGATTATATTGTCGAGCGACAACTTAAACCGGAAGCCCGGAAAGATATTGTCGAGTTATTAAAAGAACTTGATGTTTTACCCACAGCCATGATCGATGTATCTGATGGCTTAGCTTCCGAGCTTATCCACATCAGTAAACAGTCTGACGTTGGATGCCGTGTTCATGAAGATAAAATTCCAATAGACCAGATGACTTACGACACGGCAAGAGATTTCGGATTGGATCCTACCGTATGTGCATTAAGTGGGGGAGAAGACTATGAACTATTGTTTACCGTTAAGCAAAGTGATTACGATAAAATTAAGGGAAACCCTGATATAAGTGTAATTGGTTACATCACGGATCGTAAAGAGGGTTATCAACTTATTTCCAAGTCTGGAAAGCTGCATGAAATCAAGGCGCAGGGCTGGTCTGCTTTCAAATAAAATGTAGATTAGATCTTGTTTCACGTGAAACAAGATCTAATCTACATCCTCGTTATCCAGATCCGCAGGCTGAATATCGTCCTTTAATGTCGTCTCCGTGTTCAATTGTTTATTCGCCCTGGCACCAAGCTTTTTCAATTTATCAATTTTGGATACAATATTACCTTTTCCGAATTCCAGCTTCCGTCTCGCATCTTCCTGGGTTTTGGCAAGCAATTGAATCTGACGGTCGACCTTATCCATATCATCCATAAAGCCTACGAACTTATCATAAAGCATACCCGCCTCCCGGGCAATTTCCTGTACGTTTCGGTTCTGTCGTTCCTGTTTCCATACACTGGCTACCGTTCTCAGGGTCGCCAGGAGGGTTGAAGGACTCACAATTACCACACGTTTGTCCCAGGCATCGCTAAACAATTCGCCTTCCGAAGATATAGAAAGCGTAAAAGCTGGTTCAATTGGAATGAACAATAACACAAAGTCTGGTGTGTTGATCTGGTGAAGATCCTGATAATTTTTTCTGGCCAGTTCGGTGATGTGATTTTTAATAGAAAGTTGGTGCTGACGCAAATGTACACTCTTTTCTGCTTCATCATCACAATTGACCCAGCGCTCGTAAGACACCAGCGAAACCTTAGCATCTACGACCAGATGGCGATCCTCCGGAAGATCAATAATGGCATCCGGCTGAACACGGTTACCTTCCTCCGTCATAAAGCTTTGCTGCATTCTGTACTCCCTGTTTTTGATTAAACCAGAACGCTCCAGGACCCTTTCTAAAATGACTTCTCCCCAATTTCCCTGCTGCTTCTGATCGCCCTTTAGGGCTCTGGTTAGGTTATTTGCATCGCTTTGTATCTGGCGACTCTGTTCCATGAGTTGGAAAACGACTCCTTTAAGCGTATTTCGTTCAGCCGCTTCATGAGAATACGTTTTTTCCACTTTTTCTTCAAAAGATCGGATATTATCTTTCAGTGGCTTCAACAGCGCATTCATCGAGAGCTGGTTTACCTCATTTAATTTCGTTGAACTTTTCTCCAGGATTGATTGTGCTAAAAGCTGAAACTCTTTGTTAAGGTGTTGTTTCATGGAGAACAACTCATCTTTCTGTTCCGCCAGTTTCTCCTTTTGTGCTTCCAGGTAAGCATTCATGCTTTCGATACTTCGTTCCGCAGCATGGAGCGCTTCCTGAGAAGCTTTAAGTTCGGATTTAAGCGACTCATTTTCATGGATAGCCGATTCACTTTTCTGCTCCGCTTTCGCCAGCGCACGGAGAAGTTCATCTCGTTCAGTCAGTAACTTATCTGCAGAATCGTTATATCCTTCATTCGTACTCCGGTTAGACCGGTTAATAAATAAAAAGAGCGCGATAAGCAGTACCCCCAATAGGACGATGATGATGATGTTTTCCATATATAGTGCTGAATGACAAAAGTACATTCTTTTTATCGCCTCACTGAAAAAGTGTCACAAATCCTTATCTGTTTCTTAGATCATTTTAATTCTAATGTCTTATTTTTGAGATTAATGTCGATCCTCCGGAATTAGTGAACAATTAAGCAGGATCGGTATAAAAATTGATCTGCGTATTCACGATATTAAAATGAAAGATTATGCTACCATTTGAATTTATGTTGCTGATAGGAATCGCTTTGGTAAGCTTTTTTGTCCAGTGGCGTTTTAAAAGCCGTTTTAAGGAACATGCTGAAACGCCCTTGAGCAGTGGGTTATCTGGAAAAGAAATTGCCGAACGCATGCTACACGATAACAATATTTACGACGTGAAAGTTGTATCCGTCGAGGGTCGTCTCACTGACCATTACAATCCGGCTGATAAAACCGTTAATTTAAGTCCGGATGTATACGCCGGAAGAAGCGTGGCATCTGCTGCAGTAGCTGCTCATGAATGTGGGCACGCGGTGCAGCATGCAACAGCTTACTCCTGGTTACAGTTTCGCTCGGCTATGGTGCCGGTAGTTAACGTAGCCTCCACGCTAACCTCCTGGACATTGATGATTGGTGTTATGCTGGCCATATTCTCGGGAAATATCTGGATATTGGCCATCGGCGTGGCTGCTTTAGCGTTAATTACGTTATTCAGTTTCGTCACCCTTCCCGTCGAATTTGATGCGTCAAACCGGGCGTTGGCCTGGCTGGAGAATACACACGGAATCATGGGCGACCGGGAAGAACACGATGGTGCTAAAAATGCCTTGTGGTGGGCAGCAATGACTTACGTCGTCGCCGCACTTTCCTCCCTGGCAACACTCGTGTATTATGCCAGCATCTTACTTAGAAGAAACTAAGATTTATAACTTAAAAAAAAAGATAAGCTTCTCTGCCCGGGAAGCTTATTTTTTTCCTTGCTTACTGGAAGACAGGACCTGTTAACGCTTTTCCAGATAATCATTTTCTTTTTGCGTCATTTTCTTCTTTTCCGCACCCGCTTTGTCGCCATAACCACATAAGTGAAGAATACCATGTATCAGGACGCGGTGAAGTTCATCATCAAATAGAACCCTTAATTGTTCAGCATTCTCCCGGACACGATCAATGCTGGTGAAGATATCGCCTTGTATAACGTCTTCTACATTGGAGTTGTCGAACGTAATGATATCTGTTAGTGTATCGTGCTGGAGGTAGTCTACATTGATCCGATGCAGATAATCGTCGCTGCAGAAAATAAAATTGACTTCTTTAAGGCGATATCCTTCCGATTCAATTGTACCCTGAATCCAGGTTCGCAGCTTTCCCTTCGCTTTAAGCTGGAAAGATATATCCTCTGTAAAAAAGTTAATCTTCTGGGCCATAATTTTTTTGGTAAAAGTACTTAAAAAGCGTGGCTGTAGGAATTTTGAGATATAAGGAATATATGTATTTTTGCCTGAACATCTTTTCGGGATGTAGCGTAGCCCGGTATCGCGCCAGCATGGGGTGCTGGAGGTCGTCGGTTCAAATCCGGCCATCCCGACGTCGAAATAGCCTTATGATTTTCATAGGGCTATTTCATTTGCTTCTCTTCAATCGTAACGGTTAATTGTCCAGGATAACAATTACAGACGATTGAGCTGATCCTTTAGAGGAATCCGAATATAATCAGGTAGTCTGGATATCGACACCATTAACCTATCTTTATTATTCCCGACTTCATCTACAAGATTTTTTTGGCGTAAATAGCGATTATAATGTTGCGCCATAACAATCAGCATAACCGGGTTGTAAAAGTCCAGTTGATCGTCATCGATCAACTGATGAATATTTTCATACACGCCTGTACGATCCTTTAGTTCAGCAATCGCCCTTGCGGCCCTGCCTACCTGCCCGCTGTAATGGTTGTCCGAAACATTACGGGATGCGAGCAGTGTACCTGGTAACAAGAGCTCGAGTTTTGTCTCCAGCAGCTCGAGTTCTTCGACATAGGTAAGCCTTCCGGGTTCAGCGTAGCTAGCGTCCGTCATCCGATCAAACTTATCAAAAACAATATCCAGATGAGATCTTAAAAAAATATCCATACAGCAGGTTTCCCCGGCAAGTCTGGCTATATTTATTGCATGACGAATAGGGCTATCGTCCATACTACATCTTCCAAATACCACCCGTTTTCTTTTCAAGGCTAAAACCTCAGAAGCCGAGATATATTTTTCCACGTAATCCTCAAATTCGTCCATATAACTAAAATGCTTAACCGTATCGCAACTTTTGGTTTCCTGGTAGGCGGCATTGAGCAGATTCTTAAAACGGTCTGTCCTGGCAAGCTGGTTTTTAACGTAATTTTCTCGGAGCTGGTTCCAGACAGCAAATTCTTCCTGAAATACCTGAAAGGTGCTATCTTCCCTATCCACATCCCAGTTCATCTCGGGCCTGCCCGGAAAGGCATAGGTCAACCTCATGAATGCTTCTATTTTTGGATTAATCCCAATATCGAAGGGTTTGGCTTGATTCGGATCAATAGTTAAGATCTTTTGATTGGTATCCACCATATGGTCAACATACCGAAGACATTGCGCTGCATGAAAAGGCAACGGCGAATTTTCTGCTTCCTGATACACAAATAGCGCACGCAGATTTTCTTTGGTATATGAAGACGGCTGCGTATACTGACACACCCACTGGCCGCTCAGGTTGTTTTGAAAAAGACCGGCTTGAGCAGTTTCCACTGCCCGCAGATTGTCTTCCGTTTTCAACGACAGCGGTTGGAAGAAAACTTTTTCGTTCCTCAGGACCTTGAAAAAATAAATACTATCTTTTTTCTCCGTTGCAGACAGCATCGGATCAATTTCTTCATAAGTAGGGTTAAGCGCTAAGATCTCTTTAACTTGTCTTGCTTTGACACCGTCAACAGACAGATAAAACGCAGTTCCCTGAGGTATGGGGAACAATGCACCGTCGGATAATTCCTGGTTGAACGCTTCATTTCTCAACCGTATTTCCCGGTTTAACCTTTCCATCGCCTCTAGTGTATAAAGGCCTTCCAAAACGTTGGGGCTTGCGGGCTGGCTTAGTGAAGAGCCTATACCAAAGAATAGCAAAACTCCAATCTTTATCGAAATGTGTGTTTTCATAATCTTAGTTTTTATAGATGATGGAGCGCGAAGGGATTTTCCATAAAAACCGTATAAAGCCGCTCAATTTGGCCGGTTTTTTGGGGTGAGTTCTGTCGAACGTAAAAATTCGTTTTTACTTCGAAATGATAATATAAAATTCCAGTTTGCGCGGAAAAAAAAGTAATTTCCGTCTACAGTTCGAATAGGAGCAATAAACATGTCAAACTTAGTCAAACCTACGTTTCAAAAGGCCGGGTCGGACGACTTTTTTAAGAGATTACAGAAGGAGGTACAGGATGAAATCCTGACCAATCCGAAAATCCAAACAGCAAACATCCTGAAATCCTTCGGACTGCTGGCAGGTTATGTTTTGGCCTACGCCGGTATTTTGGTCTACGGTAATCGGACCGGAATGCTCTTTTTTTTCTATATACTCGCCGGACTGTTCATGATTGTCCTCTTTGTGAACGCCTTTCACGATGCGGCTCATAATTCCGTTTTCCGGAAGACTAAACACAACCGCTGGTTTTGCTACATTCTGGAAATTTTTGGCAGCAACAATTTCATCTGGCGGAAAAGACACTTGCTGCTTCATCATCCTTACGCCAACATACAGCACTGGGACATAGACATCAAACAAAGCGATCTGGTACGGATAGCTCCTTCCAGTCCGTACTTCAACTACCATCGTTTTCAGCACCTCTACATGTGGTTCGTGTACCCGCTGTATACCATCAACTGGCTGTTTATACGTGATTTTAAGGACTTCTTCGGCACGGAAGATAATTACCTGAAGCGGATTGTCAGCATTCCGCGAATCGAGTATGTCAAACTTTTTCTGAGTAAAGCCTTTAATATTTTTTATTTGATCGTAATACCGGCACTCGTGCTGAATCAACCCTGGTATGTCATTTTCTCCGCCTGGTTGGTGATGCACTTTTGCGGCAGCGCACTGGGCGTTGTAGCCTTGCTCTCCACGCATGTCGACGAACATGCGCATTTTCCCATGCCACCCGAAGACGGGAAGATGCAGTCCACCTGGGCCATGCACCAGATCAGTGTAACCAAAGATTTCAGCGCAGACAGCCCGCTCGCCAATTTTCTCTTTGGCGGATTTACCCACCACGTTGCACACCATCTTTTTCCCGGCGTAGCACATACCTATTATCCCTACATTACCCGGAAGATCAGGGCCTATTCGGTCGAATACAACCTGCCTTATCATTGTTATCCTTTTTGGAAAGCGATTGCCTCGCATTTCCGCTTACTGAAGAAACACAGCCATACCGAAAACATTTTCCGGACAGGAGAATTATAATAGAAAGATCAACACGTATGTACCAGAAACTGCTCTATTTTTCAGTGCTTATTGCGGGATTGTCGTTTCTCCCGGCTTGTCAAAATCAGCAGGCGGAAGCCACAAAGAAAAAAGGCTATGATACCATCGGAGAGATCGTTCGCGTACATCCTGATCTGGATAAACTGATTGATCCACTGGCAAAAATAGAAGTGCTGGCTGAGGGTTTTCAGTGGGCTGAGGGGCCGTTATGGCTTCCGGAACAGGAGGTACTGCTTTTTTCCGATGTCCTGCAGAATAAGATTTATCAGTGGAGTGAAGGGAACGGCGTCAGCCTCTACCTCGAACCATCCGGTTATACCGGGAAAACGGACAGAGGAGGAGAGATGGGTTCAAATGGCCTGCTGTTGAACCAGGATGGGCAGCTGGTGCTTTGCCAGCATGGAAACCGGCAGATTGCCCTGATGAATGCGGGCTTGAATACCCCGAAAGCCGATTACATCGCACTGGCTGGCGAATTTTCAGATAAGCCGTTGAACAGCCCGAACGATATAGCTCAGCATGCAAACGGCGATTATTACTTCACCGACCCACCATACGGGCTCAAAGATCAATCCATTTACAAGCAAGAACTTGATTTCCAGGGAGTATACCGGATTAACCGGCTGGACACCAGCCTGAACCTGCTGATAGACAGCATCAGCCGCCCAAACGGAATTGCCCTGACGCCGGATAATAAAGTTTTGCTGGTCGGTAATTCAGATAACGAAAAGCCGTATATTTATGGATACAGCATCCTGGAAGGAGGAGAGCTGCAGGAAAAAGGGATTCAGTTTGATTTCAGTGCTCATGGAGGAAATAGAGGACCGGACGGATTTAAGCTGGATTCACTTGGAAACCTGTACAGCAGCGGGCCTGACGGAATCTGGATCCTGAACAATAATTTCGAGCTGATCGGACAACTTAAATTCGAAGGTCCCGTCTCCAACTGTTACCTCGCCAATGAGGGAAAAACACTTTTTATAACAGCAGGATCCAGAATTTTAAGAGTCAACATGCGTTAAAAGATTTCTTAACATCACAAATGCCTTCAGATATTCATTCATCAATAGCTAAACCCACCGGCCAGGTAACGCCGGATCATTTGTTCGGAGAATTATTCATTGCAGTACAAACGGAGAGGATTTTCCCGGACAGTAAAACGTTTGTAGACGCCCTTCCCAGGGAGAGCCCCGAAGTAATTCTGGAACGTTACCGAAAAACGCATTCAGATGCCGGTTTTTCTTTATTGGATTTCGTAAAAGAATACTTCGAAATTCCGGAACCTTACACGTCCGATTACTACAGCGACAGCAGTGTGCCGCTGAAGAAGCACCTCGAAAAACTGTGGATGGTTTTGAGGCGGGACCCCGATGTCAGCCGGGAGGGAAGCTCTCTTTTACCATTGCCTTACCCCTATGTGGTACCCGGCGGGCGTTTCAACGAAATCTACTATTGGGACACCTATTTCACCATGCTCGGTCTTCAGGTCAGCGGAGAATACGAACTGATGGAAAATATGGTCATGAATTTCAGCCATATGATCGATCATTACGGGTTGATACCCAATGGGAACCGAACTTACTTCCTGAGTCGCTCGCAGCCGCCCTATTTTTCGCTCATGGTGGAGCTGCTGGCAGAAATCAAAGGAAAGGAGACCTATACCCGCTATCTGCCGAGTCTGCTTCGCGAATACCGGTTCTGGATGGATAAAAGTTCGAATGCGAAGCACGTCATCCGTATGCCGGACGGGGCCCTGCTCAATCGCTATTACGATCGCCTCAATACCCCCCGGCAGGAGTCTTATTTCGAGGATATAGAACACAGCGAGCAATCCCTGAAAAAGAAAAGCAGGCTATTCCGGGATATCCGGTCAGGCGCAGAAAGTGGCTGGGATTACAGTTCCAGATGGTTTAACGATGGAAAAGATATCCATACCATTGAAACGACCCGCATTGTTCCGATTGATCTGAATTGCCTCATGTATCACCAGGAGAAGACCATTTCGCTGGCCGCCGGGCTTTCTGGTGACAAGCTGACCGCGCGAAAATTCAGACTCATTGCCCGAAAACGCAAAACAGCGATCAACCACTACCTGTTCAACAAGAAAGATGGCTGGTATTACGATTACAACATCAAGGCAGATCAGCTCTCCCGGGAAAAAACGATTGCCGGGATGATGCCTTTTTTCCTTGGCCTCGCTCCGGAAAAAAACATCAGCCGGGCTGCCCGGACAGTTCAGAGAGAATTTCTGATGAGCGGCGGAGTGGTTACGACGCTTAAGCACACCGGGGAGCAATGGGACGCCCCGAACGGCTGGGCACCCCTGCAGTGGACAGTAATTGTCGGGCTGAGAAACTATGGGGAGCATGAACTGGCGGAAAACATTGCCCGGAGATGGATTGCCCTCAACACTAAAGTGTACCACAATACGGGAAAAATGATGGAGAAATATAACGTCATTGACGCGAACCTGGAAGCTGGTGGAGGGGAGTACCCGGCGCAGGACGGTTTCGGCTGGAGCAATGGGGTATTACTGAAACTTATTGAAGAATATGGGGAGTTCTAGGTTATTATTCGTATTCCCCGTGTGGATATTGCTGACGGTTTATTTCTACCAGTCGCTCAAAGTTGTCACAACCGACCTGAGCAGCGGATGGCAAAGCGCGATAAGTTATTTCTACTGGATCTGGGAAATAGTCCTGATGGGCCTGGTGGTCTACCTCGTCTGGATCGCGCCCCGGGATCTTCTTGCTCCCAAAGTTATCTTTGTTATCATCGGGCTGGTCCTGCTGAGCATCATACCGAAACTACTTGTATTGCCTTTTCTGTTGTTTGAAGACCTTGCCCGCCTCGGCGAGCGGCTATGGACCTGGAACAGCGGAAACCCCTATCCACCCAGAAGGGCCTTCATCAACCAGTTTATCGTAGCGCTTGCCGCCGTTCCTTTCGGAGCCATTTTATACGGTATGGTAGGAGGAAAGTACAATTACCGCGTACACCGGAAAACCTTATCTTTCAAAGACCTGCCGGAATCGTTCGACGGATTCACCATCACGCAGCTCTCCGACATCCATGCCGGCAGCTTCGACAGTCGGGAAGGCGTGAAAAAAGGAATCGATCTGGCGAATGAGCAGAACAGCGATCTCCTGGTCTTTACGGGAGATATGGTTAACGACCGGGCTGCGGAACTCGAAGACTGGAAAGAATTGATCGGGGAACTCCGAGCACCGCTTGGTAAATTTTCTATCCTCGGAAATCACGATTACGGAGATTACGCCGAATGGAAGACCGCACAGGAAAAGAAAGAAAACCTGGAAAGACTGAAGCAGGTGCAAAAAGAAATGGGCTTCCGCTTGCTTCTGGACGAAAGCGTTCAGCTGAGGCGTGGAGAAGATTTTATTAACCTGGCCGGCATCCAAAACTGGGGAGCCCGCGGCTTTGCGCAATACGGAAATCTGGGAAAAGCCATGGCTTCCGTGCAAAAAGACAGCTTTACCGTGCTGTTGTCGCATGACCCCTCACATTGGGAAGCCCAGGTGCTGAAACATGAAAAACACATTCACCTGACCCTCTCGGGCCATACCCACGGGATGCAGTTCGGCGTGGAAATTCCCGGAATACGCTGGAGTCCGGTTCAGTATGTTTACAAGCAATGGGCAGGCATCTACCGCAAAGCAGGGAGATACCTGAACGTAAACAGGGGCTTCGGCTTTATCGGCTTTTCCGGGCGGGTCGGCATCATGCCTGAAATCACCGTGATTACCCTCCGAAAGGCTAAATAGCCTATCTTTGCTCATACATGAATTGGAGCCAGTTACTTTCTGCAAAACGATGGGGTTATGAACATCGGGCAATAGCCAATCAGGATCTTGCCCGATCCGAATTTCAACGCGACTACGATCGCCTTATTTTCTCTTCTCCCTTTCGCCGTTTACAGAACAAAACCCAGGTTTTTCCGCTTCCCGGAAGTGTTTTCGTACACAATCGGCTCACGCATAGCCTGGAGGTAGCCAGTGTCGGTCGTTCCCTCGGACGAATCTTTTACACCCGATACAAAGAGGCCAATCCGGCGGCTGATAAAGACTATCCCTACCTTCGGGAAGTCGGCGATATTGTTTCCAGCGCTTGTCTGGCGCACGATATGGGCAATCCCGCTTTCGGCCACTCCGGAGAATCGGCCATATCCCATTATTTTGCCAACGGAGAGGGACAGCAGTACAAAGACCAGGTGAGTGCGGAAGAGTGGCAGGACCTGGTGCATTTCGAAGGAAACGCCAATGCCCTGCGGATCCTGACCCACCAGTTTGCCGGACGGGAGGCCGGGGGCTTCGGATTGACCTACAGCACATTGGCTGCTATTTTGAAGTATCCCTGTTCGGCCAGTCAGGGAAATACGAAAGGAAAAGGACTTCATCGAAAAAAATACGGCTACTTCCAACCGGAAGTAGATTCCTTCCGGAAAATTGTAGAAGAAGTCGGGATGATCCCGGATCAGGAAGGAACAGGTATATATAAACGTCATCCCTTGGTGTACCTGATGGAAGCGGCGGACGACATCTGCTACAACATCATCGATCTGGAAGACGCCCATCGCTTATCAATCCTGAGCGAACAGGAGATCACCAGCTTGTTGCTTCCGCTGACGGGCGACCCCAAGGTAGAAAGTCGCCTCAAAAATATCGCTGATGTAGACAGTCGCGTTAGCCTGCTGCGGGCAAAATCCATCAGCACGCTGATCCAGCAATGTTCGGAGATTTTCTTTGAGCAGGAGGCCGCTATACTTGACGGATCTTTCGAGGAATCCCTCATGGATCATCTGGATAGCGATCTGCTGAACGCTATGAAATCGATTAAAGAGCTTTCTGTCCGCCGGATCTACAACGCGGCTTCCGTTGTGCAGATTGAAGTGGCGGGTTATAAAGTGATGAGCGGCCTGCTGGAAGAATTTGTGCCCGCCTTTTTGGATCAGCGTTCAGATTACGCCAAAAAACTGGTGGCCCTGGTTCCCCCACAATACCGGGGAGAAGCTAAAACGACCTATGAGCGGATTCGTTTCGTGCTG
>JBMDWN010000176.1:0-3722 GCA_048595275.1 Olivibacter sp. | reverse complement strand
CGGACCCTGCGCTTTTTCTTACTTGCTTTTGGCTTAACGGCATTTTTTGAAGGCGTAGCCGGTTTTGGCACACCCGGAGCGATTGTTCCCGTTATTTTAATTTCGATGAGCTACAGCCCGCTGGTCTCCGTTGCCGTGGTTCTGCTCTTTGATAGTGTTTTTTCCATGTTCGGCGCGGTAGGCACTCCGCTCAGCTCCGGAATGCAATCCGCATTGGGATTGAGTGATATTGAAGTCCGTTCTATTGCTTTTTCCGGCGCCTGGATCATGAGTGTCGCGACCGCCGCGGTAGTATATTTTGTATTTCGTAGGATGTTGAACGAATCCTTAAGCCAGGCGATAAAAGTCAGGCTTTTGATCCTTTATCTTTTTTTTATTTTCCCTTTTTGTTTCTTTAGTTACTTTCTTCCCGAACTGACGACGGTGTTGTCTTCGATACTGTTTCTGATCGCTTCCGTTTTATATCTTGGAAAAGGCCGGATAGCGGTGGATTGGCGGCCATGGCTACCTTATGCAGGCTTATCGGCCCTGCTGCTATTACCTAAACTTGTGCCACCGCTTAGGGAAATATTGAGCTACCGACTGGAATTCGACGATTTGTATGGGACAGGTGTATCAGCTGGCTTCCAGCCTTTTCTTTCACCTGTCATTCCTTTTTTTGTCATCTCCCTCGTGCTCATCTTTCGGAGCAACCGGTCCTTTCCTGTCCATCTCCGTTCACTTGGAAAACACAGTACAGTTGCTTTAAGGAAAACAGCTAACGTCGCCGTTATACTGCTGCCATCGGTTCTGATCGCTCAGCTGATGATCAATTCGGGATCATCACAGACATCCATGGTGATGCACCTTGCTGAACTAATGAGCCGTTCCGGAGATTTCTATCCCCTGCTATCCCCGTTTGTAGGAATTTTAGGTACATTTATTACGGGTAGCACCACCATTTCCAATATCGTGTTCGGACCTTCACAACTAGCGGCTGCCCAGCACCTGAATCTAAAGGAAACGCTTATTTTATCGCTGCAGCTTAGTGGAGCGAGCGCGGGAAACTCTATATGTCTGTTTAATATTATCGCTGCTGCTTCGATCGTTAATCTAACAGATTATAAGGGTATTATAAAGCTTAATCTGAAGCCGTTGATTATTATGGCTATGCTGATTGGTTTGATGGGTTTTATGCTTTCGATCTGATGTGTTGCAGCTACCTGGAACAACGACATTGAATTAAAGAAAGACGCAATGCAGCCTCTCTTTAATTCAGCAAAACTCGTTAGTTAAGAACCTTGATTTCAACCCGGCGATTTTGGGAGCGGCCGGACTCACTGTCGTTCGAAGCAGTAGGTTTCGTAGCTCCGAAACCCTTTGTGCTCAACCTGTCCGCACCAATACCGGAGTTTACGATGTAGACTTTTACCGAGTTCGCGCGGTCAATCGAAAGATCCATATTATATTCGGCATTACCCTCGATGGAAGAATGCCCATCGATTTGAAAACGGGAGCCCCTTTCTTTCTTCATCTCGCGAACAATCTGATCCAGCACTTCGTAAGAATCCGTCTTCAACACGCCCGAGTCATATTCAAACAGAATGTTTTCGAAATTGTAATTTGGTTTTGGCGGTTCCGGAGCTGGCTCCGGCTCTGGTTCGGGTTCAGGTTCCGGCTCTGGCTCGGGTTCCGGCTCAGGTTCTTGCATTTGAACCTGTGGGCCCGGCCTCAACGCAACCTGTTTGGATTTACACGCCGGTAGTGAAAGCAGAACAGCTGCAAATGCAGCCATGATCAGGGAGAGATTCCATTTATTCATTGTCTCTTATAATTTAGTCGTGCCTGTTATGGCCCTGTAAAAGTAGGAAATATTTAGAAAGGTTAACAGACATGCGAAATTTTGTGAATAAAGCAACCGAATATGTAAGTGAACTCAGGATAAAATCCTGAACAATTTGAAAAATAAGCTGTTAAATTACCGAAAACAAATTAATTGAAAGGATTGATCTATGGGATTATTGAAAACAGCCGTAATTGGCGCAGCGATTTATGGAGCTTACAAATATGCAACTCAACGGGATGAAACCGGTAAAACCAGGTTCGATAACTGGAAAGAGGAAGCTCCGAAATGGAAGAAAAAAGCCGAGGAGTATGGAGAAAAGCTTCGTCGCCAGGCGACGGATACAACAACAACGCTGTAGAAGCAGCGTAGCGACAAAAGATTTAATGACCGGACTTTCGCATCCTTTACAAGGTTTAAAGTCCGGTCATGTTATGAAAAACCGGTCGTGTTATGATAACTTGAGTTCAATCTTACCAGGCTTTTTGACGGCTTGGTAGATGGCATAGATAATATTCAGGTCTCGCAAACCCTCTTCACCATCCACCGGAATAAGTGCTTTTTTTCCATCGAAAATAATGGCTGCCATTTCATCCATCTGAAGAGTCTGATGTGTAAAGTGCGGCTGGGTTAATTTACCCTTATGCGTTCTGCCTTCAATAGGTCCGTAACCCGTAGAAGGAAGCAGTTCGGCGAAGCCATCATCTCCGTTAAGAAAAAAACGATCGAGATGATTCATGTTGTAGGTAGAAAGACAGGAAGCGGTTGCACCACTTGGAAAACCCATCTGAAATTGAATCGTTTCATCTACCCCTGTACTAAAGACCTTCGGATCTGTCTTAGTCTCTTGTGCGGTTATCCATATGGGTTCCTCGCCAACCATATAACGTGCCCCATTGATGGCGTAAATACCGATGTCCATCAGTGCGCCTCCTCCCGCGAGCTCCCTGTTAAGGCGCCATTGCTTTGGATCGCCGATCTTAAATCCGGAAAGCCCTTGAAAGAAGCGGATTTTACCAAAATCTCCCGCTTCCCGCATCTTCACGACTTCCATCGTTTTCGGCTCGAAATGCATGCGATAACCGACCAGCAAATGTACTCCGGCCGCTTTACAGGCATCTATCATCTCCTGTCCTTGTTTAGCATTCAAAGCCATCGGCTTTTCCGAGATCACGTGCTTGCCCGCTTTAGCAACACGAATGGCTTGATCATGATGAAGCGCGTTCGGAGTGATGATGTATACGGCGTCTATATCTGGATTATCTTTAACCTGATCGAAGGTCTCGTAGTTATAGCAGTTTTTTTCAGGAATCTTGTATTTGCTCCGCCATCTTTCCATTTTCTCAGGTGTACCGCTGATAAGACCGGTAAGCCGGACACGCTTACAGTCTTGTATAGCCTGAGCTACGCGACCGCCATAGCCTCCCAGCCCCATGATGGCCACCCGGAGTTCTTTCCCCTGGCGGATTGGATATTCGGTTAAGTTGAATCCTTCTGACAAAAAGCCGGGGATAACCGGGATGCTCGCCGAAAGTGCCAGCGTATGTAAAAATTCTCTGCGTGATTTCATAGGCTTTTTCCTTGTTAACAGGCGCTTACCCTAAATGTTTTGTATCCTTTTTCTGTACTATATATCGGCGACTCGTAACGTGGCTTTAATTAAATGAGCCAAAATAACGATGCAAATCATGTAAAGAAACCACCTAAATGGGTAGTAAAAGCTTATCAAATACTTATCATGTTCTATAGTTGACCGTAAATCCAACGTAAATTGACCGTAAACGCACCGTAAAATTTACGGTCAATTTACGTTGGATTTACGGTCCGTTCACGGTCACTTTACGGTTAAGAGAAGTAGTTGATAAGGATCTGATAAGGTTTTGGCACATTTTTAGTATTA
>JBMDWN010000175.1:0-1904 GCA_048595275.1 Olivibacter sp. | reverse complement strand
CTTATACTGCTAAATGGTGTCATAACTTTTCTTTTGCTGTACCTTATGAGCAAACCCCTTAAGGAGACCATGTTCAATCCTTAATTTATCCTATGATTCGCGTTCATCTTTACTGGTTACCTCTTGTTGCTTGCTTTCTGGCTTGTTCGCCGAAGAAAAATATTCTTCAGGGAAAAAGGGCCGCTGAGCAGCCAAACGCAATAACCTCACCAACGAAAAATGCGATTTTCAGCACCACTACTGGACCGCTACCGGAAGGTAAAACCTTTCCCAGTGCGCCTCGGGAGTTCCGTGCAGCGTGGATAGCTACAGTAGCCAATATCAACTGGCCTAGCAAACCCGGGTTAAGCAGCGAGGAGCAGCAAAAGGAAGCGCTTCTGCTGCTGGACTATCTCCAGGAACATCACTTCAACGCGGCTATATTTCAGGTTCGGCCGCAGGCTGATGCCCTTTATTACAGTCAGCTGGAGCCCTGGTCCTATTTCCTTACGGGCGAACAAGGCAAAGCCCCCGAACCGTATTACGACCCCTTGGAATTCTGGATTCAGGAAGCACATAAGCGCGGTATTGAACTGCATGTCTGGCTAAATCCCTACCGGGCTCATCATCCGCAGGGACAGCTCAATAAGAAGGTATCTCTTGTTGAGCGTATGCCCGGGTCGGTGCTACATCTGGCAGAAGGTTATTGGTGGTTCGATCCGTCCAGAACAGAAACACAGCGCCACGCTTTGGCTGTGGTGGAAGACCTGACGAGAAGATACGATATCGATGGGCTGCATTTCGACGACTATTTTTATCCTTATGAATCCTACAATAAAGGCGCAGACTTCCCTGATCAGAAGAGCTATACATTGTATCAGCAGCAGGGTGGTCAACTGACGATTGGCGACTGGCGCCGTGCACAGGTTGACGTATTTATTCAGGCCGTTTATAAAAGCATTAAAAGCATCAAACGACACGTTAAATTTGGGATCAGTCCTTTCGGGATATGGCGTCCGGGTTATCCGGAGGGGATTGCCGGGATGGACCAATACGATAAACTTTATGCCGACGCCAGAAAATGGATTAACGAAGGATGGGTAGATTACCTTAGTCCACAGCTTTATTGGCCGATTAATCAATACGCGCAAAGTTTTCCTGTTCTACTGAGCTGGTGGGATAGGGAAAATATACATAAAAGGCATCTTTGGCCCGGGATGAACGTCGGACGCGGCGGCGACGAGAAAAATGCGGATGAAATTATTAATCAGATCCAGATAACCCGCGGACTTTTGCGTGATCACGGGGCTATACACTGGAGCATTAGCTCACTGACGAAACACCCCTTACTTTCAAAATCGATTTTGGAGGGACCTTACCAGAATGAAGCACTGGTTCCTGAGAGCCCATGGCTTAGTACCGGGTCGGTTACACCGTCTCCGAAAGCAACCCTGGCTCAGACCGCAAAAGGTTGGACGATTGAGATCGAAGGATTACAGAATGAGGACGTTAAAGAGTGGGTTCTTTATGTGAAATATCCGAATAACGCTAATTGGCAATTCAAGCGAATCGCAAAAGGTTCTGCTGTTCCATATTTTGACGCAGGATCTTCAGAGGATGTTCCTGAACGGATCGGACTTACCAGCATTGACCGGAATGGAAAGGAAAGCGCCCCGCTTATGCTGAAGTAAGCGGAGCAAATATTTCCATATCAACGCATGTGGGTGGTGTCGTTCAACATCGTATCCGTTGCTCCGGGTACCACTCCAGACGCCGTGTCTACCGGTGTTCCCATTGGGGCCTCGGTTCCTTCGGGTTCTGCGTGATCATTGTAATTGTCTTCCTGCCCTGAGGATCCGCATGCGCTGAAAGTTAGTGCTGCAATTGCTAAGGCAAACGCTGTTTTCATCGTTGTTTTCATTTTA
>JBMDWN010000174.1:0-2550 GCA_048595275.1 Olivibacter sp. | reverse complement strand
CAGCGCTAAATGTTTTTGAATTCAGGGCTAAATGCCGTCGCCTGAAGGCGCAGTACGATATACAGATGGTTATCGTCGATTATCTGCAGCTGATGCATGGCAAATCGGACGGTAAAGGCGGAAACCGGGAGCAGGAGATCGGTAGCATCTCGCGCGCCCTGAAATCGGTCGCCAAAGAACTGAACATTCCGGTACTGGCCTTATCTCAGCTGAGCCGGGCCGTAGAAAGCCGTCCTGGTGCTTCTAAAAGGCCTATGCTATCAGATTTACGGGAATCGGGTTCCATTGAGCAGGATGCCGATATGGTGCTCTTTCTTTACCGTCCGGAATACTATGGTCTTACGGAAGATGAAGAAGGCCGACCAACGGCCGGTGTGGGCGAAGTCATCATTGCCAAGCACAGGAACGGTGAAACCGGCATTGTACCGCTGAAATTCGTAGGTAAATACGTAAAGTTCCAGGATCTGGAAGAGGATTTCGGTCCGGACACCAGTTTCAGCGGCGGCGGAGAAGCCAACCCGTTCTCCTCCGGCATGATGCCGTCGAGCGACTTCGGCGACAGCGGTGGAATCATCACGCGTTCGTCGAGAATGAACGATATGGACGATGAAGCGCCGTTTTAATACTTAAAAAAAGGCCCTTAATGGGGCCTTTCCAGTTATTTTTTAAACCTATCCTGCAAGTTCTTCAGCATATCGTTGGTAATTGCCCCTCCCTTCTTTTCTCTGTCCGGGTGAGGTTTCCTGCCATCCGAAGAAAAGGGTTTCTTTTCTGCTGACCCTGCATTGGGTCGCTGAGCGGGCGATTGCGCCGCCGTATTTTTGCGCATCCGGTGCCAGATCCGCTCTATGCACTTCTTGGTGTATAAAGGGAACTCTCCCTGCATCATCCAGGAGTAATATCCCGGTTCTGCTGCGAACACCTCCTCTACCGGACGGCCACGGTGCTTTCCGAAACTGAAGACTTCCCGATCCTGCTCGTCATACACAATACGTCCGGCGAAATCTACCGGCCGGCTCAGGTTAGTGAAACGGTGCAGCGCTTCCACGTCGTTTTCAACCGGTATGCTGATGTTTCCCTGGCGGTCTTCCCATTCCTTACCCTCGTAACGCTCGATCTGAGCCTTCAGAATTTCGTAGGTGGCAAAGGTATCGGCTTCGGCACTGTGGGCATTAATCAGCTGCTTGTCGCAATAAAATTTATACGCTGCTTTCAGCGTACGCTGTTCCATCTGATGGAAAATGTTCTGCACGTCTACAAACTTGCGGTCTTCGATATCGAAGTCTGCTCCAGCCCTCAGGAACTCTTCCATCAGCATGGGAATATCGAATTTATTCGAGTTGTAACCCGCCAGGTCCGCATCGTCGAGAAACGCAGCAATTTCCGCTGCCGCATCCCGGAAAAGGGGGGCCTCGGCTACATCCTTATCGTATATACCATGGATCAGTGAAGATTCCAGTGGAATCGGCATGCCCGGGTTGATTTTCCAGCTGCGGCTTTGCTCGCTGCCATCCGGCATCGCCTTCAGAACAGCCATTTCCACAATGCGGTCGGAAGCCAAATTTACTCCGGTCGTTTCAAGATCAAAAAATGCCAGGGGCCTTTTTAGGTTCAAATTCATGTTTTCTGTATTATGCAATGCTTTTACCTGACTGGCAAAGGTACTTAAATGCATCCGAAAGTACCTAATTCGATCAGCGGACAGAACCTGCCCGTTTGAAGTAACGGTAATACCAGGGGTCTTTCAAATTACTGATCACGACACCGGCTTTTGTCGACACATGCACGAACTTACTGTTACCCAAGTAGACGCCTACATGGTCTATGTTCCTGCCAAAGCTAAAAAACACCAGGTCGCCCTCCCGCAGCTGCTTCTCCCATTTGCGCTTAACCGCGCCCGCCTGATCGCGCGAGCTTCTCGGAATATCTTTACCGTACACCTCCTGCATCAGCATAACGGCAAAAGCGGAGCAATCGGTTCCCGACTTGCCCGTTCCACCGTAGCGATAAGGTGTTCCCATCCACTCGTGAATGGTCTGGTATAAAGCGGGATTGAGGTTTCGCTGATTGGCGCCGATCAGCTCAGCGTAGGTCTGCAACAGATCAGATTCCAGCGCCACGCGCTTGGGAAGGTCCGATGCATCCGTATTCACGTATGAGGAGCTGGCTTTACGAGGCGTATAACCTCCCCCCATCCGGCCTGGGTTGCTTAAGGGTTTTTTGCTCAGACAGCCGGACAGCGTCAGCAACAGCGCGAGAAAAGATAAGACTCGAAAGAATGGACTTAACCGGCCACCAACTCTGACTCGCATATCGTAACCTCTCCCTGTTCGTTAAAGTCTTTGAGCGTAACGTCCCTGAGTTCATTGATCAGCAAGGGATCAAAGGGTGTGCTAACCTTAATGTAGTTATCGGAAAAGCCATGCATAAAGCCATCTTTATTGTCAGACTCAAACAACACCTGCATCTGTTTACCCAAATGCTCCCGGTAAAAAGCATGGCGCTTCTTATCGGACAGAATGTGCAGCATTTTACTGCGCTCTGAACGTG
>JBMDWN010000173.1:0-6055 GCA_048595275.1 Olivibacter sp. | reverse complement strand
TCCACACTCTTTAATATAGCTTACACAGGTGATAACGGTGGAGAATTTTCCCGCTATCGCGTAGAAGGGGGAGGCAACTTTCCGAGAGAGGACGTATCCGTCAACATTTCTCAATATGCCGGCACCAGTCCGAGGTGGGTTAAGCTTTTCGATGACGACCAAACCGGTGTTGCCGTAAATGTGGCCGGTATCCAGGCGAATAACGCGGAGGGTGGCCCTGATCAAGACGGACCTTTTAGGTACTACCGGGGTGAAGCTACTGTACTGGCAATGGATTTGCAAAATCCACAGATCAAAAATTACAAGCAGTATCCTATTCCGCTTACGGAAGCGGAAGAATTATTGGGGCACCACATTTTCAGATTGGACGCTCCTGTTTTAAATCGCGCGGGAAACAAGCTGATCATAGGAACCTGGATGCGGAGAACAGATCCGGCAACCGGTCAGAACATCACGGGAGCAGACCGATTGGGTACTAAATCTGTTGTGGTCGATTATCCTTCTCTGGAAAACCCAACCGTAATTACCTCAACGGTAGCATTTGGTGATAACAGCGGTTACAGAAGTTTTAACTCTTTTGTGGCTGACGACGGAAATATCTATCAGGCGACGCAGCGGGATACGGTAAACGGTTCGTTTATTGTAAGAATTAATCAAGAAAATCAGTATGATGACTCCTATGTATTCAGCCTTGATGAAGCGCTTGGAGCAGAAGTTACTTATGTTGACGCCTGGCGCTACGTGACGAATGGTATTGCTTATGTTCTATATACTCAGAGGGGAACAGAGCAGGGATACGTCGCACGGGTAGATTTAAATGCCAGAACGGCTACGCGGGTTGATCTTCCTTATGACCCTGAATTGAACTTCGGCCAATACCAGGGCTTTGTGGTCGATGGTGAGGAGATTTACATCGCTGTTACACCAGTTGGAAAAGACGGACATCTGTACATTATCAACAGTAATTCCGGCGAGGTCACTCAAGGAGCGAGATTGGTAAACCGTGCTGGTAACCATTACATTGGCGTGTTTTAGCCGATCGGATTTTCGATCTTGAAGGGAGGGCCAGCACGGCCCTCCTTTTTTATTTGCCGCTGTCATTAAAGGCAGTCACGTTACACAATACCGAGCGATCGTGCACATGAGCAGCGGTTTCCAGTTGAACGGTTACATGATGAATATTCAGGTGTTCCAACTCGTGCTCAATTTTGTGAAGTAACGTTTCACTTTCTTCGATGGTCATTTCTTTACTCACCACAGCATGACAAGTCAATGCGTTTAAGCCGCTTGTAATTGTCCATATATGCAGGTCATGTATGCTGCTGATACCTGGTGTTTTCAGCATCTTTTCTTTTACTTTTTCGATATCTACATTATCGGGAGTGCCTTCCATAAGCACATGCACGGAAGACTTTGTTACAAAATATCCGCTTCGCAATACCAACAAGGATACCAGAATACTTGCAAGCGGGTCAGCCCAGCCCCAACCGAAAAACATGATCAGTAAGGCTGCAGCGATTGCCCCAACGGAACCCAGCATGTCGCTGATGACGTGCAGGTAAGCCCCCCGCATGTTGAGGTTTTCTTTTACATCACCACCCCGCATCATAATCCAGGCAACCAGTATATTTACCAAAAGTCCTATTGAGGCAATGATGAGCATCCCTCCGGAAGATATTTGCGGAGGGTTTTGAAAGCGTTCAATAGCTTCATAAATAATGTAGGCTGAAATCAGAATCAGCGTTGCGCCGTTGATAACCGCAGCCAGTATCTCAAAGCGCTTGTATCCGTAGGTTTTTCGGTAATCGGCAGCTTTGTTACTAAAGGTGAATGCCAGCAGCGCGATAGACATGGAAACCACATCGCTTAACATATGCCCGGCATCGGCTAATAAAGCGAGGCTTTTGGTCATCAAACCGCCAATAACCTCAATAGCCATATAAGCTGTAATGATGATCAGGCTTAGAATTAACGTTTTTTTATTTGCCTGGTGTGAATGGGTGTGTTCGTGATCATCTCCCATAGCTGTGTCCCTTATAGTAAATTTACTCAACAAGGTCAGTGATTTTCAAAATTGCTAAACCTTATTGACTAATCAAGATATTTTGCTGAGGATTTTTTTCTTTGTAAGCTTGTCTTTAATTACCTTAGACCTAACGTATTCAGGCTTTCTGATCCTGATACTCGTTTTAAACAACACTACCAATGGAATTAGCCATATTAATGACTAAGCACTACCGTACGCTTAGTGTCGCGGCATTGCTTGATGTTTTCGATACCCTGAACAAGTTTTATGCACGGGAAGGCTCCTTGCCCTTTTTCAATATTCGTTTACTCAGTCCCGAGCGTCCGGATGGTCAATTGGAAAGCTTTGGCGGATACCCTATCCAGGTTGTGGATGAGCGAAAAAATGATTTGATACTTGTTCCGGCTTTCGACGGAGAGGAACTGGCTTGCTACATACGGATGAATAACACAACGCTACCCTGGATGCAATGTCAGTATGCTCAAGGTGCCGAACTGGCTAGTTTTTGCACCGGCGCTTTTCTACTGGCCGCATCCGGGTTGTTAAACGGAAGGCAGGCAACGACGCATGTTTATGCAACGGATATTTTTGAGTCCAGTTTTCCTAAAGTGCACCTTTGCTCAAAGGAGGTCGTCACGGATGATCAGGGAATTTACACCAGCGGCGGTGCAACCAACAGTTTTCTGCTGATGCTGCATCTGATCAGAAAATTCTGTGGGAATGATAAAGCGATCCGCATTGCCAAGCATTTTGCCATTGATATGGACAGAAATCATCAGGTCTGCTATGGCTCCTTCACGCCAAGGATGGGCCATGGGGATAAACTGGTCTCTTTTGCCCAGGAGCAGATAAGGTCGAAATACGATGAGATTAATACGATCGATGAAGTGCTGCGGGATATACCCAGCAGTCGCCGTAATTTGCTTCGCCGTTTCAAGTCCGTTACCGGTTATACACCTATTGAATACCTTCAGCATACCCGCATCGAAGCGGCTAAGAAATTATTGGAGGAAACGAATAAAAGTGTGTCTGAGATTATGTTCTGTGCGGGCTATAATGATATGAAGTCTTTCCGGAAGCTGTTTCTGAAAAATGTCGGAATGCCACCTTCTGCTTATCGGGAGAAGTTCAGCTTGCAAAATGTCTGATGGATCTTGCGTGCCGCTCAAGCGCCCAGCTGCAGACGGGCCTCTTCCAGGTCCATGTTGTGCTCCATATGGCGGATTACTTCATCGGAGAAACGCCTGCTGTGCCGAAGCTCATTCAGTCGCTGACGCCTGATTCCTACCAATTCCAACAGCACCTCCTTTTTCTTCTGTCTCCCCGAACTGATGCTTTCTTTTTCGTCACTGGCATTCAATAGAACGCGGGTCGAGTGCATGCTCCTCATAAGCTGCTCCCGAATCCGGTTGATGCTTTCCGTTTCGGTAACGTCTGCCGGATAATTCCTGTCCAGATAGGATATAGACGCTTTCAGCAGATCCAGTTGTACCAGGTCAATTTGTTCTGATTCCGGAATCTCTTTATCGGAGTCTTCAATCTTCAGCAAACGTATGAATAGAGGAAGGGTCAGGCCCTGAAAGACAAGCGTTATAAGGATGACACCGAAGGTTATGAACAAAATGAGGTTTCGGTGTGGGAACGACTCATGTGAATTAAGCGTCAGCGGTATAGCCAAAGCAGAGGCCAGAGAAACTACACCACGCATCCCCGCCCAACCGATGATAAAGGGTAGTTTGTAACCCGGGCTATTTTCACGGCCTCTGACGCGCTTACTGATCAGGCGCGGCAGAAAAGCGGAAAGGTATACGAGCAAGATGCGCAGGAGAATTGCAATGCCGGCA
The DNA here is from genome assembly GCA_048595275.1 of Olivibacter sp. Taxonomy (GTDB): domain Bacteria; phylum Bacteroidota; class Bacteroidia; order Sphingobacteriales; family Sphingobacteriaceae; genus Olivibacter. Next base: position 2,185 of record JBMDWN010000173.1, on the reverse strand, counting down.
ATCCATAAGGTGTACGTGACCGCGTTCTGAAAGGAATAGTCGCCGAGTCCGGCTACGACCACAGGCAGCTCAAGGCCAATTAAGATAAAAACAAATCCATTCAACAGAAAAATAATTGTTTCCCAAACGTCGTAAGCCTGCAACCGGGTTTGATAGTTGAAAAAATCTTTGGACCGGTAAGAAAGCATAAGGCCACCACTTACTACCGCCAGAACACCTGAATATTCAAAGGATTCTGCAGTCAGGTACATGATGTAGGGAGCAATGAAGGTAATCGGCGTTGTCATGTTGGATGCTTTCGCAAGGTACCGGAGTATAAGATACAGCACTTGCGCGATCACGAGTCCTACCAAGATGCCCATAACGGTTAGGATAAGAAAGTCATTAACGGCTTCTTTCAGAACGAACTGACCGGTTAGTAAGGCAGCCAGCGCAAAGCGGAACACCGTCAAAGAAGCGGCATCATTAACCAGGCTTTCTCCTTCCAAAATGGCCAGGCCACGCCTGGGTATATTGACGCCTTTTAAAACCGACGTGGCAGCCACGGCATCAGGAGGAGAAACAATTCCGCCCAGCAGAAAGCCTAAGGCCAATGTGAAACCGGGAATCAGCATATTCGAAAAATACGCTACACAGATTGAGGTGGCCAGCACCAGGCCGAAACCCATGAGGGATATAGAGCGGCGCCATTTCCAGAATTGCTTCCATGAGGTATTCCAGGCTGCTTCGAACAGCAGTGGGGGAAGAAAGATCAGAAAAACCAGTTCAGGGTCAATGCTGATGATCGGCGTTATCGGAAGCAGGCTGATTCCAAGTCCCCCGATGACCAGGAAAATCGGGTAAGATATGCGCAGACGCTGGCTCAACAGATAGAGTAACGCCATTGCGAAAAATAGGCTGAGGACGAGCAAGAGATTGTGATGAATCATAGCTGGCAAACAAATGACAAAAGATCGTGTTTTCTAGCAAAAATAGTATGAGGAAGTTGTTATTAATTACCTTTCTCTTTGTACTTTCCAATGCGACGTATTCCGTTGCGCAGGATCAACAAAGGCAACATTGGCTGAGGAGGAAGGGGGCAGGAGTGGAGAATGTTACCGATACGATACACAACAGTAAAGTTTATATTGTAAGCGGAAGTCTCGGTTTTGGCTTTCCCGTCGGACGAACAAGCGAAGTGCTGACGACCAGACTGGCCAGCAGCTGGGGAATAGACGTGTCGCTTTCCAACCGGCACTATTTTCTTTATCCTACAATCGATTTCTGGCGATTTGGCTACGATCAGCAATACCTGGAGGAAAATTCAGCCTATCTGGTGAAAGACGCCAGGGCTCAATTTGTCAACGTGAATTTACCCGTGGGCGTGAGAAGACAATTTCGCTATTTGAACACCTACGTGCTTGCGGGTCCCACGGCAGGACTGTTTTCCGAGCCAAGAGCGGAGCTTGAACCGAACAGTACGATCATCCGCAATCGCTTCGATAACCGTTTTCTCTTTGGAACGCGCGTCAGCTTCGGGGCTGACTACAAATTCCGCGGTTTTTTCTTATACCTGGATGCCGGCTGGATGCATTCTTTCGCGAAAGTTCAGGATCGCCCGTTGAACATCATATCCGTATACGTCGGCGTGAAAACCGATATTACCGGTGTAGCCAGCCGCGTTATGACGATATTGGATGGAGATCAGAACTAAAGCGTTCGCAGATTTTGTTAAGATCAACGGATGTCTTGTAAACGAAGGAACAAAGCTCGTCAAAAAGTTTAGAATCTTCATTTTGTTCTTCGGTCAGACCGCTTTTGGCGGTTAGACGCCAATCGTATTCCCGAAAGTCGTCCGGATCTCCCGGCAGGGAAATTTGACTAATGCTAAGCGCCAGCTGTTTCAGGGCTTTTCTGAGCGTCTTCGCCTGGTCCTCAGAAATAACCAGCTTGTCGTTACTTCTAACAATATTAACTAATGCTACCGAATAGGAAGATAATAAATGATTGAAAATCACGAAGCGGTTTAGCTCCTTCGCATTGCGCTGCTTACTCTTGGGCTCGGTGATCATCCGCTGAAAGGTAGATGTGATGTTGGCCATATTCACATAAAGATCCTGCCGTGCTTTTGCATAGGCGCCCGGATCTTCCTCTGAACCGGAGATGTGCGCCAACGTGCTGGCCAGGTAATTATAATTGGAAATCA
>JBMDWN010000172.1:0-39161 GCA_048595275.1 Olivibacter sp. | reverse complement strand
TCGGGTATTCGAAAATTTCGGTATCGGGAAACAGCATTTACGGGATCAATTCAGGGAGTTTATTTCAGCGCCATAGTTCATAAGATGTGTCATTCTGTCATATCGCTTCAGGTAATGCCGTCGCGTCAGGCATAATTGACGAAGGTTTATGTGTTGGCATAGCCATTGATAACAAGTAGGCAGAATGGTTTACCATTTAGCATATAATTCGTAATAGATTACTCATTTATAATATAGCAAGATATGTCTAAAATTATCGGAATTGACTTAGGAACTACCAACTCTTGCGTTGCAGTTATGGAAGGCAACGAGCCAGTTGTAATTGCTAACAACGAAGGGAAACGTACTACGCCGTCGATCATCGGTTTCGTCGATAACGGAGAGCGTAAAGTAGGTGACCCTGCCAAGCGCCAGGCGATTACAAATCCTGAAAAAACGATTTTCTCCATTAAGCGTTTCATGGGGCACACGTATGACGAAGTAACGAAAGAAGCAGGCCGCGTTCCTTATAAAGTTATAAAGGGCGATAACAACACACCACGTGTTGAGATCGGCGACCGGAAATATACGCCTCAGGAGCTTTCCGCTATGATCCTTCAGAAGATGAAGAAAACAGCTGAAGACTTTTTAGGTCAGGAAGTAAGCGAGGCGGTTATTACCGTTCCTGCTTATTTCAACGATGCTCAGCGGCAGGCAACCAAAGAAGCTGGTGAAATTGCTGGTCTGACTGTTAAACGGATCATTAACGAACCGACTGCCGCTGCTTTGGCCTACGGGTTAGATAAAGCGCACAAGGACATGAAGATTGCGGTGTTCGACTGTGGTGGTGGTACGCATGACGTTTCTGTTCTGGAATTGGGAGACGGTGTTTTTGAGGTTAAAGCAACCGACGGAGATACCCATTTAGGGGGTGATGACTTTGATCAGGTTATCATCGACTGGCTGGTACAGGAATTTAAAAATGACAACGGCGGATTGGATCTGAGCAAAGATGCCATGGCCCTTCAACGTCTTAAAGAGGCTGCAGAAAAGGCTAAAATTGAGCTTTCAAGTTCCAGCTCTACCGAAATCAATCTGCCTTATATTACGGCAGACAGCACAGGCCCGAAACACTTGGTACGCAACCTGAGTCGTGCAAAATTTGAGTCTCTTGCCGGAGATTTGATTCAACGTACCATCGAACCTTGCCGTTCTGCTTTAAAGAACGCAGGTCTGTCGACAAGTGATATTGATGAGATTATCCTGGTTGGTGGTTCAACCCGTATCCCTGCGATACAGGATGCTGTTAAGAGTTTCTTTGGGAAAGAGCCTTCAAAAGGGGTAAATCCTGATGAAGTAGTAGCTTTAGGTGCTGCCATTCAGGGAGGTGTGTTAACCGGGGAAGTAAAAGATGTGCTGTTACTGGACGTAACGCCTTTATCGTTAGGTATCGAAACCATGGGTGGTGTGATGACGAAGTTGATTGAGTCAAATACTACGATTCCAACGAAGAAATCAGAAGTGTTCTCCACTGCGTCGGATAATCAACCATCTGTTGAAATCCATATTCTTCAGGGAGAGCGTCCTATGGCTGCTCAGAACAGAACCATCGGCCGTTTCCACCTTGATGGCATTCCAGCTGCACCGCGTGGCGTACCACAAGTTGAAGTAACTTTTGATATTGATGCCAATGGTATCTTACATGTTTCTGCGAAAGACAAGGCAACCGGTAAAGAGCAGAAGATCCGCATTGAGGCATCTTCCGGCTTAAGCGATGATGAGATCCAAAAGATGAAAGCAGATGCCGAAGCCAATGCCGATGCCGATAAAAAAGCACGTGAAGAAGTTGAGAAACTGAATGCTGCTGATGCCCTGATCTTCTCTACGGAGAAGCAGTTGAAGGAGTACGGTGATAAGATTGGCGCAGATAAAAAGGCGCCTATTGAAAGCGGTTTGACTAAGCTGAAAGAAGCGTATGCGGCAAAAGATTTCGCTGCAATGGAAGCTACTCAAGCGGAACTTCAACAAGCTTGGAACGCTGCTTCTGAAGACATGTATAAAGCAACTCAGGATGCAGGCAACGCAGGTGATCCATCCGGAAACCCTGCAGGAGACCAAGGCGAAGCCTCTTCGGCAGATGACGTCACCGATGTCGATTTCGAGGAAGTGAAAGACGACGACAATAAATAAATTTTATTTTCTTCCATACAAGGCACCTACATCGACCCCGATTAGGTGCCTTTCTTTTATTTACGTAATTTCACGACGAACTGACATCGTCGTACATATCCAAAAACACCATAACGTATATTAAATGAAACCGACACTATTGATACTGGCAGCGGGCATGGCGAGCCGCTATGGAAGCATGAAGCAAACAGACGAATTCGGACCGCACGGAGAAACCATCATTGACTATTCGATTTACGATGCCATAAAGGCAGGGTTTGGTAAGGTCAGTTTTATCATTAAAGAGGAATTTGCACAAGTTTTCAAAGATCGTTTTGAGCCCAGGTTAGCCGGTAAAATTGAAACGGACTACATTTATCAGCGCTTTGATCTGAGCGATTACGGTATTACCGAAGATATTGAACGCCAGAAACCATGGGGCACAGCACACGCTGTAATGGAAGCACACAAGCAGATTAATGAGCCATTTTGTGTCATCAATGCCGATGACTTCTATGGAGCCGGGGCTTTTAAAAGCATGGCCGACTTTCTCATCAACGATGTTTCAGACGAATCTTTTGCTTTGATGGGGTACGAGGTTAGCAATACCCTTTCCGATAATGGTTCAGTATCCAGAGGAATTTGCGAAGTCGACGAAGCCGGACATATGAATTCCATTACGGAACGAACCCAGGTTTACTGGAAGGATACCGGAAATGGCGGGCCTGTCGTGGTGTATGAAGAAAACGGTATAGAGACGGAGCTGCCAAAAGATGCCCGCGCGTCAATGAATTTCTGGGGCTTTACCCCTAAAGTCTTCGAGACATCAAAAGCGCTATTCAAAGAATTCGTTGAAAAAAATAAGGCCAACCCAAAAGCAGAATTTTTTATTCCGATTGTGGTTGACTATCTGATCCAGCATAAGGAAGCAACGTTTAAGGTTATTCCTACGGCGAGCAAATGGTTTGGGGTAACGTATAAGGACGATAAGCCTGTCGTGAAAGCCAACATTGCAGACCTCGTTGAAAAAGGAGATTATCCTGCCAGACTTTTTTAACCCATATCAGGAACATTCATCCGGTCCGCGTCTTCCGCTTCCGGATGAATGCTTCTTCCAGGAAACCGAGATCACTGCCTCCGCATAGTCACCTCCAAAAGGCGGATTTACCTTACAAAGCTCCACGCTGATCTCTTCCGCCAGGCTAGAAGTTTGCTTTATCTCCTTCATTATTGCGTAGGCCACAGTCTCCAGCAGTTTTCGCGGGATAGCCATCTGGGCTTGTACTATGGAATAAAGCCGCTCATAGTTAAGGGTATGTTCCAGATCCTCTTTATCCAAGGAATGCGTTGAAAACCGGCAGCAAACTGAAACGACGAAGTCGTGACCAACCTGTTGCTCCTCTTCGTAATAGCCATGATGCGCAAAAAACCGGGTATTGCGAATTTCAACTGTCTGCTTGTAAACTTCCACGGCACAAACATACGTAATTCCGGCTAATTGCCTTTTACAGCAGCATTACGTAACTTGCCTGAAGCTACCGGCTGCTTTCAGCCCAACTAAAATGAACTATGCTGCAGGAAATCCTCACCAGAAAAACGACAAATTACAAATGGATTCATCTGAGCGCGCCGACGGAGGAAGAGATGAATTCCATCGGAGAGACGTATCACCTTTCCCCTTCTTCCATAACAGACTGCCTCCAGCCGGGGCACTTTCCCAAATATGAAAGCTTTGAGCATTATGAATTCATTATTTTCAGGTATTACCTTAGCGATGGAGGACTCGATGTGGACACCATTCGAAGCATCACCAATAAAGTGTCTGTTTTTTACGGGAAAGAGTTCATCATCACGGTAACGGGGAAAGAGCTGCCTTTTCTGGATATCATCAAGGAAAAAGTAAAGAGCAGTGAACGGTTGAAAAACCAGTATAATCTATTGATCTATCTGCTTCATACCTGTCTGCTTAGTTTTGATCACCCCGGTCGCCAGCTTTCTGAAGATCTAGATTATTATGAAGAGCAGGTATTTATTCGCCAGCGGCCCATGCCAATATTGAAAAAACTATACTATGTCAAACGGGAAGTGGATGTGATCCGGCGACTCCTCATCCTGTCTTTTGAGATTATTGATAAACTGGATTCCGGCCGGCAGGCCAATACCTACTCCAGAGATTTGAGGGATCTCTATATCAAGCTTCAAAATACGTTTGACAATCTCTCCGAAAATACCGCACAGCTGCTGTCCATATACTTCTCAACTTCCGCCCAGCGTACCAATGAGATTATGCGGATCCTGACAATCTTTTCTGTATTCTTCATGCCGCTGACCTTTATTGTAGGTGTTTATGGCATGAACTTTCACAATATGCCGGAGCTTGATTACCCTTACGGCTATCCAATTGTGATGGGCGTTATGCTTTTGATCACCCTGGTCATCTATTTCTGGTTCAAACGCAAGAAATGGTTGTAAAACTTTTTAGCGTTTTTAAGGTTTATGCTTAGAAGCTTTCCGGCTGAAAAATGGTCATTATATGAATAGAATTAAGAACAGCACATACTCTGTGCTATTACTGGTTATACTGAGTACACTAAGCAGTTGTGACCTCATAACCGGCATATTTAAAGGTGGAGTCTATGTAGGGGTGATTTTGGTGTTGGTGGTAGTAGGCCTCATCATCTGGTTAATATCCAGCATGAGAAAGTAGGAAACGCTATTCATGCCGGAGTCCATTGAACTTTCTGCACACCATCCTTCTGACATCATCAGGCAATGCTGCTACCGCAAAGCGGCAGGGGATCATGCTGTTTTGGTATTGCTGGACCCTGACGCTTTGGTCGACAATATCATACCCCATGAGAGATCCATTACGTTACGAACGTTCATCAAAGATACGTTTAGCGCTCTGGGGATCGAGCTTGCTTTCAGCGGCAGCGGATTGCGCGAAAGGGGCGTGGTGATCGATGTGGATGACGCTCTTCTCGGCGACAACGGAATAGATGGGCAGAAGATCCGTTTTGGAGAAACCTGGGTCAGAACACAGTTAAAATCGGATGCCTGAATGCATGATTGCTGAAGGATCATCCTGTCCGGAGCGGAAGGGAATCAGCTTGAAAGAAACCGAAGAGGCTTGCGGTTCAATCTGCAGGTTTCGTTCTTTACCCAAGACGATACCCGCGGCACGTTCAGGGATAAAAAGTAGTCCATTGCCTGCCCGACCAGTCAGCGCGATCCACTCCACCTCATTCATGGGAGCTTTAATGCGATCGACCGGGGAGTTGTACCGGCCGAAAAAGGAACTGGGATTATCGCCCGATTCGTCGTTACAAGCCCCTTTTCCGAGCCATTCGGCGGAGCTAAGCGCGGAATCCAGTTTTAGACTAAAATCCGGATAATCAACACCTACCCGGACCTGTATCATACCATTTCCATTAACTTCATAAATCAGACGCTGCTCCGAGATTTTTCCCGAGGAATCTTTTACGGCGTAACGCTTTTGGATCTGCACCCGTTCCGGACTGATTTTCTCCACGAGGAAAGCCTGTCCGTCAACACTCAGATTGCCCATGACTGTATCCGTTGCCGGACTGTCACTGATAACCGGCTGTTCATAGTATGCCAGTGAGGAAATCGTTCCGTTGAGGCGACTGAAGCCGATGTGAAACGTCTGACCAATGAGCAATACCTGATCCTCCTTCTCCAGCACTACAATTGGCGGGGACACCGTATCGGCAAGAGCGCGCGCGTTAAGTGCTTTGCTCTGTCCGAGCAATTCAAGCTGCTCGCTCGCCAGGCCATACCCTGCGGGTGCCCATGGCAAAGCGCTTTTCGTCCGGGCGAAGAAATTAAGGTGGTAGCGAAAGCCCGGGCGGGCTACGTATTTATCTACCGGAATCTGCATAGTGATCGTCTGGCCCGGTTCGGCCGATAACGTAGGCAAGAGGCCTTGCTGCAGCAGTCGACCATCTTCCAGCAGCTGCCATTCAAAAACAAAGTCCTCAAGATTGGTGAGGTTAAAATCGTTTTTCAGCGAGATGCTTAAGGGGTCCGTATGCGTTAACTTCGTCGCGATAGGCTGATAGCGCCTGGACAATTCGCTCAGGTTGGCTCCCTCACTTTTCCACACCGGAAATTTATCCGATGCCTGTTCAATAGCCGGCGATTGAATCGGGCGCCCGGGGTCCATTCCAAGCACCAGATCGCGATCCATCGCTGACCACATGATCACCGAAGCATGATTCTTGCCGTTTTGCACCAGCCTTCTTTGCCTTTCTTTCCGGACTTCCTGCCAGCCTTCATTTTTACTATTTGTTCTGGTATCCCGGATATCCAGGTCGGCTCCGGCGATGAGGTACAGGCCATATTGATCGCACAGCTCGTACCAATGGTGGGGGGCGGGGTAATGCAGTCGGATGGCATTGACATTATTACGCTTCATCCGGATAAAGTCCTTTTCCAACGCATCCCGGTTTAGGGATACCCCCCTTAACTCCGTCTCCTTGCCATTAACCAGTAATTTATTGCCGTCCACCTTCACGTCACGGAAACCGAAGGCAGAGCGAATAACCTCCTGAACCTCGCCACTGCGATCTTTCAGGCTAATCAGGAGCGTGTACAGATAAGGTTTTTCTGTCGACCACAAAATCGGATTGTTGATCGTCTTTTTGAATTCGAAAGCGAGTTGTCGCCTGGAACGAATAGATCCCGAGTTTCCGGATTCCGAAGAAAAGACCGTTACCCCTTTAGCGTCCAGTAAGCGGTAACTGATCTGTCCCGCGGGCAAGCGCTTCCGGCCATCGTTCTTCAAAATACCTTTGATGGTCAGCTCTGCCGAAGTATAATCAGCCGAGAAGGCAGTTTCAGTAGAAAAGTCCTGTATGCGAATATCGGAGGAAGCGATAAGCTCTACTTTTCCCTGGATTCCCTGGATGTTTTCAGGCAGGGAAAGGCTTATCCGATCGTTGTCGCTATACCGGTAAACCTGCACGGCCAGACTGTTTTTTCCCGGCTGAATGAAGGGGCTTATGTTAAAGGAAAGCGACGACGTGCTGCGTTCGCTGTAGCCAACGCGCTGTCCGTTTATCCAAAGGTAAAATGCCCCCGGAACGCCTTCAAGGCGAATAAATACCTGTTTATCCTTCCAGTCCAGCGGAAGATCGAAGCTCCGGCGGTAAGAGCTTACCGGGTTAATCTTATGCCAGTCGGCCGTTTTAGTGATTTCCTGTTCCGCAATTGTTGCTTCAGGGTTGACGTTATGCGAGGGAATCCGGATCGAGGGCCAGCTGCTGACATCAAAATCAGCTTTGTAGAAATTCCTGGGGCGATCTTCTGGTCGTTCCGCCTGGTGAAACTTCCAGTTGCCACTAAGATCCAGGCGTAACGCAGAGCTGGTATCCGGATCGCTTGTGGCGGCATCCTCAGATTGGTAAGGGACAAAATAAGGCTGTGCATGTTCCCGGTTAACCTGGAAAATCTTTCCGTTTTCCCACTCACGGACCTGCCCCTGTGCTCCAGGGATTAAACCCAACAAGCCGATAAGAAAGATAAGGTGTAAGAACTTCATGAACGCCGCAAAGATACTTCTTTACCAATAGTAAACGGAAATTTCATCCATTCCGTATCTGTCCGTTCAGGAGAGCCGATAATTCTTCAAACAAGCGTTGGGTTACAGGCCCCGCTTCGCCAGTGCCTATCGGGTTGCCGTCCACCTCATGCACCGGGAGAATATTTTTGGTAGTACTGGTCAGGAAAGCTTCACGCGCCAGATACACTTCCCCGATCGTCAGTTCACGTTCCTGTACAGGCATGTATTTCTCAGCCAGGCCGATGATTTTGGATCGGGTAATTCCATGGAGCACCCGGCTGCCCGGTGTGACCAGACAACCCTGCTGATCCACGATAAAGAAGTTTGCCCGCGGGCATTCTCTTACGCTCGTTCCTTGCCGGTAGAGCAGGTCCTGTGTTCCGTTTTGTTTCAGTAAAGGCTGTTGATGAATCGCCATCAGGTAGTCGATGGTCTTAACCTCCGGAAGCTGTCGCTGGTGATCCAGCGAACTCAGACCAATAGGGCGCTGCAAGACCGGGGGAAGAACTATAGCCTGCTGCGTAACCACGAAGTTAGGCCTGACAATGGAATAGGCATCGGGCGATTCACCTCCCGTCAGCAGCAAACGAATACCGCTATTGCCGAGTTTATTTTTATCGATGAGTTCGCGGATGATGCCTTCCAGCCTTTGCCGGTTAAAAGGTACAGGCAAGTACATGCGCTCCGCCGACCCGAAGAAGCGGTCCAGGTGATCCTGCAAAAAGATGGGCGTATCGCCGATCGTCTTAAAAAAATCAAAAATCCCGTAACCCCTGCTGATCCCGAGATCGCTTACCGATAAGGTCGCCTCACGCTGCGGAAGGAATCGATCGTTTACAAAGGCGTAGCTGCTGCTCATGGTTTAAGGCGTTGATGGTCTTTTAAAATGCCGATAACCTTTTCTGTGGGTAGTTCGGAAACGCGGCGACCCGCCTGTCCGTCCATTGTCCGGGCGGCGAACAAGGAATTGATGATCGCTTCCTCGGTAGCTTCGATGGCTGCCATGAAAAGGGGAGATATTGCATCGTTGGTTAATTCCTGTACGCAATACGCTTCGGCATCCGCCTTCACGCGGACCGATTCGGCAGTCGAAAAGGCGATCACATAATCGCCGCTTCCATTGGAAGCAATACCACCCGTCTTAGCCAGCCCCATGAACGCTCTTTTCGCCAGGCGCTCGAGGTTTCGCGAGAGGATTGGTGCATCGGTGGCTACGACGATCATACAGGAACCATCCGCAGAGAGCAGTTTATCGCTGAAATCAAATTGTTTGAGCATTTCGCCAACGGGAACCCCGTCGATCTGCAATGCGCCACCAAAATTCGACTGAACCAGAACACCGACCCGATAGCCGCCCAGGGAAGATGGCAGCACCCTGGAAGCCGTTCCAATGCCGCCTTTAAAGCCAAAGCACACCGTTCCGGTTCCTGCGCCGACGTTCCCTTCCTCCGGCGGTGCGGGCCGGGCCAGTTCAATAGCCCGTTGAACATCTGCTGAAGTCACGCGGCGGGCGCGGATATCGTTCAGGTATCCGTCGTTGGTTTCCCCCACGAGGGCATTGACGGATTTAACCTGTTCGTTTCCCTGCTGACGCAGTATATAATCGATCACGCCATCGATGCCCTGGGCTACATTCAGCGTGTTGGTCAAGACGATCGGGGATTCGAGGTTTCCCAGTTCCCTTACCTGGGTGCTGCCGGCCAGTTTACCAAAACCGTTTCCGACAAAGATGGCAGCCGGCACTTTTTCCTGGAAAAGATTGCCTCCATGGGCGAGTATTGCCGTAACGCCGGTCCTTATGGCTGATCCTTCAATGAAACTTAGCTGTCCGACCGACACCCCCTCCACATCTACAATCGAATTGGTTTTTCCGGTGGGAAGGAGGCCGATGCTGATCCCGTAATGGCGGGCTCTTTTAACTGCCTTTTCCTGTCCGGCGACAGGAAAAAGCAGTATCAATAAAAATAAGGCTGCTAGAGCTTCCTTACCCATATGTTCTTGAAGCTGATCGGCTTGCTTGGATCTCCGTGCGATTGCAGCATGATCGGGGCTTCTCCATGAGCTTTATACTCCGGTTTGCCAATGTATTTGGTGCCCCCCTTGAGCTCCGCGTTGTTTTGAACCAATACGCCGTTAATTAGCGCAGTCAGGCGTGCCGGAGATTCCAGGTCTCCATTCCCTTTGAATTTGGGAGCTGTCCAGATTACATCTACCGTTTGCCATTCTCCTGGTTTCCTGGCTGGGTTAGCCAAAGGAATGATTTGTTTGTAAACCGAACCGAGTTGTCCATTTACATAGGTTTTGTTCTCATAACAATCCAGGATTTGCATCTCGTAACCCTCGTCACCATTACCGATGGATGCCAGGAACAATCCGCTGTTTCCGCGGCCCTGACCTTCGCCGTCAATATCCGCCGGAATGTAATATTCCAGGTGCAGCTGGTAGTTGCCGAATTTTTCTTTCGTAACGATGTTCCCGGCCTGCTTGTTAACCGTTACGGTACCCCCGCCGACAACCCATTCCGCTTGCTGGCCCGGATTTTTCTGGGATTGCCAGGCACTTAAATCTGTTCCGTCAAACAGTACAACAGCGTCAGACGGTGCCTGATAAGGCATTGCCTGCACAACGGGAGGGACAGGTTCCCAAACTTCGGTATCTTCGGGTTTCATTTTGTCTTGAGCGAAAGATTCCATATGACAAGCTAAACCTGCCACGGCGGTTAACATAAAAATTTTGTTGATGTTCATAATGCCTGAATAAAGGTCTTGTGTGAAGTCAAATATATGGAAATACCGGGTAATTCCTAGCGATTTGCAGCACCAATACAGGCTTCAATGGCATGCAGGATGTCTAAAGCTACCTCTTTTTTAGGTTTCAGGGGGAAAGTGGAGAGTTCTTCTTTTCGATTAATGAGGGTAACCTTATTGTTGTCGCCAGCAAAGCCGGCGCCCTTATCCTCCAGCGTGTTCAATACGATGAGATCCAGGTTTTTCCGGTGGAGTTTTGATAAGGCATTATCCACCGCGTTATCCGTTTCCAGGGCAAAACCGACAAGTGTCTGAGAGGCAGATTTCTGCTTTCCGAGCGTAGCGAGCACGTCGGTTGTCTTATTCAGCGCTAGACTAAGGCCTTCCTCTGCTTGTTTTTTTATTTTTTTGTCGGCTACCATAGCAGGCGTGTAATCGGACACAGCAGCGCTCATGATGGCAACTTCGGCACCAGGGAAATGTTTCAGGGCAGCATCCAGAAGCTCGGCGGCAGATTCAATCGCGATGAACCTGACCCCTTTCGGTCTCTCCAAAGAAGTCGGTCCGCTGATCAACGTCACGTCCGCTCCGCGAGCAGATAGCGCTTCGGCAAGGGCATAACCCATCTTTCCGCTGCTTCTGTTTCCGATGAACCGGACCGGATCAATAGGCTCGTAGGTCGGGCCGGCAGAGATCATGACTTTCCGGCCCTGCCAAAATGCTGAAATGCCCTCCTGACCATTCTGGAAAAAGTCGTTTAAAAATTTAACAACCTTATCTGGCTCGGCGAGGCGTCCCTCCCCGTGTAATCCGCTGGCCAGCTCACCCTTTCCCGGTGCAATAATCCGGTTGCCGTATCCGGTTAATAACGCGATGTTCTTTTGCGTAGCAGGATGCGTCCACATATCCAGATCCATTGCCGGAGCCAGTAAAACCGGACATCGGGCAGATAAATAAACAGCGCTGAGAAGATTGTCGCACAGGCCATTGGCAAATTTAGAGAGGGTATTTGCTGTGGCAGGTGCCACCAGCATGAGGTCAGCCCAGAGACCAAGCTCAACATGATTATGCCATGTTCCGGAATCCGGTTCAAAATAAGTGCTCAGAACCGGATTCCCGGATAAAGTCGCCAGGGTAAGCGGGGTGATGAACTGCTTCGCGTCCTCCGTCATGACGACCTTTACTTCCGCTCCGGACTTCACCAGGAGCCGGACGATTAACGCAGCTTTATACGCGGCAATGCTACCGGAAATACCCAATATGATCTTTTTCCCCTGTAACATAGCCGCTTTTAAGGAGGCTTACTCCTGTTCTTTCGACGGGTTTCTGAAGTATACCTTTTCGTGAAGGAATTCGTCTACCGCTACCAGCGTAGGCTTGGGCATACGCTCATAGTGCTTGGAGATTTCAATCTGTTCCCGGTTTTCGAAAACTTCCTCAAGGTTATCGTTAGACGTTGCGAATTCAGCCAGTTTGCCATGCAATTCTTCCTTAAAATTGCTTGCAATCTGATTTGCCCTTCTGCTGACGACGACAATCGATTCGTAAATGTTGTTTGTCTGCTCATCCAGTTGACGCAGATCACGCGTTACCGTAGATGTGGGGATAGAACTTTTATTACTCATGTGTTAAATTATCAAGTATAACTATTGTTGGGGAATGGCATTAACAGTAGTAGATTCTTCCTGTTCCTGCTGCTCCTGCTGCCGTCTTTCCTGAGCTTTCTGGGCTTCTGTGTAAGAAGCGATAAGCTTTTTAACGGACTCTATATTTTTCTGTGAATTCTCTTTGTAATTTTCGGCGTCTTTCAAAAAGGTACTTTCCGGATAATTCTGAGCAAATTCGTCGGAATATTCAATGGCCTCCGTAAAACGCTGTTCCTGGCGCCGGTCCGAACTGTTCAAGGCATAAAGATACTGCGCCCTGATCATCAAAAACTCCATCTCCTCCGCATATTTGGTGTCCGGGTAATCGCGCAAGGAGTTTTTAAAAGCGATGACAGCAGATTGATAATCACCAATATCAAGGTAAAGTTTGGCATTAGCGAACGACTTTTGTTCCAGCTTGTCTCTTAAATCCTGAATGAAACGAGCTGCCTCTGCGGCGCGGTCGCTTCTGGGATATAAATTGATAAACAATTGTAGCGACTCAATCGCTTTCAACGAATTGGTTTGATCGAGCGAATAAATAGGAGACTCCAGGTAATAACAGTACGCTGCCATGAAGCGGCATTCTTCCGATCGCTGGCTGTTCGGATAGCCATCTGTAAAATTCTGAAACTGGAACCGGGCCGTGGTATAATCGCGCAAGCGATAGTTCGTGTAAGCGAGGTAGTACAGAATATCCTCATTCTCACTGCGACCCCGATATTTGTTGGACAAGTCGTCAAATAGCAATAGCGACTTTGAATACTTCTTATTGTTGTAAAGGTTTATTGCCTCCTGATACTTTCTGGCATTATCATTACTTAAGCGTAATTTTTCGAATCTGCTTTTACAGCTCATCGCTCCCACGGAAACCAAAAGAATTAAGCCCCAGATAAATAAACGCTTGTTAATAAACATCCTGCAAAGATAAGCTATTTTAAAATATGTGTCAATGATTTATCCCCAGCAATGATAAGGGATTTTAAAATAGGAAAGGAATCTTTTAACAAGATTTAACGTGCAGGAAAGGGAAAAAGGACCCGTCTTAGGCTACCTGGACAGGCTGCGGGGTTACCCGTTGTCTGATGGACTTCAATTCCTGAAGCAAAAGCTCTTTAAGCTGAACATCGATTTGTTGTGCCATCCCGGTGTTTTTCTGGTTGTTTGTCTTCATCATATCAAGTGTCATTTAATTCGTTGAGAAAGATTATACGAATACCGTGCCAGAACGTTAAATCTTCACCTGACGGATCACGTTTTTAAGGTTCAACTCAATGATATCCGTCATCGTAGTGCAGTTATCATACTGTGGGTCATTGTATTGCTCCTTCAACGCATTTTTGAGCTGTATGATGTTATCTTCGGTCGACAGCGGATCGTCCTGAGACGCATCCCTTAAATCCGCCAGCCGGTGCCGTTCGCTGCGCGCGCGGTGTACGATGGACGAACGCTCCTCCTGCTGATACTGCTGTACGGTTTTATCGGTCAGGTGCTGCATGGCCAGGCTTACGTAAGGGAGATTTTCCTTGAAAAACTGAGGCAGGTAGACCTTCATATTGCCCTCGTAGAACTGCTGATCAAAGTCGATCGCCCTGATGCGGAACTGGAAATCATCGAAGTCCGGTGTAATCTGGACCACGAAGTTATAAGCCCGCATGTCTCCCAGTAAGCTGATGTGGCAGCGTTCATTGAATTTTACGAATTCCTTGGCGATCCGGATCGGATTGTAATCCGGAGTCTGCATTAATTGTTTAGTGAACACGTCGCCCGGTATCCCAACGATGTGTTCTTCGGCCAGTGTTCTTTCCCCAACGATGAAATTAACCCGGTTCGGCGACAACAGTTCCTCCAGTTCCAGGCCATAGATCCGGGATGCATCGATTTGTTTAATGTAAAAGTAGTCATATACATCGTTAAGCTTGTTGACGATCTTAATGCGGAAGGGGTGGGTATTTCCGAAGGCGCAGTAATCAATCCGCTCGATGTATTTATGCTCTACGATGCGGTTATTCCCGGAGGCTTTCAGCAAAGCATAAATCTTTTTGAGTCCGCTATGAATATATTCAAGCTCATGACTCGGGTAGAGCGGAGACTCCCACAATGTGTCCTGTCCGTTCTTATCGTATACCGGAACGGTCTCGGTGAAACTCAACAGGTCCTGGTAATGTAAAGGCAGCTTAAATTCACGCTGATACTTACGCAGGTACTTCCGCAAGGGAGGGCGTACCGGAAAAGCAGGCTTTTTCCTGGAAATCTTAATGTCCGCGGCTGCGGAATCCTGGTGAAACTTTAAATGTTGCATAGGCAAACATTTAACGGATAAAGAACTCGTAATTGATAAAATCTGCTTTCCTGAAACCGAATTTTTCAAAAAGACCCTGAGAGCTGACGTTTTCAGACCGCGTCCATAAGAGTACCTTTTTCTTTTCTGTTTTTTTGCTGTGGAATACCGCCTCACTCAATAAAGACTGCGCAACCCCTTGCTGTCGGAATTCATCCTCAATGTAGATGGTATTGAGTATCCAGATATCCTCCAGGCTGCCCAGGCTGAAAAAAGGAAAGAGCAGCACAAATCCAACCACCCGGCCATCAATGATTGCAATGAAAACCGTGCAGTCTTTTTGTTCAAAGCGCTTCTTTAGAAATGTTTTGGCATCTTCAACGGTTCTAGCCTGGTTATCAATCTGGAGGTAGTCCTTAAATAATACGCTGAGACCATTCAGGTCTTCTATGGTAGCTTTTCTAATCTTCATCGTTTTTAATTAAGGCCTCATCGGTTTTGGACGAACAGGACAAAAATAAGGATTTTCCCGTTAATCGCCTAGTGGGCCCCTTTCCTGATATAAAGCGGGAGGTCGATTTTCGTTGTATGCTCTATAAAAGGTTTTAGCCACGCTGTTTTGCCCGCTTGTTAAATCGTTTTTTTATAGTAGGTTTGCAAACGAGCGTTAACCATAGCAAAGAAAAGCAAGTACATGGCTTCTATAAATGAATCGCAGCAGGCGAACTATAAAGTTTCCCTTGCCACACTGACCTCCCTGTTTTTTATGTGGGGTTTCATCACCTGCATGAACGATATCCTGATTCCGCACCTGAAAGAATTGTTCAAGCTGAGTTATACCCAATCCATGCTGGTACAATTCTCCTTTTTCGGAGCGTATTTCGTTGGTTCACTCATCTACTTCACGATCTCACATTATAAAGGAGATCCGATCAATAAAATTGGTTATAAAGGAGGTATTATTTACGGGTTGATCATCTCTGCGGTGGGCTGTGCCCTGTTCTATCCGGCTGCGGCCTATTCATCCTACGGCCTGTTTCTGGGTGCGTTGTTCGTTCTCGGACTGGGCTTTACCTTATTGCAAATCGCGGCCAATCCTTATGTGGCCATTTTAGGTCCTGAAGAAAGTGCTTCCAGCCGGCTTAATCTGGCGCAGGGCTTCAACTCGCTGGGAACCACGCTAGCTCCTGTTTTGGGCGGTTTTCTGGTTTTCGAGTTTTTTGCTACAGCCGGCGAGATTACACCGGAAGCCACGAAGGTGCCCTATATGATCTTCGCAGGATTGTTCCTGTTGCTGGTCTTTTTAATCTACTCGGTTAAGCTTCCGGTCTTTAAATCGGATGAATCTACCGTTTCCGGCTTGGGGGCACTCAGCTTTCCACAGCTTAAGCTGGGGATATTGGGAATTTTCTTCTACGTAGGTGCAGAGGTCGGGATCGGAAGTTTCATGATCAACTTCCTATCTTACGATGACATCGCCGGGCTGGGAGAATCAGTCAGCAAGAATTACCTTGCCTTATATTGGGGAGGCTCAATGGTCGGGCGTTTTATGGGAGCCATCTCGATGAACAGTGAGCTGCCCGCCGCGAAACGTTCCTTGTACATGTTCGGTACCGGTATCGCTATTTTCCTTATTATATTTTTCATAGTTGACCTCAGCTTTACGCAAATCAGCGTGTATCTTCTTTTTATGCTGGTGAACTATTTTGCTTTCTTCATTGGTAAATCCATTCCGGCACGTATCCTTACCTTGTTCGCCTTCATTAATATTGGCTTACTGTTGCTAACGATTTTCGGCAGCGGTCACCTGGCCATGTGGAGCATCATCAGTATTGGATTGTTCAACTCCATCATGTGGTCGAACGTTTTCACCCTTTCCATCGCCGGCCTCGGACGTTATACCAGCCAGGGCGCGTCTTTGCTTGTCATGGGTATTTTAGGCGGTGCTATTCTCCCATTAATTCAAGGTGGCGTAGCCGATGTTCTTGGCGTACAAAAATCCTTTTTCATTCCCCTCTTAGGCTATGCCTATATTGCTTTTTTCGGGCTTTACTGCTACAAAAAGTTTCGCCACGTTAAGGCGGCGACGGTAGCCGGAGGACACTAAGTATTTGGATATAAACAACCTTTTTAATATGTTTGGGCGCTACTTGTGCGAACGTTGGCTAATTCGTTTTTAGGTGATCGCTAAAACATTTTAGTTTTAATTTCGTTTCAAGCCAATTCAAACACGTATTTTTTTAATATCAGTTTATGATGAACACACTAACCAGACACAGTAAGTGGGCAAAAAGTGCCCTCTTCATGAGTGTGGGACTCGCTGTCTTAGGAACGTCGTTTCCTGCTCAGGCAGCTGTATCCGCACCACTCAGCGAAAAGGTTTCCGGTTCCTTCAGGCAAATGGAGGTGAAGGGGGTTGTGAGAGACGAACAAGGTCTTCCATTACCCGGAGCTTCCGTTTTGATCAAAGGATCTACGACCGGAACACAAACGAATGCCGATGGAGCTTTTTCAATTGAAGTTCCCAATGCACAGACCGTATTGGTTGTAAGCTACACCGGATACGGGCGTAAAGAAGTTACAGTAGGAAATCAGACTACGATAGACGTCGTCCTGGCATCAGATGACCAGGCTCTGGACGAAGTTGTCGTAGTGGGTTACGGTACTCAACGTAAAGTTGACATTACCGGATCCGTGGCGGCGGTAAAGTCAGAGTCTCTGATGGAAAGACCCGCATTGAACGTTAACCAGGCCATCAGTGGCCGGATGCCGGGCGTTAGCGCGAGTGATAACTCGGGAAGACCAGGAGGACGTTCAAGAGTTCGTATCCGTGGTTTTAGCTCCATTAACGCTACCAACGACCCTTTGTACGTAGTGGATGGAATTATCTTCACAGAAGACATTTCTGTGATCAACCCGAACGACATTGAGTCCGTCGATGTACTGAAGGATGCGTCTTCTACAGCAATTTACGGTACGCGCGGTGCGAATGGTGTAATCATGATTACGACCAAGAAAGGCCGTCGTGGTACTAGCCAAATCAATTACGACGCTTTTCTTAGTGTTAATACCTTAGCCCGTAAACAAGGCGTTTTGAACTCCAGACAATGGATGGAAATTGAAGAATTAGGCTATGCAAATGCGGCGAAATATGATCCAACAGGTTTTGCGAACGGTAACTATGCTAATCCGCTCGAAAAGCGTCAGCGTTATGCTGTAGGAAACTCTTTCGGCAATGCGGAGCTTTTCACGGCTGACGGGCAACCATTATACGATACCGACTGGCAGGATCTTTTAACCAGAGATGCGATAGGGCAATCACATAACCTTAGTCTGACCGGAGCTAATGAAAAATCTAACTACGGTTTATATCTGAGTTATTTCGATGATCAGGGCGTTATCATCAATTCTTACAATAAACGCTACAGCGCAAGAGCGGCGATTGACCATAAAGTCCGGGATTGGCTGACTGTTGGTGGTACTATGGGTTATTCCAGGAATGAAGAGCGTCGTGCTGACGACGGAACTGGTGGAAATAATATCCCTCGTATGATGATTGAGATGGTTCCTTTCATACCTTATCAATATCCTGACGGAACTTATGGACGTCGGGAAGACTATGACGGTTTGGAAACTGGAGATAACCCTAGAGCGCAAAGTAACGAAGTAATTCCCTTGTACAATAAAAATGTGTTTAACGGAAACTCTTACGCGCGGATTTCATTGCTCGAAGGCTTAGACTTTACATCTACTATTGGGGTAAATGTTCGGGATGAAAACCGTCCATATTCCTCAAGTTCGTTTTCGAACTTTGATGGTTTGGGAAGAACTTATGCCAGAATTAACTCCTTTACTACCACCTTCTGGCAATGGTCAAATCACATCAACTACAATCGGACCTTCGGCGATCACACAATAGGAGCTACTTTGGGTACGGAGGCTCAGCGATTCCAACTTTTACGCTGGCAGGTTGCAGTCAACGACATGTCTGACAATTACTACCAGTGGTATAATCTGCAAACCGGATCAACGCTTATCCCACCTGAGTCCGAATACCAGGGCTACCAGATGCAGTCATACTTTGCCCGTGCAAACTATGGCTACAAAGATAAATACTTAGTTACGGCAACTGGTCGTTTTGACGGATCCTCCCGCTTCGGTATTAATAACCGAGTTGCCTTTTTCCCATCCATAGCTTTGGGCTGGCGGATTGATCAGGAAGAATTTATGCAAGGGAGTGAAGCCATCAGCAACCTTAAGTTACGGGCTAGCTACGGTTTAACCGGTAACTCCGAGATTGGAAATTTCCGTTCAAATGCTAACCTTGCTCCGGGTAACTATGTGTTCGACGGGCGCTTAGCTCCGGGAACTATTCTTAGCACACTTCCGAACCCGGATCTGCGTTGGGAGAAAACAGCGCAAGCTAATATTGGTGTGGACTTAGGTTTATGGGATAATCGCGTAACGATCGAGTTGGATGCTTACCAAAAAGATACCCGCGACCTCTTATTGGAAACACCAGTTCCAACTACGAGTGGTTACAGTTTGCTGATGACTAACGTTGGTAGCATGCGTAATCGTGGTGTCGAACTTGGGCTGAATACCCGTAATATCGATAACGAAGACTTTACCTGGACCACCAGCTTCAATTTTTCTTACCTGAAAAATGAGATTACTGGGTTGACCGCTAACAACCAGGACGTGTTCAGAGCTCCGAATTTTCTCGGTACTTCATCGAATATCCTGCGTGTAGGTGAATCAGTAGGTTCTCTATGGGGTTTAGTTCGTGAAGGTACTTGGGGGACAGACGAGGCCGAACAAGCTGCTCGTTACAACCGCCTTCCGGGAGATGTTAAATACCGTGATGCGAATGACGATGGGCAAATCAACGAAGCAGATCGTACCATAATTGGTAAAGCGATACCTGATTTCTATGGTGGTTTCTTCAACACCTTCCGTTATAAAAACTGGGACTTGATGGTTGAATTACAGTATTCTTATGGAAACGATGTAATGCGCTTATCGAATCACTCAGCGGAGGATCGTACTGGTATTGCTAACAGTTATTCTACCGTATTGAATGCCTGGACAGAGGAAAATCAAAATACACCGATCGCTCAGATTCGTGCAGCGGGTGTACGTTACGATTCACAGCTTGATTCTCATATGGTTGAGGACGGATCATTCATCCGTGGCCGTAACCTTATGCTTGGATATAACTTCTCGCCGGAAATTCTTGACAAGATCAAGTTAAGCAGACTGCGTCTTTATGCTTCTGTTCAGAACTTCTTCCTGATAACGAATTATAATGGATACGATCCGGAAGTAACAACCTTTGATGACGCATTTGCACAGGGTGTTACGTTTCACGATTACCCGAGACCGAGGACCTTTACTTTCGGTGTAAACGCGACATTTTAAAATTTTATAGAGAAAGACGATGAAAACATCAATTATATCTATGCTTGCGGCAGCCGGTCTACTGGTAGCCACATCTTGTAGTAAGAGTTTTCTGGATGAGGAGAATAGAAGTAACCTTACACAAGAAAACTATTTTCAGAATGCACAGCAGGCGGATGCCTTTGTGACCGGAATTTATACCAGCCTTCGCGCGAATACCGAAGGGGGGAGTTACGGAGAAACCGCTTGGGTGACTCTTGAGCTGTTAACCGGGCATGCAACCACCAATTCGCAAAGTAACTTCAATTTGGCGGTTATTAATCACTCACTTGGAGCAGAAAATCCCGGACTTTATAGCTACTGGCAACAATACTTTTATGGGATCGCGAAGGCGAACGTAGCCATCACCAGGTTGCCGGAAATTGATATGGACGAAGCAGAAAAGAACCGGCTACTTGGCCAGGCACACTTCCTGCGCGGATATTATTATTTTCATTTGGTACGCATGTTCGGTGACCTGCCGCTGGTAACCGCACCTGTACTGCCAAGTGACGAAGAAGCGCTGCGTCCTTCTCGTAGCAGCGCGGCTGAAATCTACGACCTTATCGTAAGTGATTTGCAGTTCGCTGAACAGTCGGGTATGCCGGATGTTGACCGTACTGGTCGTGCGTCTACCGGTGCGGCAAAGTCTATGTTAGCAAATGTTTACCTGACCATGGCTGGAGCGCCTCTAAACTTAGGGCAAGAGTATTTCCAATTAGCAGCGGATAAAGCTGCTGAAGTGACTACCCAAGGAGAAGCCTGGTATCCGTTGTTCTCTAATTTGGAAAACCTGCACGACCGTCCAAATAAGAACCAGGGCGAGTTTATTTTTCAGGTCCAATACCTTGCTGGTGTAGCGGAGAATAATATCTCAGCCATCATTCTGCCTTATAACCTGAATATTTCCCGTTTTGGAGATGAATACGGTTCGATCATGCCACGCCGCGCCTTTGTTAATACTTATGAAGAAGGCGATCGTCGGGCGCAGGAAAGAGGCTTTTTCTTCACCAGCGCTCCTCGTCCGACCAGTCCGAGTGAAATCGTAACCTTTCCTCCGGCGCTATATAAGTTTTGGTTAGAAGCTGCCGGAGGCGTTAATGGTGACGCAACCCCGGATATAAACTTCACCATCATGCGTATGCCAGAGGTTTATCTGATCCATGCAGAAGCGGCCAACGAAGCCAACGGTGGTCCTACAGCTGCAGCTTATGAGTCGATCAACCGCGTACGTCAGCGTGCTGGTCTGCCAGCTTTGAGTGGTCTTAGCCAGGAAGCGTTCCGTCAGGCGGTCTGGAAAGAGCGTTACCATGAGCTTTGCTACGAGAACAAATCTTACTTCGATA
Source organism: Olivibacter sp. (assembly GCA_048595275.1). Classification (GTDB taxonomy): domain Bacteria; phylum Bacteroidota; class Bacteroidia; order Sphingobacteriales; family Sphingobacteriaceae; genus Olivibacter. The sequence continues at coordinate 17,970 of JBMDWN010000172.1, read as the reverse complement.
TCCAACGTACCCGTAAAGCTTACGACCTGGCAAACAACCGTTTCGTAGATGCGATCGGCTTCACAAACGAAGCGAATACGACTTGGACAGAGAAGTATATGCTGATGCCGATTCCGGTTCGGGAACTTCAAACCAACCCGAATCTATTGCCAGACAATCCAGGCTGGTAATCGGTTACTACAACATTCATGAAGGGCTGACCGCTGAGCGCGTCAGCCCTTTTCTCGTATTATTACGGAACCAACTCCGTACTAACTTCGCCCAATAAACAGGTATTTAAGCCCGCAGGGCACATTTGGAACAGGTCTGAAACAGGTTTTAGCTGTTAAATACCTGTTTTTTTATTGGTGCAGACCTGTTATACGGAAAAACTTAATTCAGCTTTAGAGTAGCGTCAATTCCTCCCAAATCTCTACCTTAGTTCTCCTAAGCGCAATGTCGGTCATGAGTGAAACAAAAGAAAAGCAGTCGGAATTGGTCAAGCGGATTCTTCAGGTCTTAACACCAGACCGGGTTAAATCGCGGCTGATCGATCTGATCGCATACGCGGCAGATGCCGGCTTCTATCACCTGCAACCGAAAGTGGTTGCATTACCGAGTTCTGAAGAAGAAGTTAAGCAACTGTTGCGTTTAGCAACAGAACTATCGGTTCCCTACACCTTTCGCGCTGGAGGTACCAGCCTTTCCGGTCAGGCAATAAGTGATGGTATATTGATCGACTTAAGTCGCTTTTGGCGGGGCATCAAAGTAGAAGAGCAGGGAGCGAAAGTACGGGTACAACCGGGCATCACTGGTGCCGTCGTCAATAGCAACCTCAAACCCTTCGGACGTAAAATCGGCCCGGACCCGGCCAGCATACAATCTGCTATGATGGGTGGGATCCTTTCCAACAATGCCAGCGGCATGTGTTGTGGCGTGGCCCGCAATTCCTATCACACGACGGCAGATATACGCTTCATCCTGACAAACGGAAACGCTTACAACACAGCCGTGGCAGCTGACTACGATCGGTTCGAACAAGATGAAGAAGCCCTGGCCCTGACTCTCCTCCAACTTCGCATTGAGGTATTAAGCAATCCGCCCTTACTGGATAAAATACGCACGAAATACCTGACCAAGAATACAGTGGGTTACTCGCTAAATGCGCTGGTCGACTATGAACACCCGCTGGACATCTTCGCCCATCTGCTGATCGGTGCAGAGGGTACGCTGGCTTTTATCGCGGAAGCGGTTTTGCATACCGTTCCCGATTATCGGCTGAAAGCCACTGCCATGCTCTATTTCGCCTCCATTTTCGATGCCTGCCAGGCCATCCTTCCCTTAGCCGAGTCCGGCGCGGAAGCGGTTGAACTGATGGACCAGGCCTCCCTTCGATCGATAGAAAACCTGGCTGGTGCGCCGGTAATCCTTAAAAGCCTACCGGAAGGAGCGGCAGCCTTGCTGGTCGAGTTTCAAGACAGTGATCCGGTGGAGCTGGAGCGGAAACTCCAGGCTTTTGCGACCTGCTATCCGCAACTGAACTTTCTTCAGCCGCCGCTATTCACCCAGGAACCCGTTGAACAGGCGGCCCTTTGGAAGCTCCGCAAAGGCATGTTTCCGGCAGTAGGCGCCGTGCGCGAATCCGGTACAAGCGTAATTTTGGAAGATATTGCTTTTCCCGTAGCGCGGCTCGGAGAAGCATTGCTTGACCTCCAGGCACTGTTCGTCAAACATGCTTATCCGAACGCCATCATCTTTGGGCATGCTAAAGATGGTAACATCCATTTTGTGGTTACTCAGACCTTTAATACGCCGGAGGAAATCGACCGTTACCGTCGTTTCATGAATGATGTGGTGCACCTGGTGGTCGAGGATTACCAGGGAGCGTTGAAAGCGGAGCACGGGACGGGCCGAAACATGGCACCCTTCGTGGAAGCAGAGTGGGGGGGAGAAGCCTATGAGATCATGAAGATGATCAAGGTCGCCGCCGATCCGAAAGGTCTGCTCAATCCGGGGGTCATCATCAATGAGCACAAAGATGCGCATATCCGCAACCTGAAAAAACTGCCTACGATAGATCCGGAGGTCGACCGCTGCATGGAATGCGGTTTTTGTGAATATACCTGTCCCAGTCGGGACATCACCCTGACCCCTAGACAACGCATTGTGGTACGGCGAGGAATTGCCCAGCTCCGGAACGAGGGGCTGGAACAAGATGTAGAAAATGTCGTAAAGGATTATCAGTACGATGGGATGGATACCTGCGCGGTCGACGGCCTATGCGGCACCGCCTGTCCGGTAGACATCAACACCGGTACGCTCATCAAACGCCTGCGGAAAGAGAGTCATTCGGCTTTTGCCAACCAGAGTGCATTAGCCATTGCCAAGAACTTCGGACCGGTTATGCAGCTAACGGGACTGGCATTATCCTCTGCGAACGGGGTGAACTTGGCTTTCGGTTCCAGGAGTTTACTGCACCTCACCCGTCAGGCTAAGAAACTTTTCCCCTCTTTTCCCCTTTGGAGTAACCACATACGGAAGTCATCTTCGCACAACCACAAAGAGGAAACTTTGGCCAAACAGGCTGACCTGCTATATTACCCAACCTGCATTTCCCGCGTTATGGGGGGCGATGAAAAAGGTGGAAAAGATACGATCGAAACGTTTTTGTCTGTGGCTGAAAAAGCAGGGCTTAAGCTTCAGTTGTCGGGTGCTAAAAACAGTTGCTGCGGACAGATCTTTTCATCAAAAGGCTTTACGGAAGCCTATGCGTACATGACTAACGCGACCATTGAAACGCTCTGGAAAGAAAGTCATGAAGGGGTACTGCCGATCGTTACCGACATCAGCTCCTGCACCTATACCTTCTACAACAGCAGGGGGATCCTGACCCCGGAAAATCAGAAGTGTTTCGACCGGATGCGCATCATCGACAGCGTGACCTTCCTGGACGAATTCGTAGTGCCGAAGTTACCGGCTGCCCGAAAACAAAAGCGCGTAGCGATCCATCCCGGCTGTTCGGTCACCAAAATGCAGCTGACGCCGGGTTTTCAGCGCGTTGCGGCTTCCTATGCGGAAGAGGTCGTTCAGCCGATTGCCTCCGCTTGCTGCGGTATGGCGGGCGACCGGGGCTTTTTATTTCCGGAACTTACGGCCGCGGCTACGAAAGAGGAGGCGAGGGAGGTAGACGCTGTAGAGTGCGATGGACATTACGCCAGCGCAAAGACTTGCGAGATGGCTTTGTCGGAAGCTTCCGGGAAAGCGTATCAGTCGCTCATTTACCTTGTAGATCAGGCGACCGAGTAAGACTGGTATTATCCGACAAATTCTTCCATCCGGATTTTTATCAGTTCGACAGGATCAACTTCCGGCAGTTCAGAAGTTTTATCTTCGTATTCCGAAATCAACCTTACCAGCAATTTCAGTTCCTGTATATCGGATGCTCCTTTTCGATATTTTATCTCCTCATATCTTTCCAGAGCCTTCAGGTATTCTTCTTCAGTTTCAATTAAAAACCACGCTTTCATATCCATAATTTTCTCTTAAAGATATCTAAATAGCGGATGTATTCGAAATAGAAATCTGCTTCTGATAATGCTTGAGTTGTTCAACCGTACGTTCATCCGTGATCTTCATACTCAAAAGCGTATCATAAGCCTTTAACGATACAAACCGATTGCTTTCTTCCAGGAGTGTGGTGATGGACCGGATAGCTGGTGGGCTGACATCCCGACCGGAATAGACCTCTAAAACGGTATGAACAATCATTGGATTCTCTTTTTCGAGATATCGGTTTAACCTTGCCTGCGTTTCGCCGGATAAATAACTAAGGTCTTTGAATTTCGATAAAGCCATTTTTTGCTGAACAACATCCAGCTGATCGATTTTGTCCATCAGCGCAGCCTGAAATTCCGCTGAGGCTAACATACAGGGATTTATCGCACGAATGGCGCGTTCAGATAGCAGGTAGTTTTCCGGGGAGATATTCTCCAGAATCAGTTCAGAGACATCATCGAGGCATTCTTGTGTAGACGCAATAAGATTCAGCACCCATATCTTGTTAAACGTTTCGGTGCTCCTGAGTAACCTGGTCAGTATTGCCGGAGATAAGCGCTGCAGGGTTTGCTGAACGATATCTTCTCTCGTTTTGCCGTAAATGATGTGCCAGAGCTCATAAGTCGTATAGGCGGCCCCGGGGACGATCTGTTTGAGAAGATTGGTTTTGGTGGCCCCTGTAATCGCATCGACCTGAGGTATGGGCCTGTCCGTATCATCGACAAGATCCGCTTCGGCCAGGTCACTTAAAACGGAGGTAGAATCCGAAAGAATCTGGTTCATGCGTTCATATTCCAACACCGAAAAGGGTTCATGATCTGTTTTGCTGAGGTATTCTGCTTCCGGCAAATCAAAACCCAGATAACTGCCCGTAATGCTCCAGTAAAGATTGATGTTCAAAGGCCGGCACTGCTCTCCGAAACAGGATAAATCCCGGATATGCCGGTAATAGTAAAGTGGCGTAAGATCCTCATCTACTGCCTGGAAAAGCGTGTCCGGCCCATTCTCAAATTCGGTGAGGATCGCCTCAATCCTATGCGGCTGACGCTGCAAATCCAGTTGATCTGTGCTGCTTGAAAAAAATGAATACCGGCCGGGCTGAGCCAATACAGCGGAAGTACCCATGAAGCCTAACAGGATCCACAGGTAAAATGCTCTTGACACCATCATAAACCCTCCTTAAAATCCGGTAGAATACCACCATGTTTACGAATCGCCTGCTGAACCTCCTGCACCGGGACATCCAGGATGGAACAGTCGCCCTGAGCAGCTAGGGCTGCCGCTATTCCGGCTGCCTGACCCATAGCCATGCAGGAAGCCTGGACGCGAAGAGCGGAATTCGCAAGACGGTCGCTGGAGACACACCTTCCGGCCACGATCAGGTTCTCACTATCCGTCGGAATCAGAGCGCCCAGAGGTATCGTAGGAATCACACCGTCCGTGAGTTGATTCGGCGTGACGCCATCTTCGTTGTGGAGGTCTATGGGGTAGTAAGAATAGCAGATCGCATCCCGGAACTCGCGTCCCAAAACATAATCTTCATGTGTAACCTTGTACAGACCATCAATACGGTAAGTCTCGCGAACGGCTACCTCCGTACGCATCATGCCTATCTTGACATTCTGGCAACCCGGTACTTTCTTGAAAAACCGCAAGATTCTAAGGGCGGAACTTCTGGCCCTGATATTGGCCAATGTATGGGTGACGGAAGTGGATGAATCGGCTCCCGCGATATGCTGCGGCGTGGTAACCCCGTTATTCCCAAAAAAAGCAGAAAGGTTGGTCACCTCTCCTTTTTTCAGTTCACCTCTTTCAATCGCAGCATCGTAATGCTGAAGGAGTAAATCCCGGTCGACCTTCCGATCATCTAAGCCTCCTAACGTGAACTGGAGCGTCCCCGGCTGCGTTTCCTGCTCCCTCAAGAGGCTGAACCCGGCCAGAGAAGTCACGAAAGCATTCCCCGTTGCGTCAATCAGTTGCTTGCACGTGACTTCGGTTTCCGTTCCTTTTCCCTGAAGCCGGACAAACCAGCGACCACGCTTGAATTGCGCGGACACAGGACTCTCATAGAACCGGATTTGGACCCCGGCGCTCAGGCACTTTTCTTCGGCCAGGAGGCTGTAAACCGCCGGATTGATCTGGATCTGATGTTTCCAGTGCTGCCGGCCATGTGGGACTGAAAAATCAGGAAGCACATCGTTGTTTACCGATACACAGTCCTGAATAAGTTCCCAGCCAATGCCTCCGATCACCTGCTTGCCCCAGGCGAAGAAAATACCCGGATAAGCTACGCCTCCTGTAGTGATGGTACCGCCCAATTGACTGCCACTCTCAATCAGCACCGTTTTCATACCAGCCCTTCCGGCCTGTATGGCCGCTATCGTACCTGCCGTACCTCCACCCACAACCAGTACATCAGCCTCAATTTGTCCTTTTTTAATCGTTGTTTTTGGTACTAATACCTCTTTGGGCATTAAGCCAGGTAACGTGGAGCCAAAGGATAAGGCTCCAAGCCTGGCAAGAACTGTTCTTCGTTTCATATCTGACTTATGAATTAAAAAGAGGCGGTCTTAATAGCCGGGATTCTGGTCGGTCGACGGATCGATCGCGTTATTGTAGTTGAATTCGGAATTCGGTATCGGCCACAACAGATGCCGCTCCACCACCGCCAAGCCCTTTGCGTAGTTTATGAGCTCATCGACTTTCCCCAGTCGCTTGAGCTCCAGCCATCGTTTACCCTCGAAAATGAATTCATAACCCCGCTCCCTCACCACACGGGCGATGAAGGATTCAGGATTGAAAGGCTCGATGTCCAGGTCATCTTCGGAAGGACTGCCCGGGTTATGCCCGTAAGCCCTTCGATGAACTTTATTCAAGGCCTCCAATGCCGCCGGGCTCACGCTGCCTTCAGCACGGACTGCAGCCTCCGCATACAGAAGCAGGGCATCCGACAGTCTGAAAATGGGCTGATCGTTACCCGCCCCGTATTGGCTGATGGCTTGCGGATCGACATATTTAGAACTGATCAGCGCGTTCGGTGCGTTCCCGTAATCGATCCTGTCCCACAGCCCCTTTCGCAAATCACGATCATCCCAGTTGACGTAATTTGGATTAGAGGCATTGCCGTGAACGGCATAAGCGCCTATTCCCTGAGGGGTGAACAGGCGGCTCGCAGGGTGATTGGAGATCCACAGGAGATAATTTCCCTGATCTTCCAGTCGGGCATATTTCAAGGCGAATATCTCTTCACTGCTGCTGATAATGTCCGGTCCGAAAATCCGGTTCTGTATGTCCTGCACTGAAGCGACCGACTCCAGCGTATAGCCTCCCTGAGCAATCACCTGATCCGCACGCTCCGCCGCTTCCGGATAGCGTTGCAGCTGAAGGAAAACTTCTGCCAGCAGAGTTTTAGCCGCCCATCTCGTCGGACGTCCGCTGATGGAAGCAGTGGGGGGGAGCTGGTTTTCGGCACTCAGCAGATCTTCCACGATCAGGGCATAGACCTCATCGCTACTGCTTCTGGGCAAATGGGGAAGGTCCATGTTGCTTTCAATGCGGAGCGGAACACCACCCCAGTTCTGGACCAGCTGATAATACAGGTAAGCCCGTAAAAACCGCGCTTCGCTAACGTATTGGTCGACTTGTTCCTGGCTGATGCTGTTGCCGGCAACGGCATTTCGTATCACCAGGTTAGCATTTCTCACCCCCACGTAAAAGGCATCCCAGAAACCCTGAATGCGGGTGATGTTGACATCGTTCAGACCCAGGTAAAGCCCCAGCGGTTCCCAGCTACCGCGTCCAACCATCCAGTCCGAATGACATTCCAAAGTGGCGATGTAATTGGCCATCTGTGCTTCGCGTGCTTGCCTTAACGGCAATAATACAGCGTTTACCGCGGCTTCCAGTTCGGTTGGTGTTGAGTAGAAAACCGATTCCGCAATTTGTTTAGGTTCTTCGTCCAGCCATTTGGTACAGCCCGTGAGAGACAGTGCGATGGTCAAGGTAAAAAGTATTTTCTTCATGACGTAGTCGTTTTAGAATTTTAAGGATCAAAAGCCGGCCCTCAGGCCCACGGTTACCGTTTTAGCGATGGGATAGCCATTGTTGTCCAGCCGGAAATTCGACTCGGGATCCCACCAGGAATAATTGGTAATTGTCCATAGGTTCTGTCCGCTTACATAGAGATTCAGTCGCTTGGCCCAGGTTATACCAATCGCGTTGACCGGAAGGTTGTAACTCAGCATAATGTTTTTCATCCGGAGATAAGAACCGTCTTCCACGAAACGGTCTGACACCTGTGCGTTAACGTTATTGCTTATCCTTGGGTACCTGGCTTCCGGATTCTCCGGCGTCCAGTGGTTGTAGAGGACGTCGCGTGGCATATTTAACCCGAAGCCATAGTCGACCGTCATGATGGAGCTGGCATTGAAAATGTCGTTTCCGGACGTACCCTGGAAAAACACGTTGAGTTCAAAATTCTTATAGGTCATCGTCGAATTGAAACCAAAAATAAAGTCCGGATTCGGGTCACCGATATAGGTCTTGTCGTCTGCGTTTACCTGGCCGTCGTTATTGATGTCAGCATATCGGATTCTTCCGTTTTCATCGTAACCATCTTCGCGGTAGCCCCAGAACTGCCCGACAGGGCGTCCTTCACGCACGATGCTGGTCACGTCATTAATAATGGTTGCCCCGATGCGGTCCCTGAGTAAATCCTCACCGTTATACAGCTGGACGACCCGGTTCTGGTTGAAGGCAATGTTCGCATTGACATCCCAGGTGAAGGCCCGGTTGAAGATCCTACCTTCTATGCCGAATTCCAGTCCCCGGTTTCTGACCTTTCCAATGTTCTGCGTGGTCAGGGAATAGCCCATGGACGCGGGCAGTGCAACCGGACTCAATAAGTCCCTCGTATTTTTGACGTAGTAGTCGGCGTTCAGCAGGATCCTGTTCTGGAATAAGCCTAAGTCCAGACCCACATCAACCTGCTCCGTAGTTTCCCATTTCAGCTCCCCCGGCAGGCTGGTACCGGGAGCAAAGGTGTTTTGGAACTCATTTCCCAGAATGATGCGGTTGTTGAACAAGATGTTTTGGGTTAGATACGGATCAATCGCCTGGCTGCCCGTCAAACCCCAGCTGGCACGAAATTTCAGGTCTGAGATAACCGTCTGGTTTTTCATGAACGCTTCATTAGAGATGCGCCAGGCAAAGGCTCCGGCGGGGAAATTTCCCCATTTATTGCCCGGACTGTAAACCGATGAACCGTCCCGTCTGAAACTTAAAGTAAAGAGATACCGGTCGTCGTAACTGTAATTGACCCGCCCTAAATAAGAAAGGAGCACGGACCGTATATAATTGGAAGAGGGTACTCCCGGCACGGCGGCTGCGCCCAGGTTATAGCTTTCGAATATGTCGCTCAAAAAGCCAATGCCACTGGCAGAGAAGGGCGTCGAGAGAAAGTTTTGATAGGTAAAGCCACCGACGGCCGAGATGGTATGCCGATCGTTGAAGGTCTTACTGTAGTTCAACGTGTTTTCATTGAGCAGGCTTAGCGACTGCAGGGTGGAAATGGAAGCAATGCCCTGGCTGTTGAAAAAGCGGGTAGTGGTGTAATTGTCCGTCCGGTCGTCCCGGTTCTCCAGCCCTCCGGCTATTTTGAGCGTAAGGTCCGGCGTAATGTTATAGTAGGCCGCGGCATTGATCAAGGCGACATTCCCTTTTACCGAACTGTTCTGTTCGTTCAGGAAATTAATCGGATTTCTCAGGTCTGCCGCCAGAAAAGGATAGGCGGTGTGGAGGATGCGGTACGAACCATCGTCGTTATAAGGCGTCAGGGTAGGCGGAGAAACCAGGGCTGCGCCGAATAGGGTGTTCCCCCGGCTACCACCCCCGGCATCTCTTCTGCGCGTTTCCAGGCGGGATAGGGTGCTGGTTAACTCGACCCGGAAGAGATCGCTGATCTTATGGTTGATGTTGGAGCGCAGGGAGTAGCGATTATAATCACTTCCGTTAATAATACCCTCCTGTCCATAGTAGGTGCCGGATATGGAAAATTGCGTCTTTTCTGTCCCCCCGCCGATGTTCAGTGCTGCGGTATACAAGGGCGCATTTCTGAAAAGTAAACCCTGCCAGTCAAAGCCTTCGCCAAAAGAGGCGATGTCCTGCTCGCTGAAAAAGGGGGTGCCATTGTCGTTTGTCGCCTGCATATTATAGAACTGCGCATATTCCGAAGCGTTCATCAGGTCTAGTTTTTTGATCGGACTTTGAGAGCCGTAGCTGCTTTCGAAGCTGACCTCCGTCCGGCCGACCTTACCCCGTTTCGTCGTGATCAGCACAACACCATTTGCTCCTCTGGATCCATAGATGGCGGTAGCGGAAGCATCCTTCAGGATCTCCACGCTCTCAATATCAGCGGTGTTGATGTGCGTGGGGTTTGGTGTATTACCTGAAATCGGAAAGCCATCGATGACATAAAGGGGCTCGTTACTTCCCTGGAGGGAATTACCGCCCCGGATGCGCACACTCATCGACGGTCCCGGCGCTCCGGAGCTTGATCGGACCTGTACCCCGGGTGCGCGACCGGAAAGTGCCTGCACCACATTGGCATTCGGGAAGGCGTTCACTTCTTTCTCTTTGACCTGGGAAACAGCTCCGGTTAAGTCCTTTCTTCTGACCGAGCCGTACCCGATAACAACAGCCTCTTCAAGTCCTTTATTTTCGATTTCCAATGAAACATTTACGACGGTGTTTTCCCCAAGCGGAACCTCTTTCAGAAGGTAGCCGACGCTCTTAAAAATGAGGACGTCTCCCGGGGATGCCTGAATGGCATACTTACCCTCTGCATCGGTCATCGTTCCGTTGCCTTTCCCTTTAACCAATACACTCACACCGGGTAGCGGGTTAGCCAGGGAGTCGCTGACAACTCCGTTTATCTTATCCGGTTGTCTGATCGTTTTCTGAACGGTCTCGATTTGCGCGACTACCTTCTTTTCAGGAGCTTTTCGGACGATGATGGTTTTGTTTTCCATTTCATAGGTCATACGCTGATCACCCAGGATCTTGTCCAGCGCAACATCTATGGGAACGGCGTCCACGTCGATCGATTTTAAGACGGAATTGCTCAGGTCATTCTTGCGATAGAAGAACGTAAATTCGCTCTGTTTTTCGATCTTGGTGAAAAGATCGGCTAGCCTGATGTTTGTTTCATGAAGGGTAATCCGTTGCGAGTAAGATGCTTCGCTGGGTAAAAAAGTGAAACAACAGGCAAAAAACATCAGGTATTTTCTGTGTTTAACAGACAAGGTCTTCCCCGGTATCAGCCAGTAGCTGATTTCAAAAAGTGTACACATAATTTATTTTGGTTTATGTATTGTTTAGTTAGACATGTGTATGTTGTATGGTTAGTTTTTTTCCTTCAAGTTTGAACTGCACCCCTATTTTTGACAGGATGTTTAACATCGATTCGAAATCGGTATTTCGTGACACTTTTCCAGCGAAAACGTCATTTTCAGGTAAGGCTTCCGTGTCGTAGATCACCTCAATATCATACCAGCGCTGGATCTGGAGCAGCAACTCTTTCAGGTTGTTGTTCTCAAAGGAGAAATAGCCGTCTTTCCAGGAAGAGATATGATCTAGGTTCACGGGTGAAATCCGGACGCGTGAATCCTCAGATTCCGTGCTGGCTTGCTCTCCCGGCTGCAGGATATGTTTCAGAGATGTAGTGCCTGAAGCGGAAGCATGTTCTATAAGCACTTTTCCGGAAGCGAGCGCCGTACGGACCGTTGCTTCATCTGCATACGCGTTCACGTTGAAACTGGTTCCCAATACCCGGATCGTTTGAGTACTGGTTTCAACAATGAATGGTTGATTTTCTTTGGGAGCGACTTCAAAATAAGCTTCGCCGGTTAATTTAATGCGCCGGAATTCCTGATCGGCTATGGTAAAGACGATAGACGAGGCGGCATTCAACCACACTTTCGATCCATCGGGCAGCACGACCTGGTACTGGCCACCTCTCGGTGTTTTAATGGTATTCGTGTGCTGTTTTGACTGCTTTCCTGCTCCTGCATCCAGGTAGTAGGTCAGCAAACCCTTTTCATCTTTGGCGATGCGGACGGCATCGTCCCGGAGCGCAGAAGCCATCGTTGAATCTTCCAGATCGATCGTTCGCCCGTCTGCCAGGGTCAGGGTTGCCCGGTCTTTTCCCGGTTTAATCTGAATATCCTGCTGAGCAGCTAGTTTTTCCTTTGGATAATCGTTGTAAAAGTAGAAGGCCATAGCCGAAAGGCCAGCTACCAGGAGAACGGCCGCTGCGCTTTTTAGCCACGGGATGGTATCCAGCTTTCGTAACGGCTGACCGGCCGCTTTGGCGGTCTGGATCTTAGTCAGCAGCCGGTTTCGGTGCTGCTTTCTGTTTTTAGCGTGAGCGGACGGTACGTTGATTTCCTCAGGCAGTTTATCGTACCATTCGGCGAAGGCTTTTTTCTCCTCGTCCGATATGGTTCCATCCAACCATTTGGAGGCCAATTCGGCGTAGTGTTTATCGTCGTTCATAACAGGCAGAATATTACCGTTTTTATAGTAATGTCCGGCGAAATGCAACGAACCCTTAGTCCAGGGAGATTTTTTTATGATGTGAGCTGTTCGAGCAAGATGGCCGCGGTGGAGGTAAAGGCGTAGATGACGTATACAAGCTTTTTTCTCAGAAATTTAATCGCTTTGCTGATGTGCGCTTCGACTGTTTTTTCAGATATGGCCAGCCGGGCAGCAATTTTCTTGTATGGCAAACCTTCTTCGCGACTCAGCAAATAAACCAACCGGCATTTTTCTGGTAACTCATTGACCCAGAATGTTAACTGTTCTTCCATATCCCGTGCTTCAAAAGCATCGCGAGGCGCTTGTCCGATGGTTGTTTGGCGACTAAGATGCTCCAGGTATTTCCTTTGCTGATGCTGCCTGTCCAGGTATTTGATCACCTGGTATTTTACGGCGACCGCTAGATAGTGACTGAGGGGGCCTTTAATTTCTAATTCGAGTCGTCGGTGCCACAACATGACGAAGATGTTCTGTACAACCTCTTCTGCCTCTTCGATGGTCGAAAGTTTAGCTTTGGCAACAAATAGCATTTTCTGCCAGTAACGATCATAGATCGCCGTAAAGGCTCTGTTGCTGTCTTTTTTTAACGCCTCTAATAACTCCTCGTCAGAACGTAGATTGTACATAGCGTCAGGTTCAATAGAATAAAAGGTTAGCTAGTATCTGCTTTTTCGTACGAAAACAAACTAAGGTAAAGTTTCTGCTTTTCCAAACTGTTATGGGCTATGCTGGTGATTAACTAGTCTCCAAAGCATAGGTCAGCACAGGACATGATAGCTTTTTCCTATATTTAACGACCTTAGTTTTCTGTTTCCTCATGAAGGGAACTCCAAATAAATCTACTATGATAACTAATAAGTTCTTGAGCCTGCTTCTGCTTATTGCGACGTGTTTTTCGGGTGTTGCTCATGCGGATGAACTCGCAAAAAGCCATGGACGCGAAAACTGGTCTGCCGCCTGGATAAACTGTCCGGATGCCTCGGAACGGGATTACGGGGTCTTCCACTTTCGTAAAAACTTCTCGTTATCCGCAGTACCCGATAGTTTCCTGGTTCACGTATCGGCGGATAACCGCTACCGACTTTTTGTAAATGGCGAGCCGGTAGGGAACGGACCTGCCCGCGGTGACCTGTATAACTGGTATTACGAGAGCATTGACCTTGCACACCATCTCAAAACAGGAGATAATATCATCACCGCGATCGTCTGGAATATGGGCGTTCATGCTCCGGTAGCGCAGATATCCAATCAAACGGCGTTTCTTTTGCAAGGCGAAGGTGAGAAAGAAGCCGTGGTCAACAGCAACAACAGCTGGAAAGTCTTTCAGAACCCCGCTTATCAGCCCTGCTCGATGGATAATGGCAGACGCCTGAGAGCCTATATGGTGATCGGGCCCGGTGATGAAGTCGACGGGAAAAAATACCCCTGGGGTTGGGAGCAGGCAGGCTTCGATGACAGTCAATGGAATGATGCAGAGGTACTGGCCGGACCTTCCTCCTTTGGACACGGAACGGATAATCTCTGGAACCTGGTTCCAAGAAATATCCCGGCGATGGAAGAAACGCTACAGCGACTGCAGTCCATACGACGAGCCGAGGGGATAGACGCCGATGAGAACTTTATAAAAGGCTCCGGCAGCTTGCTCGTTCCACCCAACAGTAAAGGCAAAATTTTGATCGACCAGGGTTTCAACACCGTAGCGTATCCCGAACTGGTGGTGAGTCGCGGGAAGGGATCCAACATAAAAATGAACTATGCGGAAACGCTCTTTGATGGCGAAGGAAAAAAAGGCAACCGGAATGAGGTGGATGGCAAAGAGCTGATCGGGAACTACGTTGTTTTTCAGCCCGATGGGGGTGAAAAACGGCTCTTCCGCCCCTTATGGCTCCGCACCTTTCGTTACATCGAACTGGAAATAGAAACCGCGGATGAGCCGCTTTCTATAGACGATTTTTACGGGCAATACACCGGCTATCCCTTTAAAGAAGAGGCCAGCTTCAGCAGCAATGACCAAAGCCTGAAAAAAATATGGGAGGTTGGCTGGAGAACGGCACGTCTTTGTGCCGGGGAGACTTATTACGATTGCCCTTATTACGAGCAGTTGCAATACGAAGCCGATACCCGGATTCAGGCCCTGATTTCCCTGTACGTATCGGGCGACGACCGACTGATGCGCAAGGCGCTGCTCGACTTTCACCACTCCCGGGAGCCGGAAGGGCTGACCCAAGGACGTTATCCGAGCAACCGCTTCCAGGTCATCCCGCCCTTTTCGCTCTGGTGGATCTCCATGGTGCACGATTACTGGATGCACCGGCAGGATGATGCCTTTCTGCGTAGTTTTCTCGGGGGCATTACCGGAGTGCTGGATTGGTACGAGAAAAACATTGATTCGGATAAGCAAATGCTCGGTCCGATGAAATGGTGGAACTTTGTGGATTATACCGATGTCTTCCCCAATGGCGTGCCTGACGGGGCGACAGATGGAAATTCCTCGGTCATCACCCTTCAATATGTATATGCCCTCCGGCAGACAGCGGAGCTCTTTAATTATTTCGGTAAAGCTGCTGAAGCCGAACATTACCAAACACTCGCGACTAAACTGGCGGGGTCGACCTACAATCATTGTTTTGACCAGGCGAAGGGCGTCATGGCCAATACCCCGGAAAAAGAGCAGTTCAGTCAGCATGCGAGTATCCTTGCGGTGCTGACGGATGCGGTTAAGGTGCAGGATCAACCGGAACTTATGCAAAGGGTCATCTCCGACAAAAGCTTGGGCCCAGCGACTTTCTATTATCGTTTTTACCTCAACCAAGCCTTGCGCAAAGCCGGGATGGGCGATCGTTATTATGGAGAGCTGACGCCCTGGCGCGAGATGCTGGAAAACGGACTGACAACTTTTGCAGAAAAGCCTGATCCGGCAAGATCGGATTGCCACGCCTGGAGCGCGAGCCCCAACTACGACTTCCTGGCCACCATTTGCGGCGTGCGTCCCGGGGCTCCCGGGTTTAGAGAAGTGGACATTATGCCCTCCCTTGGTGACCTTAACGAGGTAGAAGCACGTATTCCGCATCCGCAGGGATGGATAGAGGTGCACCTTAAACGCAAAGGGAAAGAAGGTCTGGAAGGAAGCGTTACGCTTCCGGATGCTGTAAGCGGGACCTTCAGATGGAAAAATAACGCAATAACCTTGCAGGATGGGCAGCAAACAATATCTTTGAAGAACTAATCAAAGAATAAATAAATGCAAAGGCGAAATTTTATTAAGCAAGGTGCGCTGGGCTTAGCGGCCTTTACCATTCTTCCGAGGCATGTTCTGGGTGGACAGGGTTTTCTGGCGCCGAGTGATCGAATCAACCTGGCCTATATCGGCAATGGAAAGCAGTCACTGGGGCTTGTTAACGCCATAAACAGTTGTCCTGAGACGCTTGTGCTTGCGTGTTCAGATGTGGATAGCAAAAAACTTAAGCGGTTTGTAGGCCTGGCAACCGAAGCGAATAAAAAGAAAGTCGCTAGTGAGGTCAAGGGCTATGCCGACTACCGGGAAATTCTGCAGCGGAAGGACATCGATGCTGTGGTGGTCGTTACACCGGATCATTGGCATGCCCAGATCAGTATTGATGCCGCGAAAGCGGGAAAAGATATTTATTGTGAAAAACCGCTGGCACTGACGATTGCCGAGGGAAGGGCGATGGTGGACGCGACACGGAAATACAAGCGCGTGCTCCAGACAGGCAGTATGCAACGTTCGATGCGCTTCTTCCGGCGTGCTGCGGAACTGGTTTCGAACGGATACATCGGAGAAATTAAGGAAATTAATGTGTCGGTCGGAGAACCCGTCACTCAATGCGATTTGCCGTCCATGCCCATACCGGATTACCTGGACTGGAACCGCTGGGTAGGCCCTTCGCTCTACCGGGGTTATAACCCAATTCTGTCACCACCTATAGAAGATAACGAAAAGTGGGCCTGGTGGCGCGGCTATCGTGATTTTGGCGGAGGTTATATCGCCGATTGGGGAGCGCATATGTTCGATATTGTGCAGTGGGCGCTTGGAATGGATGAGTCAGGTCCGGTATCGCTTCATCCACCGGAAAAGCCGGACGCGAAAGAAGGGTTATATTTCGTTTACGCAAACGGTGTCCGGGTCAACCATAAAAACTGGGGGACAGGTAATTCGATACAGTTTGTTGGTTCGGAAGGGACTATAGAGGTTGCTAGGGAGTTCCTGAGATCGACACCGAAAGGTTTGGTTGATCAAGAGTTGAAATCCTCAGACAAAAAACTTTATACGAGCGACAACCATCATCAGGATTGGATCGATGCGATAAAGAAACGGTCGAAACCGGTGGCAGATGTAGAGATCGGTCATCGCACCGCGTCGGTTTGCAACATCGTCAACATTGCTTATGAATTGCAAAAGCCACTGAAATGGGATCCAAAAAAAGAACGCTTTGACGATCCTACAGCTAACCTGATGGTGGGACGGGCTTATCGTGCACCTTGGGATTATACCGACTTTTAGTCGAGAAGGTCTACTACTGAGGCTGTCTTAAGAGGCAGCCTCTTTTAGTTTTCTGTAGCTTTCCGGAGACATACCTGCCTTTTCCTTAAATAGCTTTGAAAAATAGAAGCAACACTCAAAACCGAGGGCATAAGCAACTTCTTTTATACGCAGGCGATCATTCTGCAAAAGTTGTTTCGCTCGCTCTACTTTGAGCTGAATAAAATATTGACCGGGAGAGAAGCCGGTCGATTGTTTAAAGAGCTTTCTGAACTGCGAATAACTGGTGTTCAATTCGGAAGCAAGTTCCTCCATCTGAATGGATTGACCCAGCCTCCCTGCCATAAACTCTTTCGCCTGGCTAACCAGCAAGCCTGCTGTATTGAGCTCTTTATTCGGGCTTTGCTGACGGATCCGGAAGCCATAAAGCTCTCCCAGCAGCTGAATAATTTCACCCGCCAGGCTTTGTTGATAGCCAGGTGCTTCAGCCTGTACCCGGTTCCAGATGTCATGAAAAAGGTTCAGGACCTTCGGAGGACGCCCTACCTCCAGGATCGGAGCTGTTCTTGAGAACAGACTTTTCTCCATCACCATATCCGCCAGTTCTCCGCAGAAACCCACCCAGAATTCATCCCAGCCATCCGGATTCGGGCGATAACGATGCCATTCGCCCGGGAAAATAGCAAAAATACTGCCTTCCCGAATCGGTCTCCGGCAGACTGAAGCGGACTCAAAAAATCCTGATCCTCTGTGTATGTATATGAGCTGGTATTCGTTTAATGTTCTTCCGGCGTTCCAGGAAAAACGGTAATTGTTCGGATGATTTTTCAGCGGATAATTGCACCCGCTCCGGTAAGAGCCATAACCGGCGTTCAGCGTGTCTAAGCCCCAGCCCTCAAGCAGCTGCCCCTCCGTGTATTTACAATTGGTTTTGGTGAGCATAAGTTTAGCATTAAATTCTTGGTGTCGTTAGCGGTCAAATAATCCATGTGATTGATCAAAACCTACATGGATAAAGACCCTCGTCCTCCGGAACTTTGTTCTTTCAGACATAACAAAACTAATAAGCTTCCAGGAAAAATCATCCCGGTATGGATCAGGACAGTACATGACAGATCAGGTCAGTCAAGGAATTAAGAGAAACATCAAAACCAAAATCAATCGTATGACTAACCAACCATTATTACTCAAAAGTTTGCTGGTTATTTCGCTGTTGATCTCTTCCGTTGCGTTATACGCGCAAACGACGAACATCAGCGGAAAGGTAAGCGACCAGCAAGGGCCCTTAGAAGGGGTCTCTGTATTGATACAGGGCACCCGGCAGGGGACAACAACCCGTG
>JBMDWN010000171.1:0-31415 GCA_048595275.1 Olivibacter sp. | reverse complement strand
GTACGTTGAAACCTACGATAATCCGCCTGTGTGCATTCTCTCGCTGGATCTGATTAGGTCCTTCTATTTCATCAACCTGCGCTACCTGATAAAGCGGGATTTGCTCGCCCCCGGGCGTGTTCACCAAAAGATTCCTTACATCGTTGATGTTCTGTCGCCCCTCTTTAGAAACGCGGACCACCAAATCGAAGCTCTTTTCTCCTTCGTATATCTTTCCCGCGGAAGAACCGGCAAAGGCTGCATTCACCGTACGGTTCACCTCTTCCACGTTCATGCCGTACTTCGCCAGTTCACCCCGGTTGTAATCGATGACCACTTGCGGCATTCCTGTGACCTTTTCGACGTAAACATCTGCCGTTCCTTGAACAGTACGGGTAATTTCCGCAAGGCGTTCCGCATACGCAGCCAGCTGGTTCAGATCTTCCCCGTAAATTTTACATACCACATCCTGCTTTGCGCCCGTCATCAACTCATTGAACCGCATCTGAACAGGATATTGAAAGCCCGTGGTCACCCCGGGCATAACCTCCTGAACCGTAGCCGCCATTTTATCGGCCAATTCCGGAAAACTCGTGGCGCTTTGCCATTCCGTTTTTTTCTTCAGCACGATGATCATATCTCCACCTTCAATGGGCATCGGATCTGTTGGGATCTCAGCAGACCCGATCCTGGAAACAATTTTTTCCACCTCCGGATAATCGTTTTGCAGGCGATTCGAAATACGGTCAATAGCATCAATTGTTGTGCTCAGGTTCGCTCCGACCAACAGACGGGTTTCCACAGCGAAGTCACCTTCCTCGAGTTGAGGAATAAACTCCCCGCCCATTCGGGAAAACAACCACAGCGCCAGCCCGAAGAGCAGAAAGGACGCGATGACCAGAAGCTTCTTGATTTTAAGCGCCCGCTGCAAAAGTCGCCCGTAACCTCTTTCCAAACGGGCCATCAGGCGATCCGACCAGTTAGCCTTCTGGACCACCTTTTTACTGATAAACAGGGCACTCACCATAGGCACGTAAGTGACCGATAAAATAAAGGCCCCCAGGATAGCGAAGGAAACAGTTTGCGCCATAGGCTTGAACATTTTACCTTCAATACCGCTTAGCGACAAGATGGGCAGGTAAACGATCAGGATAATGATCTGACCAAAAACAGCCGCATTCATCATTCGCGAGGCAGATCCGGAAACCTCTTTATCCATTTGTTGCTGATCCAGGCGCGATATTCCCGCATAGCGCGTCGAGCTGTGCATATGGTGCAAAATCGATTCGACAATAATAACCGCACCATCCACAATAAGCCCGAAATCTAGCGCACCGAGACTCATGAGGTTTCCGCTTACACCAAAGATGTTCATCATGGCGATGGCGAAAAGCATAGAAAGCGGAATGACGGAAGCAACGATAAGCCCTGCGCGTAAGTTTCCCAGGAAAAAAACCAGTACAATGATGACGATTGTTGCTCCTTCAAGCAAATTAGTTTTAACGGTTCCAATGGCGTTGTTCACCATCTTGGTCCGATCCAGAAAAGGCTCTATTTCCAGTCCTTCCGGCAGTCTTTCCTGAATTTCCTCAATCCGCGTTTTCACCTGTTTGATAACTTCAGAAGAGTTACCTCCTTTCAGCATCATAACGATACCGCCACAGACCTCTCCGTAACCCGCCATGGTCAGCGCACCATAACGGATGGCAGCGCCGTCCTGCACCTCAGCCAAATGGCGAACCAATACCGGCGTTCCCCCATTGTTTTTAACTACAATATTGCCGATATCCTCCAAAGAGCCGGCCAGGCCGAGGCTTCTTATGTAAAGCACGGCCGGACCTTTTTCGATATAAGCACCACCCGTATTCTGGTTGTTTCGCTGCAACGCGGAGAAGACATCTGAAATGCTTAGACCGAAAGCCTTAAGCTTCGCGGGGTTTACGGCTACTTCATACTGCTTTAGAATGCCCCCGAAAGTCGACACATCCGCTACACCCGGGGTTCCCAGCAACTGCCTGCGTACCACCCAATCCTGTGTGGTACGCAAATCAGCCAGTGAGTATTGCTCTTCGTAACCAGTCTTCGGCTTTAATACATACTGATAGATTTCCCCTAAGCCCGTCGTGACCGGCGCAAGCGAAGGTACGTCCGCACCCTCTGGTATTTCCACTTGCGAAAGGCGCTCTATGACTTGCTGGCGGGCCCAGTACACATCAGTATCGTCATCAAAAACAACCGAGATCAGTGACAAGCCAAAACGGGAAAGACTTCGGCTTTCTTTGATTCCGGGAATATTACTAAGCGCCAGCTCAATGGGAAATGTAATAAGCCGCTCCACATCTTCAGTACCCAGCGCAGAGGCTGTTGTTATGACCTGCACCTGGTTATTGGTGATGTCCGGAACGGCATCGATCGGGAGTTTGGTCACCTGGTAAGCCCCAAAGGCCATCCAGATCAACATAAAAAACCCAATTAGAAGTTTGTTCTTTACAGAAAACTCAATGATTTTATTTAACATGAAAAAAAAGATAAATACCACATAATTGACGGCCCCTGGTTCGGAGCTTAGTCAGCATTATTCTCAAAAAAGGGTATTTATACTCTTGGAGGGCGGAACAGGGATTCTAGCACCGCGTTATGGCCGCTTTCATCGCGATCAAAAAAGCGATCGGATTTTAAGGGTAAATAGGGTGGTTTTATCGAGAGTTTCTTTTTGGCGCTCACAAATAGCAAAGCAGACGTGTGATGATCCATCCGCTTAAATGGAAGCTGCATATCCTGGTCGTCATCGTCGTCATCCTCATCGTCTCCCCAATAGTGCATCGAAAGAAAGGTACTGAAATCGATCGACGCGTTCTGCTCATTATGCTCTACGAAATGACTGAACAGTTTAGGAATTTTGAATAGTTCACAAAGTGAAAACGATTCGCCTGCCAGCAAAATCAATAAGATATAGCATATTGTTCGTTTCACGTTACAAAAATAGTATCGAATCCTTTATTTTACAAGTCCTTATGCGGATCGTTTAATAGCTTTTCATATGCTCTTCGTGGCGCATCGCGAATAATGACTTCTCCGCAATACACGTAGCCGGCTTTTTCAAAACTTCTCATCATCGCCGGATTGTCGAAATTCGTATCCGCTTTTATACTTCGAATGCCGTGTTGGCGGGCATAATCTTCAACAAACCCCAATATCTTTCTACCAAGGCCCAGTCCGCTGTACGCCGTACTGATCGCAATTCGATGCAGCACCAGAAAGTCTTCATCCTCCGGGGATAACCATTTACCATCGATCTTGGCATATCCCGGTTCGTCATTGATCAATACCGCGGTGTAGCCAACCGGTAGCCGATCTTTTACCAGTACAAAGGCAATGCCTTTGTCTATATCAGAAGCAATCACCTCCGGATTCGGATAACCATCCTGCCATTGCTTACTTCCCTCCTGTCCCCTACGTGCAATGGCTTCCTGAAGAATCTCCCAAATTTTATCGCTATCTGCGCTGGTTGCCCGACGAAAAGTGTATTCCATAGTGCTGGCGAATTTAATCAAAACAACTTATGCCCGCTTGAATTGTTACACAATAAATACACAACACATGAGTGAGACGAAAAACGAGCTTTCAGAGATATTTGGATTTGCCATGGATGCATCCGTCGACGGCATCGTCATTACAGACAACCGACAACCAGATAATCCAATCGTTTACTGTAATTCGTCTTTCGAGCTTCTGACCGGGTATAACCGGGATGAGATTATTGGTCATAACTGCCGCTTTCTGCAGGCGGAAGACCGGAGTCAGGAAAAACGGATGGTAATTCGGGAGGCTATTCAAAAAGGGGAGGCTTGCCAGGTAGACATTAGGAATTACCGGAAAGACGGCAGCTTTTTCTGGAATGAATTATCCATCTCGCCCGTGCGGAATGATAATGGAGATGTTACCCATTTTATCGGCATACAAAATGACATTAGCCGGCGAAAAAAAGCGGAGGCCGATTTGATACGCGAACAGGAAAACCTGGAAAACAGAGTTTCCGAGCGTACCAACGAACTCGAAGAAAGCGAGGCTTACCTGGCAGGTGTTGTTGAGACCATCCGGGAGAGTCTGCTGATTCTGGACGATGAACTCCTGGTACTTTCCGTGAACAAACACTTTGAAAAATCATTTAAAATCTCAGAAGAGGAACTGGTCGGGAAGGAATTACCCAAAGTGCTCGACGGGGCATGGAACATCGATGGGCTCATCCATCTTTTGAAAGATGTTTTACCTACGCACAATCCATTTGAAGATTTCGAAGTGGAACATACCTTTCCGTTTATCGGAAAACGTCGCTTGCTGCTTAACGCTGCCCAGGTCACACTGAAAGGAAAATACCAGGACCGGATTCTTCTGGCGATGGAAGATATCACCGAACGCCATCGTATTGAAAAACAGAAAGAGGATTTTATCGGGATTGCCAGTCACGAAATGAAGACACCACTGACCGTCATTAAAGGCCAGTTGCAACTCCTTCAGCGTAGCTTCCGTCAGGAAAAGAACAGTAAACACGCCGACCGGATTGATCAGGCCTTGTCTTCTCTGGATAAGCTGAATGGTCTGATAGCTAACCTGCTGGATGTATCACAGCTCCAAAATGGTAAAATTCGTTTCGATGAGACCGAATTTATCCTATCGAAATTGATGGATACAGCTGTTGAACAAACAAGGGCGATAGCCGATTCCCACCAGATCGAAGTAAGCGGTGCAGTTGATACACTGATTAAAGGTGATTTTTCACGCCTAAGCCAGGTTTTGGTTAATTTGCTGTTAAATGCCATGAAATACTCTCCGGACTCCGCTCGGGTAGAAATACACGTGGGAAAGGTAAGTGACTACATTAAAGTGGCTATCACGGATAGGGGCGTTGGTATTTCTAAAGAAAACCATCAGCGCATATTTGAACGTTTCTTTCGTGTAGATGATGATGAACAGGTTTTCCAGGGAGCAGGTATTGGTCTCTTTATCTGTAAGCAAATCATCGAAGCGCATCAAGGTACCCTGTGGGTGGAAAGCGAACTTAACGAAGGGGCTACTTTCAGCTTCACGCTGCCTGTCAAATAGCCGATGTTTTCCGGAAAAGTTTTATCTTTCCGGAAAACCACCTAATATCCATGCAGCTGCCTGAAGAAGTCAAGAAAATCAATCAATTTATAGTAAAACCGAAAGAATTTTTAGAGCCTTCCCTTAGCAGTAAAGAGAAAATACAGGTATTCTTAAACGCGTTTTTTTATCATGCGGCTATTACCTACCCCATCATTCTACCGCTCATCCTGTTTATTGACCAATTTGTTCTGACACTTGAAGAGGTTGATCTGGAATGGGGTCCGATGAAAATTATCCTTGCTATGGTGGTTATCGCCCCTTTATTTGAGGAGCTTATCTTCAGGCTCCCCCTTCGTCACAAGTGGAATTGGTTATGGCGCGTAACCGAATTCATCTTTCGCCTGACGCCGGGACAACTTTGGACACAGATTTACCCCTACATCATTTATGTATTTGCGATTATCTTCGCCCTGGTCCACCTCACCAATTATGAGAATACTGGTATCGTATTCTTGCTTATCGCTCCGGTATTAGTTTCCAGTCAATTCCTGGGCGGCCTTATTATGAGCTATATACGATTGAAGCTGGGCTTCTGGTGGGGAGTTGCATTTCACAGCCTATGGAATGCCATTGCGGCCGCTGTTTTTTTTCTGGGTGAGCTCCTATAAGTAAGCTGTACTGGCTGGCCCCTGATTGAAAAGCAGGTCGACTATACTCAGATTTTCTAAGAAACCGTGACGATCCTCAAAAACCTGCATATAAGGTTTCCGTTTTAACCCGGTATCTGCTTTCTTGGCGGAAAAGGTACTCCGGAAATTCTCTGACGCTTCATAATCCCGGTACGATTCTGTTAAACCATACTCAACCGGCCACTTCAGCTTCCGAAACACCAAATCCAGTAAACCGAGATTGAAGTCCAGCAAGAAGGTATGCTTCGTTTCATAAAATGGTGCAAAGTCGTCTTCATAGTACTCGAAATAGGCTGATTTACGATAGCAGGTCTGCAGGCTCATCCAATGGAGTCGCTGCCAGTCGCTTTCGTAGTTGATCTTTACGTCTTTCATAACGGTGTGCATCCCACGCCCCTTCTGTACCGGAATGATCAAGTCCAGCTTTCCATTTGCGGAGTAAATACTTGCCCGGTTCCGGTAGGTCTGCTTCGGATAATGCTCCCACTTTTCCAACAAGTGTTCTTTCGCGTTTTGCTGACGCCATTGCGCTATGTAGTCAATCGGGGGCAGGTAGAAAACGGGTAATACGAGCGTGGTCATGGAGCTAAACTTTACTAAAATAAATAAAGCTGCAATGTTACGAAATATTTACTTAGCCAGACAATCGGGCACCTTTCGGCTCGATCTTTGAGAAATGGCGCATAAATACGTCCATGAAATACCTCTATATCCTTCTTATTATTCCAATAATCGGATCTTTTTTCGCTTGTTCCGAAGATGAAGTGCAGGCCGCTGGCTCACTACACGGGCGTTGGATTATTACAGAAGTTGAAACTCCTTCCGGTTTTGTTCCGGCAGATCAGACCTGTTGGAGAGGGTCGTACTCCCAGTTTGAGGCAAACGGGACCTATGCAGCTTTGAATACCTGCTCTGCAGAAACGGACAACGGGAGTTACAGGATAGCGGATAACCTGATCACCGCTGAAGTAGACGGGAACATCATCACCTATACCATCGGCAGCATGAATGACAACGTCATGGAGTTTGAAATCGACCGTTATGGCAACCGCGATCGCCTGAGGGCACGCCGGAATCCAAATATCTTTTTTTAGGAATTTCCCTGCTTCATTGCCGCACCAACTTTGCCCACGTAACAACTCCGGACCAATGAAAAAACAGGTTTTTACCAATAAAAACCTGTTTCGGACCTGTTAGCAAACCGTCGTGACCTGTTAAAAAGCTATTTTTTGGTCGAAGTTAGTACGGAGTTGGTCCGTATTTAATTGCGGTAAAAAGACGAAAAAAGCGCTATCTTTGAACACAAATCGTCAAGTCAAGATTGCCTTCATCAAATTCACCCATACAGAAGAGCTTTTTATCCGGAATTATCTGGCTGTTTTCGCTCACTCCGTATTGGGTACTTTACCGTGTAGCGGACCTTCTTTACTTATTCTTTTATTACATCTTCCGATACCGGCGCAAAGTAGTCCGCGAAAATCTTCTTCTGGCGTTTCCTGAAAAAAGTGACAACGGCCGGAAAAAGATTGAAAAAAAATTCTATTCTTTTCTGGCTGATCTGTTGCTGGAAAGCCTGAAACTGCGCTCCATCAGCAAGAAGACTGTCAAGAAACGATTCTCACTGAGCAATGAAGAGCTTATTCATAGATACTTGAATCAGCAGACGCCCGTCATGTGCATGACGGGCCATTATGGCAACTGGGAATTCGGGCTGCACAGGCTTTCTCTGATGACTAATAAACCCGTCCTGATCGTCTACAAGCCCCTAAGCAACAAAATATTTGAGTCGATTTACAATGCTATCCGAACACGCTTCCATGCGGTTCTGGTTCCGATGAAGCAAACGCTTCGGGAAATCCTGCGCTATAAAGATACGCCCCACATTAGCATGTTCGTTTCCGACCAGACACCTACCTTGCAGGAGTCCCGCTACTTCACTTCCTTCTTTGGGCGTCCTACCCTGGTGTTCGAAGGCCTTGAAAAAATTGCCAGAAAGACCAATTTTCCGGTAGTATATTGTCGTATCGACCGCGTTAAAAGAGGATACTACAGCTGCACCTTCGAGCCGATCATGGAAAATCCGGCAGGTAGTGCTGAACATGAATTAACGGATCTTCACACCCAACACCTGGAGAAGATTATACGCCAGAAGCCCGAGCTCTGGCTATGGTCCCACCGCCGCTGGAAACATAAAGCCCCTACCCCGCATGATGAAAAAAAAGGTTAGCGTGGTTATCCTGAACTGGAACGGCCGGCAGCACCTGGAACGTTTTCTGCCCGGGGTGATTGCTTCCACCTACGGGAATCTAGAGGTTGTGGTAGGCGATAACGGATCTACCGATGATTCCGTAACCATGTTGCAGGAGCATTTCCCTTCGGTCAGGATCATCGAGACGGGAGTAAATCTGGGTTTTGCAGGCGGATATAACAACGTACTGGAAATGATTAGCAGCGACTACTTACTGTTATTAAATTCGGATGTCGAGGTTACGCCAGGTTGGATTGAGCCGCTGGTCGAGCTCATGGATGCAGATCCCGCCATCGCAGCTTGCCAACCGAAAGTCCGCTCCCTTAAACATCCGGAACGCTTTGAGCACGCGGGGGCAGCCGGCGGCTTTATCGACTATTTTGGTTATCCCTTCTGCAGAGGACGAATCCTGAACGAAACGGAGGTGGACAACAACCAATATGCGGACTCTACGGAAATTTTCTGGGCCACCGGGGCGGCTTTTATGATCCGGAAGGATGACTGGAACCGCATGGGGGGCTTTGACGCTGATTTCTTTGCGCATATGGAAGAAATTGATCTCTGCTGGCGCCTCCGTCGCTCCGGAAAGAAAATCTGCTATTGTGCCGGATCACTTGTTTACCACCTTGGTGGCGGTACCCTCGCTACAGAAAACCCTTATAAAACCTACCTGAACTTCAGGAACAACCTCTTCATGCTACAAAAAAACCTTCCCTTCTGGCATGCAGTGGGCATTATCTCGGTTCGCTTCTGGCTCGACTTATTTGCCCTCCTCCGTTTTCTGACGGAAGGAAAAAGAAAAGAAGCGGCCGCCGTCAGTAAGGCACATCGTAACTTTTTGAGGAATTTCACCAAAACGGCGAAAAAGAGACGCACGCTTGCTCTTCCCTTCTCCTTTCCGCTTACAGGTCTGTACAGGGGGTCTGTCATGTGGGATTTTTTCATCAACAAACAACATCGTTTTTCAGGGTTGAGCGCCGGCCGCTTCGTTAAAAAGAAGTAAACAATCGGCCTCTGTCCACGTTAATTAAACAAACCCTGAATGATGAAAAAGATCCTTGCTTTGTTGATTACGTTGCTTGCGGGCTTTTCCGTACATGCTCAACCTGTTGGTGCCTGGTACGCTACCGAAGGAGATAAACAATACCTGCTTCTACTTGTGGATGACTATTTATCCCTCGTATCCTACAAAAAGGGCTCGGGGGCGTTTGACCATACCCTCGGAGGTCCCTATCAGACCAACCAAAAAGAAATGACCTGTACGCTTCAATACCATTCGGCCGATGCCGGACAAGTGGGCAAAAAGTTAACAGCCTCCTTCCGGGCAGAAGGCGACGGCAAATTTATTTCCACGGTCGACGGACAGGAACTGAGCTGGCAACAAGTGGACAACAATACGGAAAACGCGCTGAGTGGCGTATGGTGGATATCCGGCAGGAAGGAAGGCGAAAAGATGACCCAGCGGGAACTGCGCGACCGGCGCACCCTGAAAATATTGACCGGAACGAAATTCCAGTGGGTAGCGATCAACATTAAGACGGGTGAGTTTTCCGGAACGGGTGGCGGTACCTATGAATTTGCGGATAACCGGTACACGGAGCACATCGAATTTTTCTCCAGAGATGATTCAAGGGTGGGCGCTTCGCTATCGTTTAATGGGGCGCTAAAAGACGGACACTGGCACCACAGCGGAAACAGTTCTAAGGGAGACCCGATCTACGAAATCTGGAGTAAGCTCTCGAGCGCCAGCCGGTAGCCCTTTAGTCCAAAGCCGATGATGATTCCTTCGCAGTTCGCTGACAAATAAGAATGATGCCGGAAAGCTTCGCGCTTATGTACGTTTGAAATATGGACTTCGATGACAGGACTACTGATAGCGGCGATTGCATCGCCCAGCGCGATCGAAGTATGCGTGTAGGCTCCGGCATTGAGAATGATCCCGTCGCGCTCAAAGCCGACCTCATGAAGGCGGTCGATCAATGCCCCCTCCTTATTGCTCTGAAAATAATCAAGTTGCACACTGGGGTAGGCGCCCACGAGTTGTTCATAAAAAGACTGAAAATCGGCCGACCCGTAAATGGAAGGTTCCCGCTTTCCCAACAAGTTTAAGTTTGGTCCGTTGATGATGCTGATTTTTTTCACGTTCAAAGTTTTCGGTAGTGGCCTGAGTCTGGAACAAACTTAGTGAAAAGCGAACATACCTGCAATTTCAAAATAATCTCTATATTTAAAACGTTTTAGTAACCTTATTTTAAACGTCAAATCAATTCTACCTTTAAATGGACAGAAGAAAGTTTATACAACAAAGTAGTATCCTCGGAGCAGGACTTGCTGTAAGCGATTTCGCCTTTGCCGCCCCGGGTCAATCTTTTCCAACAGTACGTGTTCCGGAACGTGAACGGAATTTCACGAGCAAGGCCATTGAGAAAGTAATCACCGAATTTCAGCAAAAGGTCAAGAATAAGGAACTGGCCTGGCTTTTCGGAAACTGCTTTCCAAATACCCTGGATACTACCGTATTTACAGGAACCAGAAACGGTGCGCCGGACACCTATGTGATTACCGGCGATATTGACGCTATGTGGTTGCGCGACAGCAGTGCACAGGTGTGGCCCTACCTCGCCTTTATGGATCGCGACAAGAAATTAAAAGAGCTTATCCAGGGCGTCATCAACCGGCAGACTTTTTTCATTAATATGGATCCCTATGCCAATGCCTTTTATAAAGATCCCAACCAAAAAAGTGAGTGGGAAAAGGACCTGACCGATATGAAACCGGGAATACACGAGCGGAAGTGGGAAATCGATTCGCTCTGTTACCCGATCCGCCTGGCTTACCATTATTGGAAGGAAACCAAGGATACCGCTCCATTTGGAAAGGAATGGATGGATGCGCAAAAGGCGACACTGAAGACATTTAAAGAACAACAGCGAAAAGACGGCCTGGGCCCTTACCATTTTATGCGGAACACCCCCAGAGGGTCGGACACGCTTCAGGTCGACGGTTACGGCTATCCGGTTAAACCGGTTGGCCTGATTTGCTCCAGCTTCCGTCCGAGCGATGACTCCACAATATTTTCTTTCCTGATTCCATCCAATTTGTTCGCGGTGACCAGCCTGAAGCAATCGGCAGAAATGCTGAAAAGCATTCACAAAGAAACAAGCCTGGCCAATGAAATGCTGGAGCTGGCTGAAGAAGTGGACGCTGCGGTAAAACGCTACGGCATCGTGGACCATCCGGAACACGGCCGGGTTTACGCATTTGAGGTGGATGGTTTTGGAAGTTACCTGATGATGGACGATGCAAACGTTCCAAGCCTGCTCGCCCTTCCTTACCTGGGAGCCGTAGACGTAAACGACGAAGTTTATCAGCGAACCAGAAACTACGTGCTTTCTCCTGAAAACCCATTCTTCTTCAAAGGAAAAGTGGCCGAAGGAATCGGCGGACCGCACATTGGCCGGGATATGGTGTGGCCGATGAGTATCGTAATGCGGGCCATGAGCTCCGGTGACGATCAGGAGATCAAAAAATGCATCGATATGTTGCGCGTAAGCAACGCCGGAACAGGCTTTATGCACGAATCTTTCCATAAAGACGATCCGAAAAACTTTACACGCTCCTGGTTTGCCTGGACAAATACGCTATTTGGCGAATTGCTTTGGAAAACCTATAAAGAGAAGCCTGCCCTATTGCAGCTTTAGCGCTATTGCGTAACTTGCAATAATATGGGTCCGATTGGTATTTTTGATTCTGGTTACGGCGGCTTAACGGTTTTCAAGGAAATCGAGAAACGGTTGCCGGAATACGATTACCTGTACCTCGGAGATAATGCACGGGTGCCTTATGGCACCCGCTCATTTGAAAGCGTTTACCGCTATACCTACGAGTGCGTGCAACAGTTGTTCAATTTGGACTGCAGCCTGGTAATCCTGGCCTGCAATACCGCCTCAGCTAAAGCATTGCGCAGCATTCAGCAGCGTGACCTGCCCAGGTACCGGTCGCTTCGCCGCGTACTGGGCGTCATCCGCCCCACCTCAGAGCGGCTTGACATGTTTACCCGAACAAAGAAGGTCGGGCTTGTAGCTACATCGGGAACGGTAAGCAGCAATTCTTACGTGCTGGAGGCTTCAAAATTTGCCCCGGATATACAAGTTTACCAACAGGCGTGCCCTATGTGGGTCCCACTGGTGGAAAATAATGAGCTGAACAATGCGGGTACCGATTTTTTTGTTCAGAAAGAGCTGAGCAGTCTTTTTGAGCAATCGCCCGACATGGATACGCTGATACTGGCCTGCACACACTACCCGCTCTTGCTTCCCGAGATCAGAAAATTCATCCCTGAAAACGTACAGGTTGTTTCACAGGGGCCTATCGTGGCAGCAAGTCTGGAAGATTATCTATCCCGGCATCCCGAAATAGAAGCCCTTTGTAGTAAGAACGGTCGGCGCGACTTCCTCACAACTGAAACGCCCGATAATTTTGACGGTAAGGCTGCCCTGTTTTACGGAGCACCCATAAAATCTAAGCAGATCCCGCTGCCCTTCGAGGACATCGAATCAGAATTGATCTCGCGGTAAGCCGGCAACTGAATGCTGTGGCTATTCGACACTTTCTTCGAAGAAACGATCGTTAAAGTTGAGCAGGAACAATTGTCGGGTGGCCCGGGTAAAAGCGGTGTATAGCCATCTAAGGAAATCTTTATCCAGCCGTTCTTCCGTTAAAAATCCCTGATCCACAAATACCGCTTCCCATTGTCCACCCTGCGCTTTGTGACCGGTTACAGCCATGGAGAACTTCAACTGCAGAGCATTATAGTAAGGATCTTCTTTAAGCGCCTGCATTCTTTCCCCTTTGGAAGGCAGGTCCTCGTAATCCTTCATGATCTGTTCGTATAATTGCTGCTGATCGGACTGACTGAGCTGAGGTGCATCGCTGTTAAGCGTATTCAGGATAACCCGACACTCCAGTTCGGCGTCATCATCATCTACGAACTCCAGTACTACATCCGCAAAGCGGAATCCATGCTGCTCATGACTGTTGCGAACGCGACGGACTTTAGCCATTTCACCGTTGGCGATAAAGCCCTGCCCTTCTTTGTCTCTGGATGACCAATAATAATTGTTCTTTACTATCATGACCTGATCTCCACCCGTTAGTTCTTCCTCGTGGAAAAGAATCTGGTGACGGATGTGCTGATTATAAAGATTGGCGTTCTTATTGGAACGGCAGATCACCAGGGTCTGATCCATACCGAATTTCTGGTAAGCATAATGAAGCCCTTCAATAAGCCGGTCTCCACCCATCCGGAAAATATCCGGAAAACCGCCGGGCCGCAGAATGGGAAAAGTACCCGATGCCTGACCATCCCATAAAGCAATTTCATTTCTGATGAGAGTGGCATTATAGAGTATACCCGATTTCAGGCCCTGACGAACTACCTGATCCAGTTCGCAACTGAAGACCTCGTACCCGTAGCCTTTCAGGTGTTCATCCGAAAGCGCAGGGCTTTCAGTCATTCCTACAGGTGGTAACTGGGCCGTATCGCCGACCAGCAGCAACTGACATGCTTTCCCGCTCTTCACGTAACGGATAAGATCCTCCAGCAGGCTCTTCCGGTATAGGCCTGCCTGTCCCTCGGATAGCATCGAGGCCTCGTCCACCACAAAAAGGGTATATTCATGGAGGTTATTTGCCAGCTCAAATCCGCTCGCCGGATCCAGGGCGCGCTTCTTCCGGTAAATTTTCCGATGTATGGTACTGGCTTTCCTGCCGGAGTAGGACGACATTACCTTCGCAGCTCTTCCCGTAGGGGCCAAAAGCACGGAAGAGCGTCGGAATGCCGGCAATGCGTTCACCAGTGCAGCGATGACACTGGTCTTTCCGGTACCGGCATATCCCCGAAGGATGAAGCAGCTTTGCGGACGATTAAGAAAGTGGTCCAGTTGCCGGAAAGCCCCCTGCTGTGCTTCGGTGGGTTGCATACCGAAATGACGGATCAGTAAAGGTTGAAAGTTCTGCATGGGATCTTTATCGCTCGTCCTGTTTTAAAGCGATGAAAATAATGAAAATAGCATTCAAAAAACTACTTTTGTTCATCATGAGCGATTCCAGTCAAGTTATGCATGCCAAACCGGATTTCAAAATTGAAGAGAGTGCCGATTATACGCTTCATGTAGAAGTGCACGGCAGCACGGGTCGGCTGAGTATCCTCAAGGAGCAACATACAGCATTTCTAATGCATTGGTCAGAGAATAATGCTTCCGGTGATCAGGTACGCTCCATACTTGAGCGTACGTTTCAAAAAAAACAGCTTTCTTTTTTACCGGAAGCTTTTACCTTAATTCCCGATATTTTATATGACGAACGCTTA
The DNA here is from genome assembly GCA_048595275.1 of Olivibacter sp. GTDB lineage: Bacteria > Bacteroidota > Bacteroidia > Sphingobacteriales > Sphingobacteriaceae > Olivibacter. Next base: position 17,044 of record JBMDWN010000171.1, on the reverse strand, counting down.
GCTTACCGGGATGTACTGGGAATAGCGGAAAACTTTGGTGATAGCTACCGGGAAAAAATACCGGGACTGAACCTTTTCCTGGTTGCCGTGCAGGCTAATTCATCCACCCGCGAATGGATAGGCTCTTACGGGTTTGATGAGGTTAGATGCGCTAACGGACAGCTTCTCAATGCTCTGAGCACTCAAAAAGCCATCGAGCTTTTGGTCTCGGTTCATTTCTTTAATTCGGAGAGGATAGCCATCACCGCCATCCAAAAGGGAAAACTAGTTTTTCATAATCTTTTCGAACTGGTTGAAGCGGAAGACTTGGTGTTTTATTTGGTCCAGCTCCGCGAGCACTGGCCCGCTGCGGGAACAAAAAATATTTTTCTTTCCGGAAACTACGAGGAGGAGGACGAATACCTAGAGCTTTTAGAGCGTAGAGGTTATTCCGTCGAGTCGTTAACGCTTGTCTATTAATCACTTAATATAGCCTATGCGTATCATTGGAGGCCAGTTAAAAGGTCAGCGCTTTTCCGCTCCGCAGAACCTACCGGTAAGGCCAACCACCGATCTGGCAAAAGAAGCCCTCTTCAATATCCTGGACACCCGGGTGGACTTTGATCAGCTGGAAGTACTGGATCTCTTCAGCGGCACGGGAAATATCGCCTTCGAATTTGCATCCCGCGGAGCAGCACGCGTAACAGCGGTTGATCAGCATGCCCGCTGCGGCATTTTTGTAAAACAGCAGGCGGCTAAGTGGGGGCTCGGCCAGATCCAGGTTCAGCGGGCGGATGTTTTCCGATATCTGAAGCGGGAGACGGAAAGCTATGATCTGGTATTTGCTGACCCGCCTTATGACCTTCCGGCGTTGACTTCGATCCCGGAGGCAGTATTTGATAGCCAGGTCATGAAAGCAGGGGCTTACCTGATTCTGGAACATCCGACAAGCAGAAAAATAAGTGAAGGTCATTATTTTGTTGAGCAGCGCAAGTATGGGAATTCGTCTTTTAGCATATACCGGAAACCTGCTTCATCCGAAGCAACTTTATAGATAGCCATGGAAAATTTAGAGAAAATCGCTTTATTCCCGGGATCGTTCGATCCGATCACCAATGCGCATCTGGACATCCTCTACCGCGCACTGCCCCTTTTCGATCGTATCGTCATCGCCGTGGGGATGAATTCGGCAAAAAAAGCCTACATCGAATTGGATCAACGGATACAGGTGCTCGAACATATTTTTAAAAACCAACCTAAAATATCTGTGAGCAGCTATGAAGGTCTGACGGTCAGCTATTGCAAAGAAACGGGCGCCCAATTTATTCTACGCGGAATCCGCAATCAAATCGACTTCAATTTTGAACAGGCAATTGCCCAAAACAATTTATTGCTGGACGACCATATTGAAACCATATTTCTGACCAGCAGCCCCGGTTACACCCACATCAGCTCTACCATTGTCAGAGACATCCACCGTAATGGCGGAAATATTGCACATCTGGTGCCAGCCGAGATCCCTCCTATTCTCCCGCGGCCTCCAGTACGTCCCTGATCAGGGGGTAGGTGTTGGAAAGTACCGCTTCAAACGGTCTGTGCAACCAGCGTGCTTCGGTAATATCTTCCTCCAGCTGAGGCGTTAATTTAGGTTTTTTGTTTACGGCCATCTCATACCATTTTGTTCTCTTCAGCACGGGGGTCCCTTTCAACTCGTACATATGATAGGTGCTGATGAGTTTAGGTCCGAGGTAGTCGATATTAAGGCCGCACTCTTCTTCGACTTCTCTGACGGCCGCTTTGCGACTCCGCTCGCCGGCATCGATCTTTCCTTTTGGAAGGTCCCACTTTCCTAACCTGAATATAAACAGAAAAGCACCTTCTCCATTCTTCACCAAACCACCGGCAGCTTCGATCACCTTTACTTCTTTGCGGAATTGCGTTAACATTTTTTTCGGTTCAGTAGCATACAGCCACTTGTCCCTTTTGTATTCTCCCTTCCTGGTTTTTTTGAATTCAGCCAGCAAATCAACCGGCTCGCTTTCAATTAATTGGTAAGTACCGGAGGACTCGGGGAAGAAATCGGCGATGTTTAAGACAACATCGTTCATATAAATTTTATAAATTTGCGCCATGAATCACAAGAGTGAGATTGAACAAAAAGTTGCTGAATTCCTACTACAAATTAAAGCAATAAAACTGCAACCTTCCAAACCTTTTACCTGGGCATCTGGCTGGAAGTCGCCTATCTACTGCGACAACCGCATTTCGCTCTCGCATCCGACGGTCCGTACCTATATACGTCAGAAGCTTTCGAGTCTCATTCAGGAAGAGTTCGGTTCAATCGGCATGATTGCGGGAGTCGCGACAGCAGGAATTCCGCAAGGTGTTCTGGTGGCTCAGGATCTCGGTCTTCCTTTTTCATATGTACGGGCCAGCGCCAAAGAACATGGACGTCAGAATTTAATTGAAGGTGAAGTCATCGACGGTCAGCGTGTTGTGGTGGTAGAAGATTTGATTTCTACCGGAAAAAGCAGCTTACAGGCCGTTGAGGCCCTGAGAAACGCCGGCTGTGATGTCGTCGGACTGGTAGCGATCTTCTCTTACGGTTTTGATGTAGCGGAAGAAAACTTCAAAAACGCAAAGTGCCGATTTGCTACCTTATCAAACTATAGCGCGCTCATTAAATACGCTTCCGAGAACGGATTCATCCACCACAACGAAGAGGATTTGTTGAGAGAATGGCGGCGAAATCCAGCCGAGTGGGAACCTAAAACAGTCTAACGTTATGACTTCCTTTACCAGTTCTGCTCAAATCAATGCTCCCGTTGAGGAGGTTTATGCTTTTTTGGAAGACTTTAATCGCCATCAATCCCTGATGCCCGATTCTATTCAAAACTGGAAGGCGGATCACAACGTAGCCAGCTTCGATATAAAGGGCATGGCTTCCCTCCATTTGCATATTGTGGAACGTCAAGCCGGCCGCGCCATTCGCATTACACCGGCGGCAAAGGCTCCCTTCGATCTCGAGCTTCGCTGGGACATTAACCCGATAGGCGATGCGCAGACGCAGGTTGTGCTCACCCTTCAGGCTCAGCTCAACGCCATGATGAAAATGATGGCCAGCGGCCCCCTGAAAAAATTGGTTGAACATCAGACCCGCCAGTTGATAGCCGCTTTCTGAACAAAACCAAAGACATAAACCACACAAAGGCAGACATTTAGTCATAATTATTTAAATCAAAAAGACAAAACGGCAGGCCTGATGGAAATCGGGCTCGTGGCATCTGTTTTGTGCTTCTCAAAACACGGTTAAAACAACCGATGAAAAGCACGGGACATGAATTTAAATAACTTTACCATCAAAGCACAGGAAGCTGTACAGAAAGCTTCCGAAATTGCAGGAGGAAATCAACAGCAGGCTATTGAGACAGCTCATCTGCTTAAAGCACTGCTTTTGACGGATGAGCAGGTCATCGGCCACCTACTCAAAAAACTGAACGTTAATATTAACCGGATCAATGAGGGGCTTGACGATCAAATCAGCAGTTTCCCTAAAGTTACAGGGAGCAACCTGTACCTGTCCTCCGGTGCGAATACCAGTTTCCAAAAAGCTCAGGCTTATCTTAAGGACTTTAAGGATGAATTTGTATCGGTTGAACACTTGTTAATGGGAATCCTGGCAGCAGGTGATAAAACCAGCGCCTTGCTGAAAGATCAGGGCGTTACCGAGAAGGATCTGAAAAAAGCCATCACGGAACTTAGGGGTAATAACCGGGTAACGGATCAGAATGCAGAGGCGACATACAATGCGCTGAATAAATATGCCCGTAACCTGAATGAATTTGCGGAATCCGGAAAGCTGGATCCGGTTATCGGACGCGACGAAGAAATCCGTCGTGTGATCCAGATATTATCCCGAAGGACAAAAAACAACCCTATCCTGGTCGGCGAACCGGGTGTAGGAAAAACGGCGATAGCAGAAGGTATTGCTCACCGGATCATTCAGGGCGACGTACCGGAAAACCTCAAATCCAAGACGGTCTACTCGCTGGACATGGGAGCCCTGGTTGCCGGCGCCAAGTATAAAGGAGAGTTTGAAGAGCGGCTGAAAGCAGTCGTTAAAGAGGTGACGGATAGCGATGGAGAGATTGTTCTCTTCATCGACGAGATTCACACCCTGGTGGGAGCAGGTGGCGGAGAAGGCGCGATGGATGCGGCCAACATATTAAAGCCGGCATTGGCCCGTGGTGAACTCCGGGCCATCGGAGCCACAACCCTTAACGAATTTCAAAAATACTTTGAAAAAGATAAAGCGCTGGAACGCCGCTTTCAGAAGGTCATGGTCGGTGAGCCCGATACGCAGGACGCGATTTCCATTCTAAGAGGAATCAAAGAACGTTACGAGACGCACCATAAGGTTCGGATAAAGGATGAAGCGATTATTTCAGCTGTCGAGCTGTCTCAGCGCTACATTGCTGATCGCTTCCTGCCAGACAAAGCCATCGACCTGATGGATGAGGCAGCATCTAAACTTCGCCTTGAAATGGATTCGGTTCCGGAAGCGGTTGATGAAATTGAGCGTCGGATTATGCAGCTCGAGATCGAACGGGAAGCCATCAAAAGAGAAAAGGACGACCATAAAGTCGGCGAATTAAGCCGGGAAATTGCTAACCTGGCCGGAGAACGCGATTCGTTGCGGGCAGCCTGGCAAAGTGAGAAATCGCTGGTTGACAACCTGAACAACCTCGTCCAGCAAATAGAAGAATTTAAGTTGGAGGCAGATCAGGCGGAGCGGGCAGGTGACTATGGAAAGGTTGCGGAAATCCGCTATGGGCGGATTAAACAAGCCCAGGACGAGGTTGAAAAGCTGAAGACGGAGCTGGAAGAAAAGCAACTTTCAGGACGAATGCTGAAAGAAGAAGTTACATCCGAAGATATTGCAGACGTGGTATCGAAATGGACCGGAATCCCGGTCAGCAAAATGGTGCAGAGCGAACGGGAAAAGCTCCTTCATCTTGAAGAAGAGCTGCATAAACGGGTGGCGGGCCAGGAAGAAGCTATTGAAGCCATCTCCGATGCTATACGCCGTTCACGCGCCGGATTAAGTGACAAGAGACGCCCGATCGGTTCATTCATCTTCCTGGGTACAACGGGGGTTGGAAAGACCGAACTGGCGAAGGCATTGGCAGAATTCCTTTTCAACGATGAACAGTCCATGGTACGAATAGATATGAGCGAATACCAGGAACGACATTCCGTCTCAAGGCTTATTGGCGCGCCTCCGGGATACGTAGGCTATGACGAAGGCGGTCAACTGACGGAAGCCGTACGCCGTCGCCCCTATTCAGTCGTTCTGCTGGACGAAATCGAAAAGGCGCATCCGGATGGTTTCAATATTCTGCTGCAGGTGCTGGACGATGGTCACCTTACCGACAATAAAGGTCGGACCGTGAACTTCAAAAATACCATCATCATCATGACTTCCAACATCGGTTCGCACCTGATCCAGGAAAATTTCAGCGAATTGAACGAAGTCAACCGGGACGAGCTGATCGCCAAAACAAAAAATGAAGTTTTTGAATTACTAAAAAAATCCATCCGTCCGGAGTTCCTTAACAGGATTGACGAACTGATCATGTTTACTCCCTTGAACCGGGATGAGATTACCAGTATCGTACGCCTCCAGTTTGCTCAGATTCAGCAACAACTCAAAGAAATGGGTATTCAGCTGGATGCTTCTGAAGAAGCGCTGGACTGGCTTGCGCAGCTGGGCTACGATCCGCAATTCGGTGCAAGGCCGCTGAAGCGGGTGTTGCAAAAGCGAGTGTTGAATGAGCTCTCTAAGGAGATTCTCTCCGGAAAAGTCGATAAAGATTCCGCGATTAAGCTGGACACCTTTGATAATAAATTTGTCTTTATCAATCAATAGGAATCCGTGAGGTTAACGTTGCCGGTATCTGAAGATACTGGCAATGTTTAGTATATTTACCTGCGATGTCTAAGCAGAAACAATCCAATAGAAATGTAAGACGGAAGGTTATTTTCGTCTTTATCTGTTGCTGTGCTGCACTCTCCCTGGCCTGGTTCATCAGCAGAGATGCCTTCAATCAGGTGTTAAGCACGGTAGATAACATCTCCCGGCCAAACGAAAAAATGAGGCTGGTCAGCCAGGTTTCTCGCGATATTATGCAACTGGATCAGCTCCAACGATCACAGGTACTGGTCGATCAGGAAACACCATACAACAGTTTCGAAAAAGAATCAGGCCTGATTGCCCTTTCACTCGACTCGCTTAGCCGTATTTACAGGCACGAGGACCGCCAGGTTTCCAGGCTGGATTCCATTAAAACCTTACTTAGTGAGCGGGATAAGCTTTTCCGCTCCTATATAAAGGTACGCGAGCGGTTGATCGACAGCCAGGAATTCTCCGAACAACTGCAATCGATAGGCGATCTGATTCAGGACACTTCCCAGATTGGCAGCACCGTGGTTACGACCACCAAGCGTACGCGAGACGTAAAGATCGAACCCGGAAGCCAGAACAGGGAACTGCCGACCATCGATGATCGGTCTTTCTTCGGTCGTTTATTCGGAGGAAGAAAGAGGGATACCCTAAGCGACAATGCTGCTTTGCAGGCACCTAGGCGTACGGTTATCGAAGAACTTGAAGTTCTCGTCGATACCATTACAACATCCAGGCAGGATAGTGCTCTAGCTCTCATCGACAGCGTGCTGATGGAAATGGAGGAACGCCAGCGCATGCAAAGCAGCTCGTTCATCAGCCATGAAATAGATTTGACGATCGCGGGAAATGTCTTGGTATCCAATATGCTCAGCATCCTGAGCGACGTGGAGAACGAGGCTATGCTTCAAATGGAGCGTGAGCACGATGGCGCGCGTTCCCTGATGAATGGGAGCATCGACCGCATTAACATTCTTGTCATTTCATTTTTCCTCATTACCGCTATTTTAGTTTTGCTGATCCTTTCAGATATCCGGAAAAGCAACCGATATCGGTTGCAACTGGAAATAGCGAAAGAGGAAGCTGAGTACCATAGCGCCGCCAAGCAGCGCTTCCTTTCCAATATGAGTCACGAACTCCGGACCCCCCTGCAATCCATCATCGGTTATGCCGAACAATTAAGCGAATCTGAAGAAAAAGATCGGGCCGAAATTGATATTATTTACCGTTCTTCTGAGCACCTCCTGCAAATTGTAAATGAGGTGCTGGACTATAACCGGATCAACTCCGGAAAATTCAAATTCAACAACACCGATTTCAACCTGAATAATCTGGTCAGGGAAGTGCTGGCCGCCATGCAACTTCAGGCGGATCAAAAACAGCTGGATCTGCAATACGCCATCAATTTTGAAGGGACGGAATGGGTCAAAGGCGACCCCTTTCGGGTCAAGCAGATCCTGTACAACATTCTGAGTAATGCCATAAAGTTTACCTCCCGGGGTTTTGTATCGCTCAGCACTTATGCCATTGTGGAAAACGATACCGTTCAGGTACGCTTTACGGTGGAGGACAGCGGAAAAGGTATACACGAAAAAGATATAGCCCGCATCTTCAATGAATTCGAACAGGCGGAGAACGCCAATTCCGGAGAACATTTTGGTAGCGGCCTCGGACTTAGCATTGTGAAGACCTTGTGCGAAGCTATGAACGGAACGATTGAAATAGAAAGCGAAATTGAGCGGGGATCTACCTTCCGTATCTTTATTCCGCTTGAAAAATCCGATCAGGTATCCGTCCAATCCTCGGCTCCGGCGGAGCTTATTCCGCTGGAAGCATTCAATGATGTAATCTGGGTGGTGGACGACGATCAGTTTATCCTGGAACTTTGCCGAAATATTTTTAATAAATATAACATCAGGCACCGCTGTTTCTCATCCCCGGAAGCGTTGCTGGCAACACCGATTGACGATGATGTGAGCATTATGCTGATGGATATGCGCATGCCTGGCAAAACCGGTTCAGAATTAAATCAGGAAGTGCGTGAAAAACTAAAGCGTAAGATTACAATCTACGCATTTACGGCCCAGGCTCTACCTGAAGAGCGGGATAAGATTCTGGCCATGGGCTTCGACGGGCTCCTGTTGAAGCCCTTTCGGGAGCAACAACTATTACAGCTGATCGGCCTGGTTTCTCAACCAGCCAAGCATTCAACGCCAGTTGATATTGATTTTTCGAGTCTGACGCGACTTGTGTTTGGCGATCAGGAGCAATTGTTAAAAGTTATTGCGCTTTACCAGACGGATACGCGACAAGATCTCCGGGAGCTCCGTAAAGCCTACGCGGAAGGTGATTATGATCAGGTGGCACTGCTGGTTCATAAATTGGCGGGAAGGACGGCGCAGATCGGCGCAAAAGAACTGGCGGAAGAATTGCGAAAACTGGAGCTGGTGATCCGAAAAGGAAATACCCGGATAGAGGGAGAGCTGCGAACGGTAATAAAGGGTCTGACGGATCTGATTGAATCGTTGGAAAAATACCGTCGGGAACAAGTGGAAATGACGCAATAAAATCAAATAAGACCCTGATTATTTGCAACATTTAAAAATATTTTTTGCACTTTTGCAGTCCTGATTCAAAATCGGGAAAAGGAGAAAATTTATTAATGGCAAAAAAACTAGAAGCAGAAAAAGAACTGAAGGCTAAACAAGCCGAACAAGACACTGACGAAAAATCAGTTAAGGGAAGAGAAGACATTGAGTCAGAAGCTGATTCAAAGTTTATCGACGAAATCAAATCGAACACCTGGATTACTCCGGAAGGCGACTTCGACTGGGATCAGGACGACAAAGGTTTCGGAAACTACAGTGATGAAGAGCGTGCTGAACTGGAAAAACAGTATGCTGGAACGTTTAACTCCGTAAACAAAGGAGAAATTGTTGAAGGTATTGTCGTATCGATCAACAATAAAGATGTGGTACTTAACATCGGTTTTAAATCTGACGGTCTGGTATCTCTTTCTGAATTCCGCGACTTACCTGAATTAAAGGTAGGCGATACCGTGGATGTTTTTGTTGAGCAGCGGGAAGATGAAAACGGACAGTTGGTTCTTTCCCGTAAGCGTGCGAAAACCCAAAAATCATGGGAGTCAATCAATGAAGCCCTTGAGAATGATACCATTATTACTGGTTTTGTTAAAAGCCGTACTAAAGGTGGTCTTATCGTTGACATTAAAGGTGTTGAAGCCTTCCTTCCTGGTTCGCAGATTGACATCAAACCTATCCGCGACTACGATATTTATGTAGGTAAAACAATGGAATTCAAGGTAGTTAAAATCAACCATGAATTTAAAAACGTTGTCGTATCTCATAAAGTGCTTATCGAGGACGATCTGGAAAATCAAAAATCAGAAATCGTTGCGAAACTTGAAAAAGGTCAGGTTTTAGAGGGTACGGTTAAAAATATTACTGACTTCGGCGTCTTCATCGATCTTGGTGGTGTCGACGGCTTATTGCACATTACAGACATCTCATGGGGACGCATTGAGCATCCGAAGGAAGTTCTTTCGTTGGATGAGAAAATCAATGTGGTTGTACTCGACTTCGATGATGAGAAAAAGAGAATTGCGCTTGGCTTGAAACAACTTACTCCACATCATTGGGAGTCGTTGGATGAAACCCTAGCTGTAGGATCCAAAGTTAAAGGAAAAATCGTTACCGTGGCTGACTACGGTGCATTCCTTGAAATTACGCCTGGTGTTGAAGGTTTAATTCACGTTTCTGAAATGTCATGGTCTCAAAACCTGCGGAGCCCTCAGGAATTCCTGAAGGTTGGTGATGAAGTTGAAGCACAGGTATTGACCCTGGATCGTGAAGACCGTAAGATGAGCCTTGGTATCAAACAACTGACTCCTGACCCATGGAAAGATATCGCTCAGCGTTATCCTATCGGAAGTAAGCACAAAGCAGTTGTTAAGAACATGACCAACTTCGGTGTATTTGTTGAAAATTGAAGAAGGCATCGATGGCTTGATTCACATCTCTGATCTTTCCTGGTCTAAGAAAATCAATCATCCGAATGAGTTTACAAAAGTAGGTGAAGAACTGGATGTAGTTGTTCTGGAACTCGATGAAGAAAACCGGAAACTGAGCTTAGGCCATAAGCAACTGGAAGAAAATCCTTGGGATACTTTTGAGACAATCTTTACCATGGATTCAATCCACGAAGGTACGGTATTGAAAGTTACCGATAAGGGTGATATCGTTGCACTTCCTTATGGTGTAGAAGGCTTCTGCCCTAATAAGCATAGCATCAAGGAAGATGGTAAGGCTTTAAAAGCAGATGAAACGGCGAACTTCAAAATTATTGAATTTAACAAAGATGCTAAGCGTATCGTAATCTCTCATTCCAGAATCTGGGAAGATGAGCGTGCTGAAGCTCGTGTTGAAGACTTCAATAATCGTAAGAAGGAAGCTAAAGCAGCCTCCAGCGCTGTTAAGAAAGTGAAAGATTCCGTAGAGAAATCTACTTTAGGAGATCTGGATGTTCTTGCACAGCTGAAAGAGCAAATGGAAGGTGAAGAAGGATCTAAAAAATCCAAATAACAAGTTATTCTTACTATAAAAAAAGGCCGCTTTCAAAACGAAAGCGGCCTTTTTTTATAGCTAATATCCCAGCAAACCAGCTGTAATAACTGATAAAAAGATTGCTCCGTAAAAAAGTAAACCTATTAAAGCAATAACTCCGTAAAATTTTAGAAATGACTTCAGGTTACGAAAGGCAAAAGCCATATGATCTACATCATTCTGTTCTATCGCCTTCCTTGCCCGACTTCCGAAACGAAAAAGAAAAAGGGAAGGAAAGAAGATCAAAGCCGCACTTACCAAGTAGATACCTGCGATAAACACTGCCCCCATGCCCATTAGAAAGGAACGATCGACCTCTCCGGCATATTGCAGCATCCAATTTGCTCCGAACACGCCAATAAGTGAAAATGCCGTCATGATAAACCCGAGAATTCCTAAAAAACGAGCCCATTTGGAACCCTCTGATAAATAAGAGACAATATCCTGACGAAAACTCATGGGCAAATTTGTGACCGGAGGTTGGTCTTGGTGATGATTTTCCATAAATTAGTTTTTGTTTTGGTTAACAATCCGTAAAACTTTTAGTTCTAAGTATATAAATAAATGAAATCAATCTACGCTCTAATCTCAGTCCTTTGCCTTTTTGTTATTTTTCCGAGCAGTCCATACCTCCGGGCGTCTGATTTACCCCTTTATAAGAATCCTGAACATCCCATTCACGCACGTGTGCAGGACTTACTAAAGCAAATGACAAAAGAAGAAAAGGTAGGACAGCTTTCAACATTATTAGGTTGGGATATGTATGAGAAAGAAGGTAGTCAGATTAAAACCAGTGCTGCCTTCCGGAAGGCTATAAATGAACAGCACATCGGCATGCTATGGGCTACCCTGCGTGCAGATCCATGGACAAAGAAGACCCTCCAGACCGGTTTGAGCTCTTCAGAGGCTGCAAAAGCGACTAATGCACTGCAGCGCTACGCCAGGGATAGCACCCGTCTCGGTATTCCGTTATTCCTTTCGGAGGAATGTCCTCATGGACACATGGCTATTGGCGCTACGACCTTTCCAACGGCCATAGGACAGGCGAGTACATGGAATACAGATTTAATTCAACAGATGGCTGATGCTATTGCGGCAGAAACCCGAAGTGTGGGCGGACACAGCGGTTACGGACCCATTCTTGATCTCGCAAGGGAGCCGCGCTGGTCGAGAACCGAAGAAACATATGGGGAGGATCCTTTCCTGGTGGCAGCTATGGGCAAAGCGATGGTAAGGGGCTTCCAGGGAGATAGTTTGAACGATAAGGGCCGGATCGCCTCAACGCTCAAACATTTCGCTGCTTATGGGGTGCCGGAAGGCGGGCATAACGGGGGACTTGTTAATCTGGGTCCGAGGGAACTCCTCCAGTCGTTCCTTCCCCCCTTTGAGGAAGCCGTTCGTAATGGTGCCCGTTCCGTAATGACCGCCTATAACGCGATTGACGGAATACCCTGCACGGCCAACCGCTGGTTGCTTACGGATATTCTGAGGGAGCAGTGGGCGTTTGAAGGATTCACGGTATCTGACCTGGGCAGTATTTCCGGACTTCAGGGCAGTCATCACATCTCCGCGAGTCCTGCCGAATCTGCCGCGTTGGCCTTGAACGCGGGTCTTGACGCAGATTTAAGCGGCTATGGCTATGGGGAATCTCTTTTACAGGCCCTTAAGGATGAAAAAGTAAGCGAGGGTCAGCTGGATACTGCCGTTGCACGGGTGCTTCGGCTTAAGTTTGAACTGGGGCTTTTTGACCGGCCACTTGTAGACGAGTCCGCTCCTGAAACGCTGGTACACAACAAAGCTCATATTGAGCTCGCCCGTCAGGTAGCACGGGAATCCATTGTACTGCTTAAAAATAAAGATAATGCATTGCCGCTCTCGAGTAATCTTTCATCCGTTGCGGTGATCGGGCCTAATGCGGACAATCCTTATAATCAACTGGGGGATTACACCGCTCCTCAACATGAAGGAAAGGTTGTTACGGTGCTGAAAGGTATACAAGAATACCTGGGTAGCGGTACAAAGATACGTTACGTTAAGGGTTGCGCGATCCGGGATACAACCGAACAGGATATTGCCTCTGCCGTTGAGGCGGCAAAGGCGAGCGACGTTGCCATTGTTGTGCTCGGGGGCTCCAGTGCGCGCGATTTCAAAACTTCTTATCAGGAAACCGGAGCGGCTAATGTAGATCCTGCCTCTGTGAGCGATATGGAGAGCGGAGAAGGTTTTGACCGGGCAACACTGGATCTTATGGGAAAGCAGCTCGAGTTGCTGAAAGCCGTTCAGGCAACTGGCAAACCCGTGATCCTTGTATTGATCAAAGGCCGGCCGCTGAACCTCAACTGGGCGGAAGAGCACGTACCTGCTATTGTAGACAGTTGGTATCCGGGTCAGGAAGGAGGCCATGCCATCGCTGAAGTACTGTTTGGTGCCTATAATCCTGCAGGGCGCCTCCCGATTTCAGTGCCCAGATCAGCAGGCCAGTTACCGGTATATTATAATTATAAGAGCCCGGTGAAACACGAGTACGTAGAGATGGATTCCAAGCCCTTATATTCGTTCGGTTATGGCCTTTCCTATACCAGTTTTGAATACTCAACCCCCCGGATAGTCGACGAACAGATCGGGGCAGATTCCATTAGGGTGAACCTAAGCTTTCGATTAAAGAACACCGGAAAGTTTGATGGCGACGAAGTGGTGCAAGTTTACGTCAGAGACGCTACGGCAAGCGTCACCACCCCCCTGATCCAATTAGCTGCATTTAAACGGATACACCTTGGGAAGGGAGAAGAAAAGGAGGTTCGTTTACAGCTTAATGAAAGAAATCTGTCATTGGTCAATGCGTCCCTCAATCGGGTTGTAGAGGAGGGCAAGTTTAAGTTCTTTATCGGATCGTCATCCACTCAACTGCCGCTCGAAATGGATTGGACGCTTGAGCATGATGTGTATCTGGATCGAAATTCCTCTGGAGAATAACCTTGAGATTAGCAAATGATAAAGGTCTGATAAAAATAAAAGGCCCCGGACCGGGGAGGTCGGGGACCTTTTTATAAACCAATTATAAACCTAATCATAAGTAAAACGCCGTCTTGTCCTGAATATTATCCGCTGATAAATTTTTTTTTAAAAAAAAGGACTTACGCCTTTCTGCACGCAAGTCCCAAATCCATTAGATAACCAAAAACTATTTGATATTAAGATGCTTAACGAGAAGGTTTGTTACAATGTTACGCGGAAAAATTTTTCTCGCCGATAGCCGCGAGGAATCGACACGGCTTCGTAAAAATGGCGTCCCAGGAAGAAACGTATGCAGGCATGCTGATCGCCAACTGCTTTTTAGCACGGCTCGCGGCTACGTAAAATAGCCTCCTTTCCTCCTCAAGTTCGAGAGCAGAACCCATAGACCTGGCAGAAGGCAGCAGCCCGTCTAAGGCAAAAGGAATAAAAACGCTGTGCCATTCCAGGCCCTTTGCCGAATGAATCGTAGAAATGACTACCGGTTTCTCCTCCGGCTCGTTAAGCTCAACAGTACCATCCTGATATCGGTTTGATGGAGGTTCTAACGTAAAATCCGTAATGAATTTCTCCACCTCCTGATATTGTTCGGCGATCTGCATAAAAATATTCAGATCGATTTTGCGTTGCTCGTAATCATCCTCCAGCAACTTCAATACCGGTAAATAATAGCCGTATATCTTTTCGATCAGCAAAGCCGGACCGTTTTGCTCCAGGGTGGTCAGGGACGTAAACAACTGAAAAAGCGCTTCTACTTGAACTATTCCACGAATGCCTGAGAAATCCGCTGTAGCTATATCGCCCCTATTGGTATGAATTCGCTGTATAATTTCCCTGGCCCTTACCGATCCGATTCCGTCTGTCAACTTCAGAATACGATGCCAGGCTACTGCGTCCAGCGGATTAAGGTAGATCCGCAGAAAGGCAATCATATCTTTCACGTGCCTCCGTTCACTGAACTTAATGCCGCCGACCACCACAAAAGGCACATCCCGCTTCATCAACTCGGTTTGAATAAAATTGGACTGCCAGGCTGCCCTGGTGAGCACTGCGAAATCTTTGTATTCCAGTCCGCTTTCACGCCCCTGAACAATACGGTCCACAATATAGATCGCTTCCTCGGTTGCGTCCGGAAAGCGCATTACTTCAGGTAAATCCCCACCTTCCTGCAGCGAGAACAACTCCTTATGAAAGCCAAAGCGGGCAGAACGGACGATATCATTGGTAAAGTTGAGTACCGACTGATCGCTCCGGTAATTTTGTTCCAGCTTTACCACAGCACTGGAAGGAAACACCTCGGAAAAACGCAGAATGTTCTCAATATTAGCACCGCGGAACGCGTAAATGCTCTGAGCATCGTCGCCAACCACAGTAAGTCCGCTAATTCCGTCGCCAAGAAACGCCACTACATCACCTTGTACGCTGTTGGTATCCTGGTATTCATCGACAAGCATATAATCAAACTGCTTTTGCAGATGTTTCCGGAAAGTCACGTTATCCCGGAGGGCGTTCCTGAGATGAAGCAGAAGATCATCATAATCGAAAAGTGCAGAACGCTGCTTATAAGCAGAGAAAGCCCGGTCAAGCAGCAGCAAAGCGGGCAAATGCTTCTCTTGCTCCGGATAATATTGCAAGACGGTCTCCTCAACGGTCATTTCCAGGTTGCGGGCTTTGGATAAAACATCCTGTATCAGTGCTGATTTAGGAAAATGTTTTCCACCTTTTTTGGGCCCCAGGTTGAGCTCCGTCTTAAGCAGGCTGATGATGTCCGCGCTGTCCTCCGTGTCGAGAATAGAAAAGTTCGGTCGAATGGCCAGAAGATGATGATATTTTCGAAGTACATAATTCGCAAAAGCGTGGAACGTCCCGCCCAGAAAAGCACTTACCGCATCCTTACCCAGCAATAACTGTACACGCTCCAGCATCTCATTCGCTGCCTTGCGGGTGAAGGTCAGCAACAGAATCCGATGAGGGTCCATACCCCGTTCCATCAGGTAAGCCACCTTATAAATCAGCGTCCGGGTCTTGCCAGTTCCAGCACCGGCAATAATCAGAAGCGGCTTCTCTGTGAAGCAAACAGCCTTAAGCTGCGCTTCATTCAGCTGCTGGCGATAATCGATTCGATAATCAACATCAGTCCTCCACCCCACCGGATCATTCAACAGCCGGGCTTCCATCCCTGCAGCGGCCAGTCTTAGCCGCTCAGACAAAGCATCGAAAGCCGGATCAGCAGCGTCCGTGTTTTCTTTCAAGGCCCGGATCTCATCCAGCAGGGAAATTTTTTGACTACTGACGGCAGAGGTAACCTTTGTGTCGAGTAAAAGGCTGTTTAATAAGTCATCAAAAGATTCTGCCATGCCTCCCAAAGATAACTAAACTTTTTAGCAAATGAAATTTTAATCTTCAAGTCCGGCACGTCTAAGCAGCGCGCCGACCTCCGGCTTTCTACCCCTGAACTGAACGTATAGTTCCATCGGATCTACCGTACCACCCGAGCTCAGCAAGCGTTTGAATTTCGAAGCGACGCCGGCATCGTAAATCCCCTTCTCTTTGAAATACTCGAACGCATCAGCATCCAACACCTCTGCCCACTTGTAAGAATAATAACCCGCCGCATAGCCCCCGGCGAATATATGCGCGAAAGAAGTGCTCTGGAGCACCTCCGGCAGAAGAGGGTAAAGTTGCGCCGTGGCCATCACTTTTCGCTCGAAGGCATCTACTTTTTCGTCAGTCGCCAGTTCGTTGGTATGGTAGGCCATATCCAACAAACCAAAGCCCACCTGCCGCAGCGTCTGATACCCTTCCATGAAATTCGACGCGGCAATGATCTTATCTAGCCAGTCTTCCGGGATGACCGAACCATCCTGATAATGCCTGGCAAAGCTCTGAAGGAAACTCTTCTGGTAACAGTAATTTTCCATGAACTGGGAAGGAAGTTCAACAAAGTCCCAATATACATTAGTACCTGAAAGTTGTTCATACTTCGTATCTGCCATAAGACCATGTAAAGCATGGCCGAATTCATGAAATAGCGTAGTCACTTCTCCGAAACTAAGCAGAGAAGGTCTGTCTTTGCCCGGCGGATTGAAATTGCAAACCACCGATATATGCGGACGATGGTTAACCCCCCCTTCCTGGTACTGTCCTCTGTAACTCGTCATCCAGGCGCCGGCACGTTTGCCCGGACGCGGAAACCAGTCGGCATAAAACAGGGCTTTATGCCGGCCATGCTCAAGAACTTCAAAGGCCTCTACCTCAGGATGGTACACCTCCAGGTCGTTCCTTTGAACAAATTCCAGTCCATAAAGCCTTCCTGCCAGTTGAAAGGCAGCATCCCTGACCTGCGTAAGAGAAAAATACGGCTTCAAGGCTTCATCTGAATAGTCAAATCGTTGCTGCCTGAGCTTTTCAGCATAAAAAGCGTGATCAAATGCCTGAAGGCTTTCAACACCATCTGCCCTGGCCAGAA
>JBMDWN010000170.1:0-5554 GCA_048595275.1 Olivibacter sp. | reverse complement strand
AACTTCCGATAACAAGAGCAGCATTGCTTAAAATATTGTCTTAGTTAACTTTTTCATAGCCTTGAAATTCACTCTATGTGATTTTACAATCCCTGCGCGAAATGTTTTTTCCGGATCTATAAAAACAAAAAAAGCCGTAAGCGATTCGCATACGGCTTTCATCAACTATCTTTGGATTTATTTTATTTCAAGATCTTGAATACGGTGGTGATTGCTATATAGCTACCGATAATCAACAGAATATTGGCAATCGAGGTAAACAAAAACGAATCCTGTATAAAACGGAAAAAGGTCCCGGCCAGTCCGAATACGACTGCAACCGTTAACGTTACATAGTAACTGGTTTGATTCGCGTTATTGTCCGTGCTGATGTGCACTGGTTTTTGCTCTAAGGGTTTTGCCATGATCAATTCTTATTTACCACAAACTTAAAAAAATAGACTGAAATACGATAATAATACTAAAATTTACCCGCCTGAAAGTGCTGCCGCCCCGCTTACAATCTCTGTCAGTTCGGTGGTGATGGCTGCCTGTCGAGCCTGGTTGTAAGACAACTTCAAGCCCTTAAGAAGTTCACCGGCATTATCAGTAGCTTTATCCATGGCCGTCATACGCGCGCCATGTTCGGAAGCATGCGAATCCAGCACGGCCTTATACAATTGAAGCTTGATGGTTTTTGGAATCAACTCCCGGATAATCTCTTCTTTTGAAGGTTCGAGAATGTAGTCCACCGCTGGCTCATCTTTTTTATGACCCTTCTTGTCTTCCGCTTCTTCAGCAGGCACTAAAGGCAACAACTGTTCTGTCTGGATGAACTGAACAGCTGCATTACGGAAATGGTTATAAATCAATTCTACACGATCGTACTCACCCTCTACGAAGGCCTTCATGATTTTATCCGCGATAGCCGATGTATTCTCGAAGTTAAGGTGGCTGTAAAGTTCGTTGTTGTTTCCTACGATGGTAAAGTTCCTGCGCTGAAAGAAATCGTGCCCCTTCTTGCCAATTGCAACGATGCTCAAATTACCTTTCTTGTGCTGTTCGGCGTACTTTCCGGTAATCAGCCGATTCGTAGCTTTGATGACATTTGCATTAAAAGCACCGGCCAGGCCTTTATTAGAACTTACCGCAATCAACAACACCTTGCGGGGCTTGCGCACCGTGGTATAGGGAGAGCTGTTTTCCTCCATGGAAGCGGATAAATTCCCAAGAATCTCCTTCAGTTTCTCCGCATAGGGTCTAAGTTGAACAATGGCATTAGTCGCCCGTTTCAGCTTAGCCGCAGAAACCATTTTCATGGCTCTGGTAATCTGTTGCGTGGAACCTACGGAAGCAATCCGGTTTCTAACCTCTTTTAAATTTGCCATAGACTATTAATAGTTAGCGGCGATCTCTTTTGCTACTTTATCCAGAACACCGGTCAGCTCCTCGTTGAATTTACCTGCCTTAAGATCTTTCAATACTTCAGGATGGCGCAGCTCCAGCTGCTGAAGATAACTGGATTCAAAATCGCGCACTTTATTAACCGGAACATTACGGAACAAGCCCTTAACACCAGCGTAAATGATGGCGACCTGCTTTTCAACCGGTACCGGTGAAAATTGACGCTGCTTAAGAATTTCAACGTTGCGGACTCCCTTATCCAGAACACCCTTCGTCGCCGCGTCCAGGTCAGAACCGAACTTGGAAAACGCTTCCAGCTCGCGGTACTGTGCCTGATCCAGCTTAAGTGTTCCGGCAACTTTCTTCATGGATTTGATCTGCGCATTACCTCCTACACGGGAAACGGAAATACCCACATTGATGGCCGGTCGAACACCTGCGTTGAACAAGTTCGACTCCAGGAAGATCTGTCCGTCCGTAATAGAAATCACGTTGGTCGGGATATAGGCCGAAACGTCTCCGGCCTGTGTCTCAATGATCGGAAGAGCTGTCAGGGATCCCCCTCCCTTTACCACTGGCCTAAGCGATTCCGGAAGATCGTTCATTTCGCTGGCAATCTTATCGGAAGCATTGATTTTTGCCGCACGTTCCAGAAGACGGCTGTGCAGGTAAAATACGTCTCCAGGGTAAGCTTCGCGTCCTGGAGGACGACGCAGCAGCAGGGAAACTTCCCGATAAGCTACGGCCTGCTTGGAAAGATCATCGTATACAATTAAGGCAGGGCGACCGGTATCACGGAAGAACTCGCCGATAGCGGCACCGGAAAACGGTGCGTAAAACTGCATAGGCGCCGGGTCTGCCGCAGAGGCGGAAACCACTACGGTATAGGGTAAAGCACCCTTCTCTTCCAGGGTACGCACGATGTTCGCCACCGTGGAGTTTTTCTGACCGATGGCTACATATATACAGAATACCGGCTCACCGGCATCGTAAAACTCTTTCTGATTGAGTATGGTATCCACACAGACAGCAGTCTTTCCAGTCTGACGGTCACCGATAACCAGTTCACGCTGTCCACGGCCAATCGGAATCATCGCATCAATAGCTTTGATACCGGTTTGAAGCGGTTCATTAACGGGCTGACGATAGATTACGCCGGGAGCTTTACGCTCGATCGGCATTTCATAGGTTTTCCCGGAGATCGGACCTTTACCATCGATCGGTTGCCCCAATGTATTCACTACCCGTCCCAACATACCATCGCCCACATTGATTGACGCAATACGATTGGTCCTTTTAACGGTATCTCCTTCCTTAATCTCGTCGGAAGGGCCCAACAATACCACGCCGATATTATCCTCTTCCAGGTTCAGAACGATGCCCTGAAGACCGTTATCAAATTCGATTAACTCTCCGGATTGAACCTGCGTCAGGCCATAAATACGTGCGATACCATCACCAACCTGTAAGACGGTACCTACCTCTTCCAGCTCGGCATCTGATTTAAAGTTAGACAATTGCTCTCTAAGAATTGCCGATACTTCATCTGGTCTTACCTCTGCCATGTGTTTTCTTTATTTGCTATTTTCTTATGCTGAAAGCCGGCTAGCGGCTCTCAAGCGTTAACTCCAGTTTATTTAATTTGCCCGCTACGCTGGCATCGATCTGCCGGTCACCAATCTTCAGTATAAATCCACCAATAAGTGTCGGGTCTACTACCTGCACTAGCTGAACTTCTGCCGCACTGGCGTAAACTTTCACCTTTTCGACCAGCTCAGCAATAACCGTATCTGATAAAGGCGAAGCTGAAGTGACCGTCGCCGACACGATATCCTTCTGTTGATTATACTGTTTCAAAAACTCCTGAGCAGTGGCATACAGAGCCTCAGCCCGACCTTTCTTAATCATGATCCGGAAAAAGCCTGACAAGACTTCTCCTATACCATTCTTAAAGATGGACTGTAAAATCTGAATCTTTTTCTCACCGTGAATGACGGGGTTTTTCAATACCGCCTGCAGTACCGTATTCTCCCGCAAGACGGAAACAAAAAACGAAACTTCAGAAAATAAGAAATCCAGCTTTTGTTCTTCAGTGCCCAGATCTAAGAGCGCTTTGGCATACCTGGATGCGATTCTGATTTCTGACATAATTAATTGAGCTTGACGTTCTTTAAAAGACGTTCCACCAATTCTTCCTGCTTATTACGATCTTCAAGCTCATGCGTCAAAACTTTACGCGCGATGTCTAATGAAAGACTCGCTACCTGATTTTTTACGTCGGCCATAGCAATCGCTTTCTGGTTGTTGATCTCCAGACGGGCTTTCTCAATCATACGATTACCCTCTTCCTGCGCTTGCTCCTTCGCATCCAGCAAGATTTGCTCCTTGATTGATTTCGCTTCCTTCAGGATCAGGTCGCGCTCGGCACGGGCGTCTTTCAACAACTGCTCGTTTTCGTTGGTCAGCCTGGCCATTTCTTCCTTGGCTTTCTGAGCCGCATCCAAAGCTGTTTCAATGGAACGCTCGCGTTCGGAAATAGCTTTCATAACCGGCTTCCAGGCAAACTTACCAAGAATAAAAAGCAACAACAAGAAGGAGACCGTGTGCCAGAACAATAAGCCTACTTCAGGAATAAGTAAATCCATTTATACAGTTTTATCGGGTAATTCCCAAACGATTATTAAATACGAATACGTTAAATGTAGATAGAAAGAGGCTGCAGGCGGCAATCCCGAAAGCAGCACTCTTAAATCTGTTTCTGATTATGCAATCAGAGAAACAACTACAGCGAACAGGGCAACAGCCTCGATAAAGGCTGCAGCGATCAACATCGCAGTCTGAATTTTTGAAGCAGCTTCTGGTTGACGGGCGATGCTTTCCATGGCAGATCCGCCAATTTTACCAATACCCAATCCAGCGCCGATAGCGGCTAAACCAGCTCCAATTGCAGCTAATGTTCCAGTCATTTTAATTTAATTTATATATACAATTTAACAATTTGTTCTTTGTGTGCGACCTTAGTGGTCTGTGTGTTCTTCAATCGCCATTCCGATAAACAAAGCAGACAGAATGGTAAAAATGAAGGCTTGTATAAAAGCCACCAGCAATTCAATGGCTCCGATAAAAATAACGAAGAATACGGATGCTGGTGCTATGGCAAGCGAATTAAAAATAAAAATCAGGCAAAGCAGGGAAAGCACCAGAATGTGTCCCGCCGTAATGTTCGCAAATAAACGAATCATCAGAGCGAAAGGACGGGTAAAGATACCAATGATCTCTACCGGAATCATCAACGGTTTCAACCACCACGGCACCGGCGGATTGAAAATGTGCCCCCAATAATATTTGTTTCCGTTAAACAGGATAATTATAAGTGTAAAAAGAGCCAACACCATGGTCACCGCAATATTACCGGTAACGTTTGCCCCACCCGGAAAGAAAGGAATCAATCCCATCATATTATTTAACCAGATGAAGAAAAATACGGTCAGTAAATAAGGCATAAAAGGCTCGTAACGGTAACCCAGATTCGGCTTGGCAATATCATCCCGGATAAAAAGTATGATCGGCTCCAGAAGCGACTGCAAGCCTTTGGGAGACTTACCTTCTCTCTTTCCATAAGCTCTGGCCACCGTAGTAAAGATCAGGATCAGGATAATGCAGGACAGAAAAATCGTAAATACGTTCTTGGTAATGGAAAAATCCATTGGGCGTCGATTGGTAACCACTTCTTCTCCCTTCGCATTCAGTTCATGGTGAACATAGCTCCCATGATGCGCTTCTTCAGCAGCATAGTAAATCTTTCCGTGAGCGCGCACAAAACGTTGCCCGCCCTTTTCCACGACCAGGCTACCATCGTCGTTCAGTTGAAATGCTTTGGAAGAAAAGCTGACCAGACCCTGGTCCGTATAAAGGATAACCGGAAGATAAAGTCCTTTCCAATGATCGCCGTGCCCCCAAAAGGTAAATTCGTGCGCATCGCCAATGTGATGAAAAATAAATGAATTGATATCAAATCCCTTTTCGTCATGATTACCATGCGCAGGCAAAGAAGGATCTGATGCTACCGAATCCACTGTATGGTGATGTTCGGTATTTTGTGAATTTGCGCCCAAAATGAAGAAGAAAACAGCGAAAAACGTTGCAATGCTGATTTTTTTTGAGCTCAAAA
>JBMDWN010000169.1:0-11506 GCA_048595275.1 Olivibacter sp. | reverse complement strand
TTTTACAAACCGGGACACCCCTGTACACTTTTATTACAATTTTTCCAACCGCGCCCAGACGTTTACTTATCCTTATAACCGCGCACGTTCCATGCTAACGAATGGTCACCTTGAACAACAGTCAATCGTGGAAATACAACCTTGGGGTGTGCTTATTGTGAAAGAAGATTTGTGAACAGGGCGACTTCAAGCAAGGTAGTCGACAGAATATTTCCGACATCATTAACAATAACTATGAGATATTACTTGTTGAAGACAGGCTAGTGAGACATTACGTCAAACAGGGATAGTATCGAACAAATTCGTTTGGGCATTATTTCAATTGACCATCTGGTGCATGTAAAAAACGACCCGAATTTACAGCACTTGTTATAGCAGAACTATCTTACGGGGGGCGCTTGTTTGCATTTTAAAGTTGGAAAAGATTCGCTATTTTCCAATAATCTTTTCCCTATGACTCGTACCCCATTCGCCAAGTGCCGTTATAACATTATGTAGAGAAAAGCCGTGTTCGGTCAAGGAATATTCAACGGTCGGGGGAAAAGTTTCATAAACTGTCCTTGTTATAAGTTGATTTACCTCCAGGGCTTTCAATTCTTTTGAAAGCACTTTGTCAGTAATACCCTGAACGTCCCTCGATATCTCCTTAAATCGCTTATTACCAAATTTGAGCGATATAATGATAGGTATTTTCCATCTCCCGTTTAACACTTCTAAAGCGTCTTTTACAGGTAGAATTGCTTTCACGCACTCCTGTTTTTTCTCTTGATTTATTTTACCAGTTATCATAATGTGATGTGTTACTATCCCATTGGATAGTGCTATCCAATGGGATAGTAATATCTTTTGGATAGCAAATGTAGATAAATTTGCATGATCAAAAAATAATAAAAAATATGAGAAAAGACAAAGTCATTTATTGGGTGTCCACTTCACTAACAATCCTGACCGGTGCATCCTCTGCCTTCCTGTATTTTACAGATGCTATGGGAGAAGCGTTCAGGCATTTAGGTTTTCCCGACTATTTTAAAGTTGAGCTGGCTATCGGCAAAATTATAGGCATTCCACTTTTACTTATCCCTGCTGTTCCCAAAGCAATAAAAGAGTGGACCTATGCCGCTTATGGTATTGTTTTTATGTCAGCAACCATTGCCCATACCGCTGTTGACGGCGTCGAAGCGGCCATAACACCATTATTAGCGCTTATTTTCTTAATCGTATCCTACCGATACTATCACAAATTGAATAGAGGCTAAAACATTAAAGTGTTGCCCTTATTAGTTGCTAGCGCTTACTAAAAATAATCTCGCAGAAATCATTTTACCCGTAACTAAAAATAAAGAAAATGAAAACGATATTGCACATCAATTCAAGCATCCACGGAGAAACATCTTCCAGCAGTCAATTATCAAAAACAATCGTTGAGAGGTTACAAAACGTTTATCCTGACAGCCAGGTTCATAAACTCGACCTGTCGAAATCACATTTCCCTTATCTTGAAGCCAAACATTTTGAGGCATTTCTTACACCTCCTGAGCACCACAGTGTAATCCAGCAAGAAGTGTTTGGCCGTTCCGGGCAGGCTATAACTGAATTGAAAGAAGCTGATTTTATCGTAATTGGTTTACCCATATACAACTTAGGTATTCCTGCTAGTTTAAAGGGATGGATCGATTACGTGGCACGTGTTGGCGAGACATTCAGCTATGTAGATAATGCACCGATAGGTCTCTTAACCAATAAAAAAGTATATCTGTCCATAGCCTCAGGGGGTATCTATAGCGAAGAACCAATGAAGAGCTATGATTTTACAGAACCCTATCTAAGGGCAATGCTGGGATTTATCGGCTTAACAGACCTGACAGCCTTCAGGGTGGAGGGAACAGCTATCTCGGGAATCAAAGAAACTGCTCTAGCTAAAGCGCAGGAAACAGTCAATGAGTTTACTTTCTAAACATTGTGTAGTTCAGCATAAATCGTAATGGGAAGCAACGAATGTATAGCCAGCGGCAGGAACGTATGTACAGAAGAATACCCTTTACATAAGAGTCAGCCTGAGATATCAGCAATTCACCCGCATATCTGTTTAAATTATACATTTTAACATCATAATATGAAATTGGTGTCAGTATGCTGAACGAGAATATACTTTACGTACTGAATCTTAGAAACCATTGTAATCTGGCACCGTATCAAATCAATAATCATCATTGATAGTGTGAAACAATAAAAGAGAATGAACAAAATCAGAACTCGTGTCGGATTTATTGAATTAAATCCAGACATGTATAATAATTTCACCTCTGTAAAAGTTACTGATACAGACGAAATTAAACCTAAAACAACTGAAGACCAAATACTGGTTATTGGCTCATTTAAAAGTGGAGCTGCTTTTTCTGCTCATTATCGTGGTGGTATCAACACAACCAGCTTGGTATGGGAAATAAATGGAAACGAAGGTGATATACAAATCACAGGTTCTTCGGGACACGCCCAGTTGCTGGCACTCAAAATACTTGGGAAGAAAAGCCACGAAAAAGATTCGAAAATATTGATTCCACCTGCTGAAATGTACCAGGGCCTACCAGATGATCCTTTAATTAGAAACGTTGCCGCCATTAACCGACTTGCAGCTGGTGATATACGCAACAATACCCGTAACGCCCCCACATTTGATGACGCAGTAGTGTTGCAGCAAGTTTTATCTTCAATTGAGCAATCTGTGTCAATTTAAGTAAGTATAGCAAAATGAAACTCCGAATGGGTAGGGGGCCATCGTGGGATCCATAACAAGCTGTTTCTGCTTTGACTTATTGAGCGCCAGCGGTAGCCCAATGCACCCGTGCTACCCCACCGCCCGGGTAGCACCTCAGGACGCGATTAAAATCGTATCTGCTTATCGCCTCACTTTTCCATATAATTGACAGCTCCTTGCCGGTCGCCATCTCGCCGGTATTTAGGTGAACTCAAAACGGTTGATAAGAGATGCTTGGTTAAGAGAAATGGAAGCTTTAAGTTTGCTGACGAAATCAACTGAATTTTGGGTGAGTAAACCGGATCATAAATTTCCTGACGGTGTATTGGCAACCGTTGATACTTGCGTTTTTTATATTAGCCTGGCTTGCTCGGTTTTTATCCTCTTCCACCTGGGCTATAATAGCGAGGTGACGGTTAACATCTATTTCGACCGCGTAATATCCATTGTCTTTTATTCGTTCGCTGCCATTAGCCTGGTGCGAACTACGGTCCGGTTACTCACCCGCTCTAAAAGCCTGGGTTACCGGATGGCTGAGGTGATCCTGACGATTTATTTCCTCTTCGTACTGTTTAAAAGGACTTTCCTAACCCTTTCTTCCGCTTCTTTTTTCCGGCAGGCAGAGTGGCTCTACGTAGGTATCTTCGGGGTTTTCCTCATTGAGTTTTCCAAGCAGAGCTTGTTCTTTGACCGATTCTTTTTCAATCCGACACTCCTCTTCGTCCTTAGTTTCCTGTTCCTGATCTTATTGGGAACGATACTGCTGCTTTTGCCGAATGTGACGATCGGACCGCCTATGAGTATGACTGATGCTCTTTTTATGGCGACCAGCGCAGTATGTATGCATCACAGGGCTTTCGGTTGTTAACATAGCCTCTGACTTTACTTTATTCGGACAGATCGTACTAATTGTACTTGTGCAGCTTGGCGCTCTGGGCATCATGACCTTCACCGGCTTTTTCGGGTATTTTTTCTCCGGAAGCTTTTCATACAAAAGCCAGCTGATGTATACGGAATTGCTGAACGAGCGAAAACTGGGATCAGTGATCAATACCCTGCTGCGCATCATTGGCGTAACCTTCGTCCTGGAAGCTATTGGTGCATTGTTAATTTATATCCATGCATCTGAAATGGCCGAACAGACCGGTCACAGCCGCTTTTTCTTTGCCCTTTTTCACTCGATATCAGCTTTCTGTAATGCTGGATTTTCGAATTTGCCGGATGGCTTATATGCCAGCTATATGCGCTTCAACTACCCGCTCATGTCGATATTTACGATACTCTTCATCCTGGGAGGGCTGGGTTTTAGCATGATTCTGAACCTGGCTGCATTTGCGAAACGATGGAGCATAAATCTCTACCAGCGGATATTCTGCAACGTGCCTTTCTCTTATCGCCCATGGGTGATCAATTTCAACTCCCGACTGATCGCCTGGACCACAGCTTTCCTGATCTTGTTCGGTGTGGCAGGTATGTTTTTACTGGAACTCAACAATACACTTGCCGAACACGACGGTTTTCTAGCGAAATTGACTTCTTCTTTTTTCCTGGCTTCCACGCCGCGAAGCGCCGGCTTCAACAATGTTGACATGTTGGCCTTGGGAACACCAACGGTCATGCTCATCATTTTCCTGATGTGGGTTGGAGCGTCGCCGGCATCCACGGGCGGCGGAATTAAAACAACGACCTTTGCCGTAGCCCTGCTCAACCTGTCCAGCCTGGTGCGGGGCAAAGACCGCGTGGAAGTTTTCGGCCGGGAGATTTCACCCGACTCAGTAAGGAGATCCTATGCGGTTATTTTGTTGTCTTTTGTGGGGATCGGCCTGGCAGTTTTTGCTTTGTGCATTACCGATGGCGACAAGGAAGTTCGGGCCCTGGCATTTGAGGCATTCTCGGCTTATGGGACCGTCGGTCTAAGCCTGGGCATTACGCCCGAGCTAAGCTATGGGGGGAAAATCGTCCTATCGATAACCATGTTCGTAGGCCGAGTGGGAATGCTTACCCTGCTCGTAGCTATGATACGGGAGGTTAGTGTAAAAAATTACCGATACCCGCAGGAGCGGGTACTTTTTTGATAGTGTTTAAATATGAAATACATTGTACTTGGATTAGGAAATTTCGGAACGGCGCTGGCTACCCGCCCGACGAAACTCGGGCATGAAGTGATTGGCGTGGATTCAAGTCTGACAAAAGTAGAAGGCTTGAAAGGAAGCATCACCCATACCGTGGCTATGGATTCTACAGACCGGAATGCTGTTGCATCCCTGCCGCTGAAGGACAGCCACGCGGTCATTGTTGCCATCGGAGAGGATGAAGGCGCTTCGCTTATCACGACAGCCCTGCTCAAGCAGATGAACGTACCGCGAATCATTGGTCGCGTGGTGTCCGATCTGCAGCTGACCGTGCTTCGAGCCATGGGCGTGGAGGAGTACCTGGAGCCGGAAACAGATTCAGCGGAACGGCTGGCAGCCAGGCTGGACAACGCCGATATCGTCGATAGTTTTAAGATTTCTGATAAATACAGCATTATCGAAACACGGGTTCCGGATCGCTACGTTGGAAAAACACTTAGTGAAACGAACTTTACGAACGAGTACGGAGTGATTGTCTTGACAACGATCAGGAAACTCAATGACGCTTCGGGCGCGCGGACGTCCATTTCGGATAAGCAGGTGGAAGTGACAGGCATTGCCAAGTCATCGACGCGCCTGCATGAGTCCGATATTCTTGTCTTATTCGGAGAAACCAGAGATATTGACCGCCTCATTCGAAAAAACAATTAAATTACTTGTCCTGGCCGCGTCCATAGGTTCGAATGAGCAGAACCGGGGTCTTCGACTGATGAATGATGGCCCTGGCGAAGCTGTTCTGAAAAAAGCGCTCGAAAAAAGATTTCCGGTTGAGCGATAGAGCCAGTAGATCGATGTTTCCCCTTTTGCTGATCTGGTTTACCAATTCAACCTCTTCCTCGCCATAAGTCAGCTCTGCATTCAGGTGTTGTATCGATGTGATTTCCTTCAATTCCTTCACCCAGGTAGAAAAGCGGCTTTTGTTTATCGTACTGGGATCGCCCTCTTGGATGTGGACGATCTGGTAACGGCTTTTCTCCGTGCCGAACAGCGATACGGTTTCCCTTAAGGCGGTTGCGTCCTCTTTTGCGTAATCCGTAAAGAACGCGATCTGTTCGAGATTGAAATTCTCTGTTCCGGCAGGAACCACGACCACGGGCACGGGAGATTCCTGCGCCAGCTCGAAAGCATTGCTGCCAATCAGTTTTTCCCCGGCACTCGAAGCGCCTTTGGTGCCGGCAACGATCAGGTCCGCTTTATGCTCGACCTCCCAGCGCAGCAAAGCATCGATGAGGTGACCCGGCAACAGAACGGTTTTCAGGTGCTCCCGTGCCCGCCCCGTAAGCCGGGTGCGGAAATCCTCCATTTGGGCCTGTGCGCTTGCTTCGGCTTTCAGCCGCTCCTTCTCGTTGGCTTCTTCGCTCTGAAACCCGGAACGGAAGGGCTGGTAGGCGTGTACGACATATAGGCTGCAATGGAATCTTTCGCGGAGTGCAGCGGCATATTCAACGGCAATTCTGGAATTCTCTGAAAAATCGGAAGGTACGACAATGGACTGTATCATATCGTTGGGTTTTGCTTTTTAGAAACGGATGTCAGAAATATGGATCCGGCAATACCGGAAAGGACCGAGGCAACCAGTACCGAAAACTTTGCTTCTGCCATCAGCATTTCCTGACCTGCGAAAGACAGCAGTGCAATGAAAATAGACATGGTAAAGCCGATACCGGCAATCATGCCGACGCCGAAGAGATGCTTCCAGCCGGCTTTACCGGGCATAGAAGAGAGCCCCGTTTTAACGGAAATCCAGGAAAGTAGAAAAATACCCAGCGGTTTACCTAGGAAAAGGCCGAGGACGATTCCCAAACCAAGAGGTGTTACCAGGCCGGCCAGCATACCGTCAACGAACTCAATGTTGGTATTAGCAAGAGCAAAAACCGGCATGATCAAAAGATTTACAGGCTGGTTGAGCGCATGTTCAAGTTTCAGCAGTGGAGATTCCTGCCCCGCTCCGCCTTTTGTAGGGATCGTGAAGGCCGTCAACACGCCAGCGATCGTGGCGTGGATACCAGAGTGGTGAACGAAATACCAAATCAGTACCCCAGGCAGCAGGTAGGCCCACAGGCTTTTGATCCCCAGCCTGTTTAATAGCAGAAGCAGTAGAAAGATGCCCAGCGCGATGATGAGATAGGTGTACTCAAGCTCACCGGAGTAGAAGATCGCAATAACTAAGATCGCCATCAGGTCGTCGACAATGGCCAGGGCAGCCAGGAATATTTTGAGCGTTACGGGCACTTTGTCGCCCAATAACGTAATAATTGCGAGCGCGAATGCAATGTCGGTAGCCATAGGAATGGCCCATCCTCCGGCCGTTTCCCGACCTGCGTTCAACCCAATGAAAATCAGTGCCGGAACCATCACGCCCCCCAATGCCCCAAAAACTGGAAGGGCGGCTTTGCGGGCGGATGACAGCTCGCCGTCCATCAGTTCCCGCTTGATCTCCAAACCGACCAGCAAAAAGAAGACAGCCATCAATCCATCATTTACCCACAGCAAAACGGGGTATTTCAAATGCAGGGCTCCCCAGTTGAATCCAAATTCCGTTTCTAAAAGCTGTTCAAATCCCGCGCCAAGCGGCGAGTTGGCAATCCCTAGCGACAGCACTACACAGGCCATAAGCAGAATTCCTGGACCTGAATTAGAATGAAGAAAGTCTTTAGTTTTTTTTAAAAGGGTTGATTCGATCATTCTTCAAAAATACGCTTTTTTGAGGCGTTGGAAAAGCTTTTTATCCGCGACATCGCTGCGCTCAAGGTCTGTTGCCGGTTAATGAATAAATGGAAAGCAATACCCCCGGCTCCGTATGCCAGAACATCCCCTGGATCAGATGTGAATGCTGGGGACATTATCGGCAGAACTCCTTCTAATACTAGCGAAATATAAATGAATAAAATCACGATAAAGGATCGTGGAAATTGGTAGTAAGTGCACATTAAGTACGCACGTAAGGATACAAAACTCAACGTACCCATAACCGGCATGAAATATACGGTTCCCTTTTCTTTGGCTCCACGACAACATTCCTTGAAAAGTTTGATGTTCAGGGCGATCCTCAAGAGGTGATAGTTGACTTTAAGGAAAGTCGTATGATGGACACGAGCGCCATAGAAGCATTGGGAAACTGACCGGTCGTTATCCTAAAGCCGGTAAAAAACTTCACCTGCGGCATTTGAGTCAGGATTGTCGGTTACTCTTGAAAAATGCAGAACCTGTCATTAAATTAAATATCCTGGAAGACCCGGATTATAGAGTGGCTACTGAAAAATAGAAATCTGGCTCGTCCGAAAAGTTACCGGCTCGACTCGGGGGCTTCAACATTCACTAGGGTCTGTCCTTCCTTTATTTCATCATTCGCGTGAAGTACCAGCGTGTCTCGGGCCTGGAGATTGCCGAATACTTCAGTAGAGTCGTTAGCGGCTATTACTTCCTTCACATCAACAAAACTAGCTTTTCCATCCAGGTTTTTGATCACATATTGCCGCTCAGTCGATCTGACAATGGCGTGGTTGGGAACCAACAACGATTTCGCTCCCGACAAAAGCGGAATCCGCACTTCGCAATACATTCCGGGCTTAAGCCGATTATTGGTGTTTGACACGTCGATCTCGACGACCTCAGACTGGAGGCTGCCCAGCATATTCGAAGAACGCGCAATTTTTCCGCGACGCTCCTGGCCCGGGAGGGAATTAAAGACAAAGCTTACCTGTTTTTCCAGGTCCACCTTATCTACATAACTTTCGGGTATAGAAACCTCCAGCCGCAGACGGGATATGTCCTGCAGAATAAGCATGGGAGCTTCCTGACTTTTTCCGGGCCCAACCAAGGCGCCGGGGGAGATGTTCCGCTGCACGACCATTCCGCTGAATGGTGCGCGGACATTTAAGTACGACTGTACAGTTTTCATGGCCTCAACGTTGGATTTCTCGGATTGAGAAACGGCCTGGTCTGCTCTCATCTTGGCCTGGGCGTTGTCCAGCTCCATCGGAGAAACGGCTCCGGCTTCCTTTGCCGCTTCGCTTAGACGCCTGTAGTTTTCGCGGCTGGCACTTGCGGTTTCCTGTGCCTGGATTAAGCGTGCGCTGGCCGATTGGAGCTGCGAAAGCATTTCGGGAGCCTCAAGCTCCACCAGAAGTTGCCCTTTGTCTACCGTGCTCCCGCGGTCAACATAAACTTGCTTCACGAAGCTGTTGATCTTGGCGTAAATGTTCACTTCATTGAATGGCCGCAGTTGCCCGGGAAGCCTTACACTGCTGGCCAGCCTTTTTTCAACGACCTGGCCCATTTCATAGCCGGAAATACCGGTAGCTTTTTCGCTTTCCCGACCGGATGTGAGGTCTGCGGGTTTTTCGCCAGACCCGCACGCGGCCAATAGCATTACGGTCAGGCATATTAAGGATAGTTGCGTATTACTTGGTTTCATGAGTGGTATTTTCTAGGGTGTTTTCATTTTCAGCAGGAAGCAGGCCGGGCGACCGGAAAGAACTCTTTTGCTCCAGCCAGCTGAAGGTTAAGGGAAGGATGAACAGGGCCGTTACGGTGGAAGCCAAAAGGCCACCAATAACGGCTCTTCCCAGCGGAGCTGACTGCTCGCCGGCTTCGCCAATGCCGAGTGCCATGGGCACCATGCCGGCGATCATGGCGAAAGCCGTCATTAAAATCGGGCGTAAACGCTGCCCGGCACTCATGAGTGCCGCGCGGTCCGTATCGCGGTATTCGGAGCGATATTGCTGCGCGCTGGAGACGATTAGTATGGCATTAGCCACGGATACGCCGGTAGACATGATCATGCCCATATAGGATTGCAGGTTGAGTGTGGATCCGGTGAACCATAATATGGTTAAGGATCCCAGAACTACGGATGGAATGGTTACCAGTGCCGTAAGGGAAAGCTTGACCGACTGATAATTGGCAGCCAGCAGCAGGAAGATGACGATGATGGCAAAGAGCAATCCGTATTGAAGGCTGTCCATCGTTTCGGTTAACAGCGTGGAGGTGCCCTGGATTTCGACGCTGACGCCTTTTGGAGGAGCGGCCATAGCGGCCAGCCGCTCACGTACCTGGTCGGTAGCTGAGCCCAGATCGCTATGGTGCAGGTTAGCCATGACGGTCAGGTAACGCCGTGGGCCGATGCGGTCGTATTCTCCGGGCGCATAGACGGTTTTAAAGGATGCAATGTCCCCCAGGGTAGGACTTCGCCGGCCTTTTACCAGGGGAATCTCGCGCAGCTCGTCCATCGTATTCATGACGTACTCCGGAATTTGTACCTGTACCTGGTACGTGTAGGTGTTCCGCTCGTCCAGCCATTGGATTTTTTCGGTAAAGCGACTGGAGGATGTACTGGCGGTAACGGAACGTGCAATGTCGGTCATCTTAAGACCCAGTTGAGATGCTTTCAGGCGATCGATGTCTATCGTTATCTTTGGCAGTTTAAGCGGCTGGCTGATCTGCACATCCCGCAAGCCCGGGAGTTGTTCCAGGCTGTCCACGATTTGTCTGGCATAAGCCGTCATCGAGGCCATGTCCCGACCTAATACCGTTACTTCGAGCGGAGTTGCGGCACCCTGACTCATAATCTGCTCGGTCATGTCCAGGGGTTCAAAATTGACGCGTAGGCTGGGCAGTTTATAGGCAATATTTTTCCGCAGGATCTCTTTCAGGTCGTCGGAATTGTAACCCAGGCCGGGTTCCAGGGCGACTTGTATGATCGCTTCATGCGTCCCCCGGTTGAAGACATATAGGTTACTGGTGCCATAGCTGCTCGGCACCAGCCCTACATAGGCGGAGGTGGCGGATACCTGATGGTGTACCGTACTGTCGATAATGGCCAATACTTGCTTCACTTTTTCCTCGGTTCGTTCAAGCCGGGTTCCATCCGGCTCTTTGATCCGCAGCTGAAACTGACTGCTGTTGACCCGCGGCATCATATCTTTACCGATGGACAGGTAGCACAGGGCGATGAGCCCACAGCAGATGACCAAATAGCTGGTTACGATGAGTTTCTTCCGGACGAGTAATTTGTCCAGCATGCTGGTAAAACGTTTTTTAAATCGTTGAAAACCATCGGCGGAATCTTGCTCGCCGGACTGTTGACTGTGATCTTTCAGAAGCCAGTTGGATAAAATCGGAACGACGGTTTGTGCCATAATGTAGGAGGCGATCATGGTCAGGCCGATGGAGAGGGAGAGGGGCAGGAACATCGCCCTGGGAATGCCCTCCATAATGAAGGATGGCGCGAATACCGCCAGGATACAGAGCAGGATCAGCAATAGGGGGATGGCAATTTCCGTGCAGGCATCAAAAATAGCCCGCCGCTTCGTCTTTCCGCTTTCCTGGTGCTGATGGATGTTTTCTATGGTTACGGTAGCCTGATCGACCAGGATTCCGATGGACAGGGCAAGCCCGCTCAGCGTCATGATGTTTATGGTTTGGCCGAAGGCGCTGAGCAGTAGAACCCCGATTAGAATAGACACGGGGATGGTGATGATGACGACGAGACTGCTGCGCCAGTCCCGCAAAAAGAGGAATACCATCAGGCCGGTAAGGAGTGCTCCCAGCCCTCCTTCTACCAAAAGACTTTCAACGGCGTGGATGACGGCAACGGATTGATCAAATTCATATGAAA
>JBMDWN010000168.1:0-7452 GCA_048595275.1 Olivibacter sp. | reverse complement strand
GCGAAAGAGTTTGTAGATTATTTCCGACCGAAACTACAGGAGCTTGACGACCTCCTTACCAACAATCAGATTTTCATATCCCGCACGGCCAATATCGGCACGCTGCCAATGGACGTCGCCATTAATTATGGTTGCTCAGGCCCAATGTTGCGCGCCTCTGGCTTGAAATGGGATCTGCGCCGAGTAGACGGCTATTCCGTTTACCCGGAGATCGATTTTGATGTTCCCATTGGTGAGGGGCTGATTGGTAGCGTAGGCGACTGCTGGGACCGGTATAAGGTACGGATCGATGAAATGAGGGAGTCGCTGAAAATCATTGAGCAATGTGTGGAACGGCTGCTGAAGGAACACAAAAGAACGCCGGATTTCGATCCGAGGGCTCTGGTCCCCAAAAAAGTATCTCCCAAAGCGCAAGATTTTTATGTCCGGGCAGAAAACCCGAAAGGCGAACTAGGCTTCTATTTCGTCACCGATGGACGCAGCGACATACCAAAACGGGTCAAAGCCCGTGCTCCAAGTTTTCATAACCTTTCGGTTCTGCCGATACTGTCAAGAAATGTCCTCCTGGCCGATATGATCGCCATTTTGGGATCCATAGACATCGTGCTTGGGGAGGTCGACCGCTAAGATTGTAAAGCCTTTGCTGCCTTGCTATATTTAATATAAAATAGTACTTTTACGCAAAAAATTATTTCGAATGAACATTCACGAATATCAAGGTAAAGCGATACTTAAAAGCTTTGGCGTACGTATTCAGGAAGGTATCGTTGCCGATAATCCTGAACAAGCCGTTGAAGCTGCCAAGAAACTTAAGCAAGATTACAATTCGGATTGGGTGGTTGTCAAGGCACAAATCCATGCCGGCGGACGCGGGAAAGGCGGCGGTGTGAAGTTGGCTAAGAACCTCGATGAGGTGAGGGATAGATCCAAAGACATCATCGGTATGCAGCTGGTTACTCCTCAGACCGGTCCGGAAGGTAAAAAGGTGAATAAAGTATTGGTTGCACAAGACGTTTATTACCCTGGTGCCAGTGAAACGAAAGAGTTTTACATGAGTGTTCTTCTTGACCGTGCCAAAGGGCGAAACATCGTGATGTACTCGACCGAAGGTGGTATGGATATTGAAGAGGTCGCTGAAAAAACGCCTGAAAAAATCTTTAAAGAAGAGATAGATCCTTCCGTAGGCCTTCAAGGTTTTCAGGCACGTAAAATCGCTTTTGACCTGGGTTTAAGCGGTGCTGCTTTTAAAGACATGGTGAAATTTGTATCTGCGCTTTATAAGGCTTACGATTCAACTGACTCTTCTCAATTTGAGATCAACCCGGTATTGAAAACATCGGACGATAAAATCCTGGCGGTTGACGCGAAAGTAAATCTGGACGATAACGCTTTGTACCGTCATGCAGATTATGCTGAGCTTCGGGATCTATCGGAAGAAGATCCGACAGAGGTAGAAGCTGGTCGTTCCAACCTCAATTACGTTAAACTTGACGGAAACGTAGGGTGTATGGTAAATGGTGCCGGCTTAGCTATGGCCACTATGGATATCATCAAGATTGCCGGTGGAGAGCCTGCCAACTTTCTGGATGTAGGTGGTACCGCGAACGCTGAAACAGTTAAAGCTGGTTTCAACATCATCCTGAAAGATCCGAATGTAAAGGCTATCCTGATCAACATTTTCGGTGGCATCGTTCGTTGCGATCGCGTAGCACAGGGTGTAATTGACGCTTACCAGGAGATCGGTAACATTCCAGTACCAATCATTGTTCGTTTACAAGGTACTAATGCCAAAGAAGCAAAGCAGCTGATTGACGAGTCCGGATTAGAGGTTTTTTCAGCTATACAGCTGAAAGAAGCGGCAGACCTGGTTACCAAAGTACTGTCCTGATAAAACCCTTTAGGTCAATACATTTGACCCGAAGAATTAAATAAACACCATAACCTCCAACGCTCGTTTGGAGGTTATTTATTATAACTCATTTGCAAAGTATTTTTAGATGAACCATACACGAATAAAAGAACTGTTACAAGCTACCGAATACGGAATGGAGGTTACGATAAAGGGTTGGGTAAAAACCTTCCGGAATAATCAGTTTCTTGCAGTGAATGACGGTTCTTCTTTGCAGAATTTGCAAGTCGTGGTTGATTACGGCCATACCGACGAACAGACCCTAAGACGATTAACGACTGGTGCGGCAGTGGCTGTCACGGGTAAGCTTGTTGAGTCACTCGGCAAAGGCCAGCGGGTAGAAATCAAAGCCGATCACGTAGAAATCCTGGGCGATAGCGATCCGGAGAAATTCCCGTTGCAGCCTAAAAAACATAGCCTTGAGTTCCTCAGAGAAATCGCGCATTTACGTTTTCGCACCAATACATTCAATGCAGTCTTCAAAGTCCGGAATGCCTTGTCTTATGCCGTACATCGCTTTTTCCAGGAAAGAGATTTCATTTATCTTCACTCCCCCATTATAACCGGCTCCGATGCAGAAGGTGCAGGCGAAATGTTTAAGGTAACAACACTCGACTTGCAGCAGCCGCCAAAAAACGAAGATGGTTCTATCAACTTCAAGGATGATTTTTTCGGCAAGGCAACAAACCTTACGGTATCCGGACAACTCGAAGGCGAACTTGCGGCTATGGCACTTGGAAACGTCTACACCTTCGGCCCGACCTTCCGGGCAGAAAATTCCAACACTACCCGGCATTTGGCGGAATTCTGGATGATCGAACCGGAGATGGCTTTTTACGAGCTGGAAGATAATATGGATCTGGCAGAAGAACTACTGAAATACGTAATTCGCTATGCGCTGGAACATTGCAAAGACGAGATCGAATTCCTGAAGAACAGGCTGTTGGAAGAAGAGAAAGGTAAAGCGCAAAAAGATCGTTCCGAGCTTGACCTGACAGCGAAATTACAGTTTGTGCTGGACAACGACTTTGAGCGCGTTACCTACACGGAAGCAATCGACATCCTAAAGCGTTCCAAACCAAATCAGAAAAAGCAGTTTAAATACCTCATAGACGAGTGGGGAGCTGACCTTCAGTCTGAACACGAGCGCTACCTGGTGGAAAAGCACTTTAAGAAACCCGTTATCCTGACCGACTATCCGGCAGATATAAAAGCCTTCTATATGCGGATGAATGAAGCCGATCAGGAGGGCAGAAAGACAGTAAGGGCTATGGATATTCTGTTCCCCGGAATCGGAGAAATTGTTGGAGGTTCCCAGCGGGAAGAACGATACGAACTGCTGGTAAATCGTATGGACGAAATGCACATTCCTCAAGATGAGATGAGCTGGTTCCTGGATACGCGTCGTTTCGGAACTGCCCCGCATTCCGGTTTCGGTTTGGGATTTGAACGACTGGTACTTTTTGTAACCGGAATGACCAATATACGGGATGTGATTCCATTCCCGAGAACCCCGAAAAGCGCCAGTTTTTAGAGGTCTTTTGGGTTTATTCCAACAATCTCACCGTTAATCCTGTTATGCAGGTAAAGGAATCAGCATGTTACTTAGAATATATCCGGAAAATCCAAATCCGAAGGCAATAGACCAGGTCGTAGAGGTGCTCAGACGTGGAGGCCTGATCATCTACCCAACCGATACCGTATATGGTTTGGGCTGCGACATCACCAATCAGAAAGCGATTGAGAACTTGTGTGCACTGCGCGGTATCAAACCAGATAAAGCGCAACTTTCTTTTATCTGCTATGACCTCACGGATATCGCTCTATATACGAAACCGATCGATACGGCAACCTTTCGGTTGTTGAAAAAATCGCTTCCCGGTCCTTTTACTTATATATTTAACGCCAGCAATCAGGTTCCGAAGCTGATGAGCTCAAAAAAGAAAACCGTAGGAATCCGGGTTCCGGATAATTCCATTGCCCGGGAAATTGTAAAGCAGCTCGGTAACCCAATCGTCTCCACTTCCATACATGACGACGATGAAATCCTGGAATATTCTACTGATCCGGAACTCATCTACGAAAAGTTTGGCGACTCGGTCGATATCATTATTGACGGCGGTTATGGCGACAATCAGCCCTCGACAGTGGTGGATTGTACCTCCGGAGAATTCGAAGTTCTCAGGGAAGGAAAAGGTGATTTATCGCTCTATCTCTAACGCGGCAGCAGCCGTCCGTTAATTTTCAACAATACGAGCAACAGGATAACGCCTGTGGCTCTGTTCATAATAGGCAGAATGCTTATAAAGCCAGTCTAACTGAAGTCTGGCGTCCTGTTGCAGCTTCGGGTCCTTCTTTTTAGCCTGATCGAAAGCCTCTCGAAGCGAAGAATTTTTGCTGAGTAACTCAGCCGCATAATCTTCGAAAATATAAGCGGAAAAGTACTCTTTCTGACCCAAGATTGCATCGAAGAAACCCCAGGCAAAAAATGAATCACCACCCTGTGGCTCCAACGTCTCGACAATGTATCGGTTTACTGGCTGATTAACCCTTATCAACACATCGCCCGCGTAATAAGGCATCGTTTGCCGTCTTGTTTCCAATTCCACATCCGAGTGTAGGTAATGCCCCTCAAACGGTTGATTCCTGGTCTTTAATCCTTTCACATAATACATTTCCGCTGAAACCAGCGTGTCCCGTTTAAGTGTATCCAGATGAACTCCGTTTACACTCAACAAATCAATCACTTTGCGATAAGCCTGCGGCACGATGTAAGCCAGAGGTTTCTGAACGCTGTCCGTAATTTTATATCGGTCATACAATTTAACCTTACGGGTAAAAGGCTTTGACCGATCGTAAAACAGCCTCTGTTCTCCGCTCACCTCACTCGCTTTATGCTGGGCTTCATAGCCGTGAAAATCGATCCATTCGAAACGCGTCGTGTCCAGCCTCCAGTTTAGCGGAAACCATTCCTTTTCAGCAATTTCAAGTTCTGCTTGCCTTCTCGCAGACAGCAGATCTTTTCGTTCTTCCTCGCAAAGCTCAATCAAATGCTCCATCAGCCGATAAGTAGAAGCAACCCGTTCCTTGTAAGGTTTCCACATATGCGTTTCCGGCATATAAGCAATGGTATTGAACAAAGCTGCATAGCCAGTGGAATAACGGGGAGTTTCCAAAAAAGAATGAAGGCCCGATTCCGGCGTTTCTCCTGGAAAGTCTACATAAGGCACTAGCCGAAAGCCATCCTTTTCCATCCGCTCGTAAAGCGGATCAGTAAATCGTGCTTTCATAAATTTCGCAATAGAAGGATGCATCTTATCACGTTGCGTATCAATCAGTGTCATGATATATTGGTAGTCGGCCCCATTACTGGAGTGATTATCCAGAAATACATCCGGATTCCAATGGTGAAAGAGCTGCTGAAGTGCATAGGCATTCCGGCTATCTGTTTTAATAAAATCCCGGTTCAGGTCCAGGTTTTGACGATTCCCCCGGAAACCATACGATTCCGGCCCGTTTTGATTAACCCTGGAGATACCTCTGTTGAGCATACCGTCAATATTATAAGCGGCTACAAACACCAGGACAACCTTTCCGGGCAATGTCTTATTGCGAAGCAGGTCCCGCGTTAGCATCATACTCGCATCAATACCCTCAGGCTCTCCCGGATGAATGCCGTTGTTGATCAGAAAAACGACCTGACCCTCCTCCCGCGCCTGATCAGGTTCGAAAATCCCATCTTTAGACAGGATGAGCGCGCGAAGCGGTTTACCGATGTCCGTATCTCCAAAGGTTGTCCAGCGACTTTGATCCGGAAACACCTTATTCAGCTCCTCGTAATACTGGTTCATCTCTTGATACGTTGTCGTCCGGTTGCGCTGCTTATCCATTTCAAAAGGGGTAATTTGACTATAGCTCTTCAAGAAACAAAAAGCCAAGGCTACTATACAGAGCAGAAAGCGAAATGAGGAATTTAACATGGTTTCAAATGTAAAAAAAAGTCTTTTGTATAAAAAAGCCCAAACTAAAGCAGCTTCAAATTGATTATTGTATAAACACATATCTATAATAGAAAGATGAAAACAGTAAAAGCATATGCAGCGCAGAATGCGAAAGAT
Source organism: Olivibacter sp. (assembly GCA_048595275.1). Taxonomy (GTDB): domain Bacteria; phylum Bacteroidota; class Bacteroidia; order Sphingobacteriales; family Sphingobacteriaceae; genus Olivibacter. The sequence continues at coordinate 1,425 of JBMDWN010000168.1, read as the reverse complement.
GAACTGGGACCGTACGACCTTAAACGCAGGGATCTTGAAGAGAAGGATGTGGAGATCGAAATTCTCTACTGCGGCGTTTGCCATTCTGACATTCATACTGCGAGAAATGAATGGGGCGGAACGATGTATCCGATTGTACCGGGCCATGAGATCGTTGGAAAAGTCAGCGCTATCGGTGACGGAGTTAAGGATTTTAACATAGGCGACACCGTAGGTGTGGGATGTTTTGTGGATTCCTGCGGGCATTGTGCAAGCTGCGAACAAGATCAGGAACAGTATTGCCTGGAAGGCAACTCTCAAACCTATAACTCCTATTTACAGGATAAAAAGACCATTACCTATGGAGGTTATTCCACGCATATTGTCGTAACCGAAAAATTCGTATTGAACGTATCCGACAAGCTCGACCTAGCTGCCGTAGCACCGCTGTTATGCGCGGGTATTACAACCTATTCGCCCATCCGGCACTGGGGGGTAAAAAAGGGCGATAAAGTAGGTGTGGTCGGTCTCGGAGGTCTGGGACACATGGCCGTTAAGATAGCCGCCGCTCTGGGCGCAGAAGTCACGATGCTGAGCCGTTCTGAAAAGAAAGAGAAAGACGCCAAAAAGCTCGGTGCAGATCATTTTGCGCTGACCACATCAAAGGAAAAAGTTAAATCCTTAGCCAATAGCTTCGATTTCATTATCGATACCGTATCCGCGGAACACGATTACAATATGTACTTGTCCATGCTGAAAATTGATGGTGTCATGGTATTGTTAGGCGTGCCGCCAAAACCGGGTGATGTTCAGGCAGGACAATTGATTTTCGGTCGTAAAAGCTTGGTTGGCTCGCTGGTTGGCGGAATTAAGGAAACTCAGGAGATGCTGGACTTTTGTGCCGAGCACAACATTACGTCGGACGTTGAAGTCATTCCGATCGATAAAGTTAACGAGGCCTATGACCGTACGATTGCGGGGGATGTTCATTATCGATTCGTAATTGACATGGCTAGCCTAAAAAACTAAAAGAGGGGCGTTTGCCCCTTTCTTATGCTTCCAGATTCTTTTTAACATAATCGTAACTTTGTTTAATGCTCTTAAAGTGATCTTCCATGTAAATGCCATCCTGCTCTACAAAAAAATGTTTCAGCCCGGCTTGATCAGCCTTTGCAAAAATCTTTTTAAAGTCCACCGCACCACTGCCGACCTCAGCAAACTTAATTTCATTTAATACATCCATAGACGGAAGACTGTCGAGCCCCTCTCCCACAATCACTTTTGTCTTTTCCTGGTCTATGTCTTTGACATGCCACAACTCAAATCGCTTCGGATATTTTTCGAACAGATTTACCGGATCCATTCCGGATTTTATTGCCCAAAAAATATCAAGCTCAAACGCCACCAGTTCAGGGTCTGTTCCATCCAACATCAGTTCGTAACCTG
>JBMDWN010000167.1:0-4986 GCA_048595275.1 Olivibacter sp. | reverse complement strand
GTTTTCTAAATCCTTCTCTATTACTTTTTTCTCGGTGGTAATACGGTCTGAAACTTCACTTGCGGTATGCAGTATAGCGTAGGTTTCGCCCTGTTCATCTATAAGTGCTTCATAAATGAAATCGTAATAGCTGATGGCTATGCCTTCGCATGTCATCAGGCTGGCACCCTGCCCGCGGTCGGAATAGGTCTTGCCGCTTCGCCAAACTTCTTTTAAAAGATCAATGAAGGGCTGATCTAACAACTCAGGAACACCTTCTGGCAACGTACTGCCGATGATGTCGCCTTTTTTGCCCCAAAACTCCAGCATTTTTTTATTAGCAAAAGCTATAGTGAGCTCCTGATCGGAATAAATAGCTGTCGCGTCGGGTGATTTTTGTAAAATATTGAGAATCCCGGTTTGATCGATTAAAGGCATTCGTCGTGTTTCAAGTTTATCAAAAGTACAGAATTATAGCCATACTTACCGTTGCGCGCAGCCACTTTCTAATCAGAAGATTTGTCTCGCAGAGATTTACTCAACGATAGCGGGTTCTAGTTCCAGCGCGAACTTTTTGAGCAAACGAAAGTGAGATCGGGTGGCCGTAAAGAAGCTACGGGATTCTAAATAGGGGATGTCAAACTCTGCTGCTGTTTGCTTAACAATTTTACCGATTGCCCGATAATGGATGTGGCATACTTTCGGAAAGAGGTGATGCTCAATTTGACGGTTCAGCCCACCCAGGAAAAAGGCCGCCACCCGGCTGTCTGAGGAAAAATTTTCGGTTGTACGCAGCTGGTGTTCCGCCCAGTTGTTCAGCATCGTTCCAGAGGCAGCTGGTGCCGGGAAACTTGTTTCTTCTACGACATGCGCAAGTTGAAAGACAAGTCCCATGGTGAAACCCTGCCCGAGATGCATAGTGATAAAGCCAATCAGAAACTGCCACCAACTTACATCCAGTACGATGAGTGGTAGTCCAATGAACAGAAAATAATACAGTGCCTTGGAGAGAAACAAATTGACGTAAGCATTTCTGGGGTGTTTCATCCGGGTATTCCCCAGCTCCGGTTTCATGATTTTAAGGTAATCTTTTCTAAAAGCCCATGATAGACTGGCCAAACCGTACAATGGGAAAGCATACCAATGCTGAAAGCGCTGGATCTTCATCTTTTTGTCATCCTTATGAATTCGGATCAGCCCAGGCGCAATCACCAGATCTTCGTCGTGTCCCGAGATGTTCGTGTAGGTATGATGTATAGTATTGTGTGTGATGCTCCAGATATAAGAGCTGGCGCCCAACAGGCTGAACAGAGAGCTGAGTATCTTATTTACCTTCGGATTGCCGGAAAAGGACCCATGTATGGCATCGTGACATACGTTGAAGCCAACAAAAGCACTGAGAACACCCATCAAGCCTGCCATTATCCATAAAAGCCAGATTGGGAAAATGTTAAGCATTATAAATAAATAGCACAGTACAAAGCCGCTGAGGAAAATACCAGCCTTCGTCCACATGGCTTGATTCGCATACTTGTTTTTGCCGGTCTCTTCAAAATATTTATTAACTCGCTGTTTAAGCGTGGAAAAAAAGAGGGGCTTTGATGGGAATTTTAGTCTTGTCATTATCTCTGTACATAACGACAATTTATAAATCAATGCTGAATTGCATGGAAAAGAGAGGAAATCCTTTTTGAAGTATGTATTCTAATAGAACGGTAAATATACGGATTTATTATAAGTTACTGTGAAGAGTCTTTAGCGCATCGCCTTTAATTTGCCGGACTCTCTCTGTCGTTAGATTCAGTTGTGTGGCGATTTCCGCAAGGCTGCAGGAATTTTCTCCGCTCAAGCCGAAGTAACGATTCAGTACCAACTGTTCGCGGTGGGGGAGACGGCAAACCGCCTTTGTAATCGTACTCTTTAGTGAATCTTCAATTACCTGCTGATCGGCAGCAGAATTAGATTGAGAAAGGGAATCTAGCAAAGTCATGTCAGGTTCATAAAGTGAAGGTGCATCGATAGAAAGAATTCTTTCTGAGTTTGAAAGCGCATTCGAAATCTTTTCGTAAGACATGCCCATTGATTCGGCCAGCTCTTCAATCGTCGGCTCCCGCTGCAGCTCCTGTTCCAGATTCGAATATGCGCGGCGAGCCTTGATCAGATCGCCCACCCGGTTCATTGGGAGCCTTACGGTGCGGGACTGCATCGATATAGCGGTTACAATACTCTGCCTGATCCACCACACGGCATAGGATATGAATTTGAATCCCCGCGTCTCGTCAAACCTTCGGGCTGCAGTCAACAAGCCCATGTTGCCTTCGTTGACCAGGTCTTCCAGTATTAAACCTTGCCGCTGATACTGCTTTGCAACGGATATAACGAAGCGCAGGTTACTCTTAACGAGCTTATCCAGGGCAACGGAATCTCCTGCCCGGATTCGGGCGGCAAGGTCAACTTCCTGAGCAATGGTCAGCAGATCGTATCGGCTGACTTCCGTTAGGTATTGCTTAAACGATCGACTATCCCGCTGGGTAATCGATTCGGTTATTTTCAACTGTTTCATCTGATTTTCAATTTTATGAAAAATGCTATGCCTGCGGACGTATGCAAGACGGCGAAGAATAGCCCTTGGGGTAGAATTGGTAAGGTATCAACTTTGCCTTCGACTTTTGGTAATGTAAGCTTTTTTTTAAGGTTTAAAGCATGATTAATATTTATTCTTTTATAACCTATCTTACTGTACTGTAGTACGGGACACTTTGTCTGAATGCATTTTCCGAAGGTTACTCCGTGGTTATGGAAATGCTGATTGCTCTTGGCGCAGATCTGGATATCCAGCAAGCTAGCGGTAGTACCACCCTTATATTTGCGGCTATGCTCGGGCGAAACGATATGCATGGACATAGTGCTGAAGACCACGTCGGTCAACAAAGTAATATCCCCGGATTGGATTTTTAGCCGGACTTAGGAACAAATTATAACGTAAGATTCCCTATGCGGGAACCTTACGTTTATTTTCCAGGTGCCATACCCGGTGTGCAGCTGTTGCTTTGATGAACGCATGGACATCTTTTTCCGTGAACTCTGCGATCAATAAGCCTTCATCCCGCTCGTCCTGTGTTAAATAGGTCATGCTTAGAATCAGGTCAGCTGTCTCTTTACCCAACATGATGCTTTTGCAATGTTTATACGTTTCATTAATGAAATGTAACGCTTCCGGTTCTGCGCAAAGCGATGCCGAACTATCTACGCCGTTAGGAACGCATATTGCATCGAACAATACGGAATCTGTGGTAAGAAAACTGTGGTCCACCTCTACTTCTTTTCCATCAACGGATTTCACAACACCAGGTAACGGGGCAACAGTCTGCACGACAGCGCCGGCAGCTTCAAATTCCGTTCTGATCAAATCTACATCTCCGCCAACGAAACCGTCAGCAACAAGAACAGCAATTTTTCTTGATTTTACTGATGTCTTTGCTGTCCCTTCCATGCTTAGAGCCGCCGATTTTTGAATAGATTCTATTGCCGGACCGGACTGATAGGCAGCGGAGTCTCCATCAGCAGAAACGCTGAGATTCAAATCTTTTTTCCCTTCGGCCGGATTAATGATCCCAAGCTTTTTGGCCACCTGGCCCTGAAGGTCCGCATCAATATTGCCTAGCAGCGCAAGCACCCGCTCTTTAATACTTTTGTCTTTGACCTTTCCGAGCTCAAAGGATAGCGCATTTATAAGATGATTTTGTTCCGGTGTTGATTGACTTACGTAGAACAGCCGAGCCTGGGTGAAATGATCAAAAAAGCTTTTACTACGACTTCGTACTTTTCGGGCATCTACACGTTCGTTCACTGAAATAAATCCTCCGTCCCGTCCTTTGACCTGCGCGGGACTGTTGTTATTTATAAGGTTGGGGTTATAAGCAGTCTTTCCGGCATTTATTGATTGTCTCATGTAACCATCACGCTGATTGTTATGGACGGGGATGATTGGGCGGTTTATGGGGATCTCCTGAAAGTTGGGTCCGCCCAAACGGATGAGTTGGGTATCGGTATAGGAAAATAACCGACCCTGCATAAGCGGGTCGTTTGTGAAGTCAATCCCGGGCACGACATGTCCTACGTGAAACGCTACTTGCTCCGTTTCACTGAAATAATTATCTGGATTTCGGTTTAGAGTAAGTTTGCCTACCCGTTGTACAGGAACCAGTTCCTCCGGTACGATCTTCGTAGGATCAAGGAGATCGAAGTCATACTTGTATTCGTCTTCCTCAGAAATGATCTGCAGACCCAACTCCCATTCAGGGTATGCACCACTCTGAATGGAATCCCATAAATGCCGTCGATGGAAATCCGGATCTTTACCTGAGATTTTCTGAGCCTCATCCCAACTGACGGAATGTATACCCAGTAATGGTTTCCAATGGAATTTAACAAAACAGGATTTCTCGTCTTGGTTTACCATACGAAAGGTATGAACACCAAATCCTTCCATCATGCTATAGCTCCTCGGAATGGCACGGTCACTCATGGTCCACATGATCATATGCGCGGATTCAGGCAGCGTAGATATGAAGTCCCAAAACGTATCGTGCGCAGACTGCGCCTGCGGAATTTCATTGTCTGGTTCCGGTTTAACCGCATGAATCAGATCCGGAAACTTAAGGGCATCTTGAATAAAAAACACCGGCATGTTGTTACCTACCAAATCAAAATTACCTTCTTTAGTATAAAATTTTACAGCGAAGCCCCGCACATCCCTTGCCATATCCGTAGATCCCCGGGAACCAGCTACCGTAGAAAAACGAACAAAAACGGGTGTTTCAATTTCTGTGTCGTTAAGAAAGGATGCCTTAGTGTACCGCTCAAGGTACGTGAAAAGCTTAACTGGTCCCTGAGCACCGGCACCACGTGCAAGACCTACCCGTTCATGGATTCGGTCATGATCGAAATGAGTTATTTTTGCCCGCAGTATAAAGTCTTCCAATAATGTCGCGCCTCTATCTCCGG
>JBMDWN010000166.1:0-4182 GCA_048595275.1 Olivibacter sp. | reverse complement strand
TGGCGCAGGAGAAGGCAGAACTGGTGATCAATTCCAATCGCTATGCGCTTTACGCGGATTATGAAGGGATGTTCACCGATCAGTCGGCAAACAACAACAGCGAATCGCTCTTCGCCTTCCAGTGGGTGGCGGAAGGAGGCTATGGACTCGGCAATCCGATACAAGCTTATGTTGCCCCTGAACCACTGCTTCGTCCGACGACCGGTGCGGGCTGGTCCGCCATTATTCCTTCGATCGATCTTCTGCGCTCCTACGAAGCGGGAGACCGGCGTCGTCGCTGGTCGGTTATGGAGCAGGGGTTTCAGCGCAGTGACTGGACCAATGTAAATTTTCCTAATGGCTATCTTTACGATACAACCTGGGTTTCATCGGATGATGCCGCTACGAAAATCAAGACGGGCACCCGGTCGAATGCGTTGAAATACATTGTCGGACCCGGTGGAAACGGACAGGATGTCAATGGAACATCCACCAGTATCTGTACCTATGTATTGCGTTACGCAGACGTCTTGCTGATTTACGCCGAAGCGATTATGGGAGCGGCTGAATCCACCTCCGATGCACGGGCGCTGAATGCCGTAAATACCGTGCGGCACCGTGCGGGATTTCTTCCGGAAAACGATCTGACCAACCTGACCTGGCAGCGTCTTTTAAACGAACGTCGGGTTGAATTTGCTTTCGAAGGCGACTTTTGGTTTGACCTGCAACGTCTTGGTTTTGCCAGGGCGAAGTCGATCATCGACGCACAGGAACGTGGTACCTATAGCGCACTCGGTACGCATCTGATTGATCAGGTTCGGGCAACCCTGGCTTCGGAAGATCAGCTGTATCTACCCATCCCGACCGCAGAAATTGTAAATAACCCTTCCTTGGCTGAACCTCCGGTTTCCTATACCGGGTCTTCTAATTGATTGAATTATGAAAACGATATCCATAAAAAGAACGGCACTTCTCTTCCTGGTTTTTCTTGCTGCCTTGTATTCCTGCAAAAAAGACAATGATCTGGAGCCCTCCAATAGTATGCAGGCAGACGCACTCGAAGTGGTCGAGGGGCCTCCGGGAACGGTTATCATTGTGACGGGAAGCGGGCTGGCAGGCGTTGAGTCCGTGCTCTTTGAGACGAATGAAGTCCCCGCGCCATTTAATCCTGCTTTCAACAACAACAACGCCCTGGTATTCCGGGTTCCGGATACGGCTTATGGTGGCGAACAGCAGGTCATCATTACCAATCGCCTGGGGCGTCAGGTACAGTTATCCTTTAATGTCATTGCACTTCCTTCGGTGAGTTCACTACTCCCGGCGGAATTTGCGGAAGGATCTACCTTAACGGTACGCGGGAATAATTTTGAAACGGTGGAAGGCGTATCGCTGGAAAGCGGGCAGCCGGTGGAAGTGCTTTCGGCTTCAAGAAGAGAGCTGGTGCTCCAGATGCCGGCTTCGGACGCAGACAAAACCAAGTTGGTCATCCGCAATGCTTCCGGTGAAATTACCTATGGACAGGACTTGATCAACATTGATCGGGCGCTTCCCATTTTCGTGGATGCCTTTGGTGCAGGCTTTGAAAGCTGGTCATGGGGCGGAAATTATGCGGCTTCGGAAGAACAAAAGATCATGGGAACCCACGGGCTTCAGGCCAATATGACTGGAAACAGCTGGGGAGCCTTAAGCTTACATCATGGTGCTGGTTTAAATCTGGCGGATTATACAACGGTATCCTTCTGGGTTAGAGGAGGCGCCTCCGAAGGGAGTTTCCGTTTCATGATCAACTGGGCGGAAACTCAGACGGTTATTGTCCCGGCGAACGTATGGACGCGGTTCAGCTTTCCTCTGTCGACCTGGAAAAACAGCGGGATTAATGTGTTGAACGACATCATCTGGCAGGTGGAAGGCGACGGGCAATCGTTCTACTTTGATAACGTCATTTTAAGCAAATAGCGATGAGATCTTATCCTGCGATGACGGTCTTCCTCCTTTTACTTTTTTCAGCCGGCATTACCCGATCCTTGGCAAGAGAACGTCCTGTTGAAAAACACGGACAGCTGCGTGTGGAAAAAGGCGTATTGGTGAATCAGCATGGTGTAGCTCCGCAATTAAGAGGTATCAGCTTTTCCTGGAGTGTATGGGGTGGGCGTAAATATTATACAACGGAAGCGCTGAATTGGCTGATTGATGATTTCGATGTTTCCCTGGTGCGTCTTTCGATGGCAGTGGAACCGGATAGCGGTTACCTTCAGCAACCGGATGAGCAGTTTGAGCTGATTACCCGGGTTGCGGACGAGGCGATAAGTAAGGGGATTTATGTCCTGATCGACTGGCATGATCATCACGCAGACCAAAATCTGGAGGCTGCGAAGCGTTTCTTCCGGCAGATTTCAAGGCGTTATGCGGGTAAACCGAACGTTATTTACGAGATCTGGAACGAACCGGAGGCTATTGAGTGGCCGGTCATCAAACAATATGCTCAGGAGATCATTCCGGTCATCCGTCAGCAGGACCCGGACAACGTCATCGTTGTGGGCTCTCCGAAGTGGGATCAGGATGTGGATGTCGCTGCTGCTGACCCATTGACAGGCTACAGCAACCTGGCTTATTCCTTTCATTTCTATGCGAGTGATCCCAATCACGCAGCCAAACTCCGCGGGAAAGCGGAAAAGGCGATGAGTAATGGACTGGCGTTAATGGTAACGGAATGGGGGGTAGGTGAATCAGATGGGGATGGGGCCTTCGATCAGGAACGGAACCGGGTATGGCTGGACTGGATGGAACAGCATCAGTTGAGCTGGGCAAACTGGAACCTGACCGATAAGCAGGAAACGACCGCCTTGCTGATGCCGGGAGCGGGGGTGGATGGTGGTTGGACACCGGAAGAACTCAGTCCTGCAGGCGCTTATATTCGCACGGTATTGAAGCGTTTAAATCAAAATAAAGCGTCCGCTGAGATGAAGTTGATTGATGGAAAAGCAACGAGGCGTACGCAGAAACTCGCGGAACACCTCTTCCAGCTTTCCGGCAGGCATATTTTATTTGGTCATCAGTCGGCCGTAAGTTATGGTCATGGATGGTCCGGCGATCGGGGACGTTCCGATGTAAAGGACGTCAGTGGTTCCCACCCTGCCGTGGTAGGACTTGACTTCATGGACCTTTTTGATGAAAACAATCAACCAGACGCCAAAAGATCCGAACGCTTGAGGAAAGACATCCTGGACGTATATTCCTGGGGTGGAGTTGTTACGATGGCCTGGCACATGAACAACCCGATAACGAAAGATGGGTTTTACAGTAAGCCCGGTTCCGGATCGGTTTTATCGGATATTAAGCCCGGCGGGAAGTACCAGGATCGCTATCAAAAGAAGTTGCATTCCCTGGCGACTTTTATTAAGACCCTGAAAGGAAAAGACGGCGAACCGATACCGTTAATCTTCCGGCCTTTTCATGAGGCAGATGGCAATTGGTTCTGGTGGGGGAAAGCTCATGCAGAGCGGTCAGATTTTATTGAGGTCTGGCGTTACACCGTGTCTTATCTGCGGGACAGCCTGCAGATTCACAACCTGATCTATGCCTACTCCCCGGATGCTTTATTCAAAACTGAGACGGACTTCCTGGAACGCTATCCGGGCGATGAGTGGGTGGATATGGTCGGAATGGATAATTACGCGGATTTTGGCCGGGAAGGGCACTACGACCTGGATGCGGCGGCGCTTAAGCTTTCAATTGTTTCGTCTTATGCGGAAAAAAAAGCCAAGCTGGCCGCCTTTACGGAAACGGGACTGGAGTCGATCCCTAACGAAAATTGGTGGACGCAGGTTTTGCTTAAGACGTTGAAAGAAAACCCGTTGAAATTGTCTTATGTGCTGGTGTGGAGAAACGATGAACGGAGCGCTACGCATTATTATGCGCCTTTCCCGGGGCATAAAAGTTCGGCAGATTTTTTAAGGTTCAGGGCGGATGATTATGTGCTTTTCGCGGATGATTTAACTAAAAAATTGTACCGGTGAGGTTACCGGTACAAATATCATTTCTTATTTAGTCGGGATAGGTAGCGGTTACCTGAGATACCTTCCAGTCTTCTCCGGAGCGGTTCAACGTTACATAATCCACCCGCGTAAAAGAATCGTATTTCATTTCTACTTTTGCCACGGCGTAATCTGCACCGGCTTCGACAATTTCGTAAGTTGTCTGGCA
>JBMDWN010000165.1:0-4782 GCA_048595275.1 Olivibacter sp. | reverse complement strand
TTCGGAACGGTCCGGACGAAAAAGCGTTCTCGACAAAGCCGTTGGGAACCGGGAGACTGAGAGCGTTTCCGGACGACCATCAAAGACCTGCACATCCCAACCAAGCCCCTGTGCAAAGCCAGCCAGTGGTTGAGCATCATTACCGGCACCATAAATATGAAGCGCAACGGGAGGCAGGAGGCGTTCTACCCAGCATTCTTCCCCCTGAGCCGTAGCGATACGGCCTTCGCTGATATCCTTTGGTATTAAGGTGTTTCCAATCCTGTAAAGCAGGTTTCCCGATTCATCAAAAAGAGCACAGGTCCCCGCAGGAAGAGCATCGGAATCAAAGGAAAAACGCGTAAGCAACAATTGTGTATGGCGGGTAGAAACGGCTTCCCGAAGCAAGTCAATCAGTCCGCTGTTCTGATCCAGAATAGGCTCCAGTAAAAGGTAAACACGACCATTACAGCCCAGCTGAACGCCGAACTGTGCCTCGTCTTCGTTTGTGGAATCGTACACCACCAACTTGTTCTTCCCTGTTGCCAGGGCAATGGATGCTTTCTTCAACGCATCGCCTTCGAGGCAACCTCCACTGATCGCACCGGTAAAAACCCCATCTTCGCGGATCAGCATCCTGGCACCCGGACGGCGATAGGAAGAGCCGTCGACCTTGACTACCGTAGCCAGTGCACTTTCCAACCCGAGTTGTTGCGCCCGCTCAAAAGCCTTTAGTATTTCTCTGATCTCCTTCATTTTACTCCTGTTTGATCGCCTCAAGGCAATCCGCTAAATGTCTTAATGCATCTGAGGCTTCTTCCCGGGTAGTCGGTCTGCCGAACGAAAAACGAAAAGAAGCCAGTGCCTCCTCTTCCGTGAAGTGCATGGCCCGGATCACGTGACTCGGTTCAACCATAACGGAAGAACACGCGGAGCTACGCGAGCAAGCAATAAATTTCCTTAACCGGGCCATTAGCGCCGCACCGTCAGTTTCTCTGAACAACAGGTTGGAAACATGTGGCAGACGCGGGGCTTCGACACTGTGTATATAGACGTCTGCGTGGACCCTTACCTGTTCTTCAAAATCATCCCGCAATCCGGACAAATAAACCGTATCCTCTTGCTGGCGCCGTATGGCCAAGCTGCAGGCTTCACCGAAACCCACAATTGCCGGCACGTTCAGCGTTCCGCTGCGTAAACCCTGTTCCTGTCCCCCGCCCGTTAACTGTGCGGCCAGATGCTCTTTAACACCCGGCCGGCAGTAAAGCAGCCCCACCCCTTTCGGTCCGTAGAGTTTGTGACCACTAAACACGAGCAGGTCAACATCCAGTTCTTTTACATCAATTGGAATACGCCCAGCCGATTGTGTTGCATCGCAAAAAAAAAGTGCAGAAGAAGCCTTGGCGCGGGCAGCGAGTTCTTTTATCGGATGCATAACCCCAGTCTCATTGTTTCCAAGCATCACGGCAATGAGCCCGGTATCCGGGCGCAGGCAATTGCTGAATTCGTCCGGATCTATCCTTCCTTGCCCATCTACAGGCAACAGGCTAACTTCCGTACCTCTACGTTCCAGTACTTTCAGGGTATCCAACATGGCCTTGTGCTCAGTTTTCACGCTGACGATATGCTTCAACGGAGGATCTTCCGCAACGCCTCTTAACGCCAGGTTAATTGCCTCCGTCGCGCCGGAAGTAAAGATCAACTCTTCCGGCTTCGAACCAATCAGTGTGGCACAAGCCTCCCTTGCTTCTGAAACCGCCTCTTCCGCCATCCAGCCAAAGAGGTGCTCACGTGAAGAAGGGTTACCAAACTTTCCGGAAAAATAAGGGATCATTTTATCCATTACCCGCTTATCTACCGGTGTAGTGGCACAATAATCCAGATAAATCGGCTGCTTCGGCATAAATGCAAACTACATTTTTTTTTGCATTCCGTAACAAAAAAGCGCGGGCAAACTCTAATCATAAACGATCTGATCATTCTAAATTAATCACGAAAACAATTTAACACAATTTAACACGTTAAGCACTCCTTCGCTTTCAGATTAACTATATCTTTAGGCGTTCACAAATTAACCTGAGAATGAAGCACTTTCTAACCTTACTGTTCCTGAATTTATTTTTCTACTGCTCTTATGCCCAAACGGAAACTCAAGAAATTAAGGGAGTCGTTATTGACACCACTGCAGAAATTTCCCTGGCCAATACCTCCGTCAGTGTTTTGCACGCCCGGGATTCTATGTTGTATGATTTTGTCAGGGCATCCGAAGACGGCAGTTTCTCCATAAAAAACATTCCTCCGGGCGATTATATTCTACTGATGACCTACCCGAAATATGCCGATTACGTCGAAGAATTTAAGATCGACAGCAGCGGTTCTGGTCATGACTTCGGGCGCCTGAGCCTGATCCTGAAGTCCCAGTTGCTGGGGGAAGTATTGGTGACCGGGGCGAACGCCATAACCATTAAAGGTGATACAACGGAATACAATGCCGGCAGTTATGTCATTCAGCCCAATTCAAAGGTGGAAGATTTATTAAAGCAGTTACCGGGGATCCAGGTTGACAAAGATGGGAATATTACCGCCCAGGGCGAGACCGTTAAGCGGGTATTGGTGGATGGGGAAGAGTTTTTTGGAGATGATCCCACGCTGGTTACCAAGAACATCAGGGGAGATATGGTGGATAAGGTCCAGCTATACGATCGACAGAGCGATCAGGCCGCCTTCACCGGAGTCGACGACGGCGATCGGGAGAAAACCATCAACATCAAGCTGAAAGAAGGTAGTAAGCAGGGTTATTTTGGAAAAGTCGATGTCGGCGGGGGAACCGACGAATTCTATCAGGGTCAGGCGATGATCAACGCGTTCAAAGACAAACAGAAGATAGCCGCCTTTGGCAACATTGGTAATACGGGAAAGGTCGGGCTGGGTTGGCAGGATAACCAGAAATACGGATCGGCCAGTTCCATGCAATTCTCGGACGATGGCATGGTGATGTATATGGGTGGCGGAAGCGATGAGTTCGAATCGTTCGACGGCCAATACAATGGGGAGGGTATTCCGCAAGCCCTGACCGGTGGCGGGCATTACGATGCCAAGTGGGATGAGGATAAGCAGTCCATTAACGGAAACTACAAGATTGGATCCATTGGGGTCTCCGGCGACCGAAGCGCCATCAGGATCAATAATCTTCCAACCGGTGTTCAAAACAGCCAGACCGTACAGACTTTTGACAATCAGATATTCAGACAGAAGCTGGATGCGATCTATGAAATTAAACTGGACACTACATCTACCCTGAAATTCATGGTTGACGGAGCCCTTAAAAACGCGGATACCGATAACCAATATGGCGAACAAATTACCGACAGCCTGGGTTTAATCAATCAGAGTCAGCGTTCACTCATAAACAATGTGAAGGATAGAATTTTCAACGCGAATGGTTTGTGGACCAAAAAACTGAAGAAACCGGGACGAACGTTGTCCATCAACCTCAACCAATCCATTAATCAACAGAACTCGGACGGAAACCTCTATAATCTAACTTCTTTCCGGGACACAACGGGCAGTATGCGTGATTCTATCACGGATCAAACAAAACAAAACGTCATTAATACCAGCATCTTCCGATCCAATGCAACCTATACAGAACCTATTTTGAAGGACCTGTCCCTGGTTGTTAATTACGGGTTCACCTATAACAACGGTACCGCAGATCGTCGTTCTTTCAACCGGGATGCCAATGGAAATTATACTGAGTTGGACTCCTTATTCAGTAATAATTTTGAACTAAACCAGACCATTCATCAGGCCGGAGCCATTCTGAATTATAAAAAAGGGAAAACGACCGTTAACGTCGGAACCAAAGCAAACGATGTTCGCTTTACACAGACCGATTTGTACAACGATCGAGATTTTAATCAGCATTTCCTTTTCCTAAATCCGCAAGCTACTTTTCAATATCGTTTTTCTCAGCAACGTTCGATCCGGCTAAACTACACGGGAAGCAATCAGCAACCTACGATTGATCAAATGCAGCCAGTAAGGGTGAATACAGACCCCAATAACATTGTATTGGGTAATCCGGAACTAGAACCGTCCTTCACCAATATATTGAATGTCAACTACAATAGTTATAAGGTACTTAGTGGTCAACACATCGGTATTTATGGAAATTACGGGCTGACTAACAACCCGATTATCAGTAACACCTTCACAGATTCGCTCGGGCGTACAACTTTCCAATTTAACAATTTAGAAAATCGCAGGCCTTCTAATTTCTACGGTGGTGTAAGTTATGGTCAGAAGATAAAAAAAATTGACCTCAACGTAGGCTGTAATTTGAGTACTAATGGAAATGTATTCTATAATATGGTTAACGGTCAGGAAGGTAAAACCAACGCCTACAGCGTAAGATTCTCGCTGAATGTATCCAAATATCGGGAGGGAAAATACGAATTTTGGATGTACGGTGGACCTGCCTACAACACGAATGAATCGACTTTGCAAAGTGCTTTCAATAATAATGGCTGGAGTGTTGATGGACAGGGTGGTTTCGGCGTATTTCTTCCATTTAATTTTGAAATACGATCAGACGCCAGCTATCAGTATACTCAGGCAACGCAGGCCTTTGCCGATCCCTTTGAACGTGTGATACTAAACGCATCCATAGCTAAAATGTTTCTCAAAGAGAAGAATCTTCAGCTCCGTCTGGGCGTGAACGATCTATTGAATCAAAATGTAGGATTCAATAGAAATGCAAGCCCCAATATATTTGTCGAGAACCGATACACGACCATCCGT
>JBMDWN010000164.1:0-3887 GCA_048595275.1 Olivibacter sp. | reverse complement strand
GCTGAATGGTTGATCCTGACACGGCACCTTTGACCTCCTCCCGGTCTTTCCGGGTTTCACTATTCCCGTTGTTCGCAGGGCCACTACAACCATAGGTGAAGTGACAGGCTACCGCAAAAGCAAAAATTAAGATTCTTTTATTCATAGTTCTTATAACCAGTATTTACCAGCCTGGGTTTTGTGTTAGTTCTGCACCATTTGCTCTGTACAGGGTAATCTGATCGATTGGCAAAGGATTCAGATACACGCGTTCATTATCGAACAAACGCTGAGATTCTGCTCTTGGTGCAGGAATGATATAACCTTCCCGCCCCGGACGATCCAGGATCAACTCATTTAACGGCTCCGAATAGTCGTCTTTGTTGATCCATGCCCCCATATTCATGGTCGCGTTACCCCTGGTATCGATGTATTCGAATTTCTTCCAGCGACGTAAATCGTCATAACGCAGTCCTTCAAACATCAACTCCGTGCGCCGTTCACGACGGATCTCCCAGATTAGGGAAGGTACAGATGGGTCCCGTTGAGTATCATAATAGACGATTCCGTTAACCATCGGCTGATTTCCTGCAACCTGAAGATTCGGCAACGATCCAGCTGAAGAAAAGCCACTCCTTGCCCGAAGCACGTTGACAGATTTATCAAGATCCTCCTGAGTCAGATTTCCCAGTTCAGCTGCGGCTTCCGCGTAATTAATGAGGACCTCTCCGTAGCGCATAACGGGAGCGTCCGTTGTGTTCAGGGACCCGCTTCCCTCCGGTAAGTCTTTAACCTGATCATTCAGGAATTTGTGGGACATATAAGCGCTGGTGGAGTAAGGGTTACCCACACCCTGTACGGCGAGAGCACTTCTGACCGTGGCAACAAGCCTGGGGTCCCGATTCGTTAATACGTCTTCTATATTCCGATCACCTTCGTAGAGGGGCGAGATGGAAATCGGAAGACCATCGGAAGCCAGATAGCTTTCGACGGCGTTTCTGGATATACCAGTTTGGGATTCCAGGTTGTTATAAGACATGTGCGAGTGTGTAAGTAACCCGGCAGCATATTGGCGAAAGATAATGATTTCCGTGTTTGTGGCTAAATCAAGAGAAGTGAATACGGCTCGATAGTCGCCATGCAGCTGGTACCGACCGGATTCAATCAGTTCGTTACCAGCCCATTTAGCCGCTTCCAGATAAGTGACAGCTTTCCCCTGATCAATGTCGTGATATTTCTGCCAGGTGCCCTCAAACAGCATAATCCTAGACATATAAGCCAGAACGACATCCTTAGTCACAGATAGCTTTGCGGTTCCGTCTGTCAGACGAACGTTTTCGGCTGCGAACTGTAAATCTTCCAGTACCCGGTCCATCACGAAATCACGGGGATCACGTGGCCGATACAATTCCGGATCGTTGTCCGCTAGTTCACGGTCAAACCAGGGTACATCGCCGAATGAATTAACCAATTCTGCGTAGGCCATAGCCCGAAAGAAGCGCCCAACGCCTATCCAGTGATTCATGGATTCTTCGTCAATAGGTGCCTGAGGGATTCGGTCTATGAAAACATTTGCTCTCCGGACCCAGTCAAATGTCCACCCACCACCGCTGGTTGGAACATTCAATGTAAATTGACCGGGTCCCGTTGGGGCAAAATCGTCGATCATGCTCTGACTGCCAAACCAGAAAGGTCCCCATCCGTAGCCGGCTCCGTAGCCTCTGAAGTATTGCCTGTAAAAGCCAATTGAATAGGTTCTGAGATTAGACTCACTGGTCCAGAAATTATCATCCGTCATAGTGTCCAGCGGAAGACGTTCCAGAAAATCTTTTTGACAACTGCTGAAGGTCAGCATCAGCGTTGCGAGTATATAGGCTAGATAATTCCTTTTCATGTTACTTAACGTTTAAATGTGCTGCCTAAAATGTGGCTTGAACCCCGAATGAATACGTTCTGCGATAAGGATAAACTCGGCCAAAAGAATTCGGGTCATTGCTTCCCAGGCTGGTGTAATCCACTTCCGGATCGATCGGAACATCCAGGTTATCGAACTCGAACAGGTTCTCACCGCTAAAGAACACCCGGAGATTTTGCATTTTGATTTTATCAGTCAACGTTTTCGGGAGGCGGTATCCAAAAGTGAGGTTCTTTAGGCGTAGATAAGACATATCCAACAGGTATTTGGTTTGCGGCTGCATATTTCTAACCCCATTACTTTGGGAATGAACCGTAGGACGCGGATAGAAGGCGTTTGGATTATCTTCCGTCCAATAATCCATCTGATGCTGATACCAGGCTTCCTCATTCCGGAAACCAGGGATAAACATGGTGCCAGATGCCCAAAGCTGTCGACTTCCAACGCCTTGCAGGAAGAACCCAAAATCAAATCCTTTGTATTCAAAATCCATCCGAAGGCCATAAAAGTACCTTGGCGTTGAATTTCCGATTATTCTGCGGTCTCCCGGGCTATCCGGTGTTCCATCACCGATATCAATCACCCCGTCTCCATTAAGGTCAGAAAACTTGACGTCACCAGGACCGTAAAAGAAGTTTCCAGCCTCAAAAAATTGTTGATTGGGAACACCCGGATTTAGAATGTAACGACCATTTTCAGTACGCAGTAGATTACCTTCAGCATCCTGCTGAAAATCGTTTCGGCTAAAAAAACGGTCCGTTTCAAAACCCCATATTTCACCGATGGTTTTACCTTCGTAATTGCTGCTGCCGCCGACCCGATTGATCGTAGCGATACCTCCGTAAGAAGTAATACGCTCCTGAAAATCGCTTAACTGTCCGCGAACACTAACATTAAGCCCGTTATTAAAGGCATGCCGATATCCTAATTCGAGCTCCCACCCATTGGTTTGCATCTCCCCGAAATTTCTTACCGGAGCCGCAGCTCCGAAACTACTTGGAAGGGGTATACCCGGGCTGATCATATCGGTAACGGTTCTCCGGTAGCGATTAAAAACAAGGTTGAGTTTGCTGTCAAAAAAATTCGCTTCAACGCCGATTTCCCGGGTAGTCAGTTTTTCCCATGTCAGCTCCGGTGACAAATAATTCGGTGTATTCACGGTAGGTACAAATGCGTCACCGATAAGCCATTCGCCATTAACATTGCTGGTAAGAGATGATGGCATCGTAGACAAAAACCGCTAAAGACATACATCCTGTTGTCCCACACTTCCATATGATCCCCGTATCTACAGGAAATCAAAATAGGTTTTGGCGAAGTCAAAAAACGACTCTTCCGACAATACATAACCCGCGGAAACCGAAGGGAAGAAGCCCCATGTCTGATTAAGCGGAAACCGTGAAGAACCATCGTATCTTCCGATCAATTCCAGAAGGTATTTGTTCTGGTAGTCGTAGTTAATTCTTCCAAAATAACCCAATGTTGACCAATGTGAGGCACTTCCATTAACCGACATTACCCCGGTGGCCAATGGCAGTTCGGGAAGGGATGGATCCATCAGATTTAACCGCTGAGCCGTTTGCCCTCCAAGACGAAAGGTTTCCATATTCAGACCACCGGTCAGTTTAACGTTATGGTTACTGAAGGACTTATTGTACGTTGCGTAAGCATTAACCACATGCCGCTCTTCTTTGCGATTACTAATGGAAACCCGATTGTGCGCCGGTCCGGTAAATTCCCGGGAAATAAGTCCGCCACCGCCCCAAAAGTCCAGTCCAGAGGCTCTCCCTCCGTTGATCCGATCCTGCTCCGTTTGATTGGTATAGGTATAATCCGCGTCGACAGTAAGCCCCGGTAACAGTTTTAGTTTTCCACCTACCGTTATTCTCGTCATATCCGTTGAAAACGCATTCATATTTGCCTGTTCAACCTCTGTGATAGAGTTTCTCAGCGGCTGACCGTCTATGGTTCCATAAGGAAAGGTTTTTGGCCA
>JBMDWN010000163.1:0-7189 GCA_048595275.1 Olivibacter sp. | reverse complement strand
AATACGGCGCCATTATTCGTCAACTCATCGTAACCAATACGTCGATGAACGATATAGGAGTCAATTGAATCAGCAAAGCGTCCGAGGTCGTATTTTATCAGGGAATCTACTGTCCATCTTCTATTCGGATCTGACAGTTGTTCTCGGGCGGCACGTCTTTCCAGGTACAAATTAATGGAGTAGTCTGTCGGCGCAAAAAAAGTAATATCTGCCTGGTCGATTTTCTGACGGATTCCGGCACGGTCTACCAGCATAATCAGCGTGTCGAATAAGCCTTTGTCATGCGAGGCTAAAAAATCGTAGGTTGACATCGGCACATTGGGATCATGCAGGTTTCCGCCTACGAAATAGTCATCCTGCTTACATGAATGCAAGGCTGTCAGGGCAGCGAAAAAAAGAAGTATGATTTTTGAATATTTCATCGTTCAAGATTTTAGTTAGTGAGACCTCCACCATTCGTTTTGAGTTAAGAGAGGAGCCTGTTGCAGCAGGGTATTCAGGTCCAGCGGCCAATAGTATCCTTTTTGAGCAATACGGTCAGCCGTATAGGAATTCGGAAAAAGACGTTCGAGCTGCTCCATACGGATCGCATCGTAGGCGAAACTGCCTTCCCCGTAAAGCTCTCTTCTGCGTTCTTCAACAAGCGTATTGAAAAATGCCTCTCCGGCTCCCTGGTAGTCCGGCAATCCGGCGCGTTGTCTGATGGAATTTAAGTCTGCCAATGCACCGGACAGGTCGCCGTTTTTATACCTGGCTTCTGCACGAAGCAGGGTCACATCAGCTAGGCGCATTAAGACAAGGTTGTTGCTGACTACGTAAGTATTTACATTGTTAGGGTCGTAGTAATCAACATTATCGTATTTGCTTAAAATGTAATTATTGCCAGCGACAGGAACAATGATCTTTTTATAACGTCCGTCCTCAGGACTAAAAAGGTCCCGAATACGTTGGGGAACTCGGTAAATATCCGCTAACGCGCGATTTCGAATTACAGGATCCATCAGAAAAAGGTTGAAGAAGGCGCTTGTTGCTTCGTTGCTTACCGGATCAAAGCTCATAAATAACTGAAATATATTCTCTGCGGATTGCCCGACCCAGATGTTCTTGTACGAGTCGATTGACTCGAGATTAAACGATCCGGCATTAATCACTTCATTACAGTAGCTTTCTGCTTCAGCATAGTTATGCCGCCAGGCATAAATGTGTGCCATGAGTGTTTGTGCCGCAGAGCGAGATGCATAATTGGGGTCCGATTGCTGCGCAAAAAGATCGAGTGCAATCAAAAGATCCTCCAGGCAGAAATCAAGCGTTTCCGATTCCGGAGAGCGGGCCAAAGACGGAACGTTGCCTGGATCAGGAAAGGTTTCTTTTATTAGGACGGGATCTCCCCAGGTTTTCGCCAGATAAAAGTAAACATAAGCTCGAAGAAAACGTGCCTGGGCAATAAAATCATTTTTCTGAGCATCTCCGCCGGAAAACTTATCCGCCGCAATTCCCGGGGTATTCTCAATAATCAGATTACATTGGTTAATTATGGAATAGAAACGGGTCCAGTTCTGTAAAGACCCTTCCAGATATGGTGCGTAAGAAAAACGCATTCCACCTTCATCGTTGAAGGTTGTATGATTCCACAGACTTGATCCGATGTCGAAATTGTCTCCCGCCAGGTCACCTGCTATAAAAAAACTTCTGTCGGCTCGAAATGCGTTACGAAGCAGCGAATAGGCTCCTGAAAGAGATTTTTGAACATTTGATCCATTGACCCAGAAGACCTCGTCGTAAGTATTATTGATGGGCTCCAGATATAAATACTTCTTGCAGGCGGACGAGGTGCATAGCACCAGAACCGCGGAGAGTAGAAAAATTATTTTTTTTATACTTTTCATTGTCTTTGATTTAAAAAGTTACTTCCAGACCAAATGTGTATTTCTTGGGTAAAGGATAGGCTCCTCCAACATATTCTCCCTGCGGCGTGACCAATTCAGCATCAGGAACATTGGAGGCTTGAATGATGAAGAGGTTATCGATCATACTGAATACCCTGGCATTTCGGATACCCAGGCGGTTGAGAAAGGTTGGTGTAAAATTATAACCAAAGCTCAACATCTTTAATCGCACATAATTCCCGTTCTCGTTCCACATGGTAGAGAAGGGCAGGAACTGATAATAACTTCGGCCATAAGGATTTATGGTAGGAAAGTCTGCCTGATAGTTTGGATCCTGTGCACGGGTTGGAGTCCAGTAGTTAAGATTCTCAATATCTGGAAGTCGGCGATTAGCGAAGTCGTTGATGTTTCCATAATTCCACACCCCCGAAAACTGCTGAGACATGAAGTTATTGATGATATCCCGGCCAAGGGTAAAGGTAAAGAGTGCGGATACGGAGAAGTTCTTATAAGAAACTTCATTGTATAAACCTCCGGTTACCAAAGGATTGGGATCTCCCGTTGGCTGCAGATCTTGTCTGTCCCACACATCGTAGTCGCCATTCACATCATACCAGTTTGGAAAACCTGCCAAAACAGGAATGCTGCCATCCCAATAGGTTTTTGTCTGTCCTGTGGAAGGATTAACCGGGACATCTGATAACTGATTATACACGCCCTGATAGATCATCTGTCCCCAGGTATAAACCGGGCTGCCCACGTTGAAAAGCAATTGCTGATTATAGCCCTGACTATCGGTATAGAAGCCCCGGTTACCATAAGGCAAAGAAGCGAGTCGGTTTCTGTTGAAACTGAGATTGAGATTCGTATTCCATTGAACAGCACTGGTCGACTTCAGGTTCCGCGTATTGATGATCAGATCAATTCCTTCATTCAGGATATTGAGCGGAACGTTATACGTTAGGGTTGTAAAGCCTGTATAGAACGGATAGGGAAAGCCCATAATCGGGTTAAGGGTTTCCCGCCGGTACATATCGGCTGTTACGCTCAAACGGCTATTAAAAAAAGAAAGATCAATACCGATGTTTGACTGCCGGGACTTATTCCAGGTTAAGTCTGGTTGGGTAATCGGATTTGAAAACGATGGTGTTGAAGAAACGACACCTGCATAGGTACCGTTGCTCACATCCCACACGTTAAATGGCGCGTAAAAATTATCAGGCAGCGTCCCGGACTCGCCGTAGCTTGCTCTGATTTTAAAGAGGTCCAACCATTTAGTTTCCTTTAGGAAGTCTTCTTCAGACACGACCCAACCTAGCGAGCCGGCAGGAAAATAACCCCATTTGGTATTCACACCGAAACGAGAGGAGGCATCTGCCCGCCAGGAAAGATTGAGTAAGTAACGCGCTTTGTAATCGTAAGCAAATTGCCCCATATAAGATAGCAAACCGGTTTCTTCAAAATTCGAAAATCCGGTAAGATCCCGTTGAGCAATGCCGGTAACCACTTTTATGTCATCCGTTGGTACATTTAAGCCAGCCACGTAAGTCCGTTTCCGCTGGTCGTACTGAAATGACTGAATGCCGGTCAGCACGATGCTGTGCGCGTCGTTCCAGGTATTTGAGTAATTCAAAACATTCGCCAGATAATATGATGAGTAGCGGGTGGCGTTACTCGCGGCATCAGATACGCCATTTGGATCCAGATCGGCCGGGAAGAACCGGTCCCGGTTATCAATGTTAGCTGAGATGGAACCCTGAAACGAGTAATCCAGTCCCTTTAGAAGCTTCACATTTGTCTGTGAATACAAACTGAAGGCATCGGATATATTCTTATCCCTGAGCTGATCATACAGTCCGTAATAGAAGTCGTAATCCTGCTGACCAAGCCTTACAAAAGATGAAGGTAAGCTGCTGGCGCTGATCGGCAGATTTTCGTTGGCTATGCCCCTTTGGCGTCCTAAACCTCTTTTACGGTCTGTTCTGGCCGCGGAGATGATGAGATTTGTTCGAACAGCACTGGTAAGGTTAAAATCGAAATTCCCACGCAAAGAATACCGCTTGAAACCAGTCTCCCGTATGATCCCATCCTCACTGTAATGATTGAAGGAGAGTCGATAATTCAACAATTCATTGCCCGCCGAAATATTGGCGTCATAATTCTGGATGTATCCGGTATTGTAGAATAAATCCTGCCAGTCGGTTGCGTTGTTATAAGACGGGTTCAGGCTATCGGTCAGCATTAACGGAATTCCCCCCAGTTGCTGATGCGATCCGTATTCATATAGCAGTCCCATCTTTTGTCGCCTTTCTTCAGCACCGGCGTAGGTGCGTTGAAGCTCTGGCTTTTGCGAAATTCCCGCATAAGCTGAAAGCCTGATCTGAGGTTTACCGGTTGTTCCTTTCTTTGTTGTAATGACGACAATTCCGTTGGCACCACGTGAACCCCAGACAGCGGTCGCCGCAGCATCCTTCTGAACAACTACACTCTCTATATCGTTTATGTTGATACCCGCAAGATAGTTGGTGCCAGTGTTCGAGGAACCTTCCAGGTCGGTGAGGGTCAGTGGAATCCCGTCAATTATAAATAAGGGGGTACTCATCGTCCGCGCCAGGTCAAAGTCGTCTGTATTAAAGCCGGTCGAGATCGTCGAATTTCCTCTGACGGTAAAGGTATTCCTAACGCCGGGAGCTCCGGAGAAATTCTGAATGTTCACCCCCGCAACACGTCCTTGTAACAGCGCTTCAAAACTTGGTGCCGGAAGATTTTCGATCTCTCTCCCAGAGATGACCTGTACAGCGCTGGTGGTTTTACGAAGTGACTGCTTCTGGTAGCCGACCACAACGACCTCTTCCAGATTTGATACATCTTGTTGAAGTGTGACGTCCAGCGTTGCTTCACTCTCTACCGGGTATTCAGATTTTACATAACCCACGTAGGAGAATACCAAAATCGTCTGACCCTGACTTTGTAGTGTAATAGAATAATTTCCTTGTGCATCGGTCTGGACCGCATTTCTGGTCCCTTTCTGCAAAACAGTGATTCCCGGAAGTGTAATGCCATCCTTGTCTCGGACATTACCTCGGATGACTCGTTGTCGAGCCATGGCTGCTGACATCAGTAAAGCCAGCAAGATTAGGCAGGTTAATTGTTTCATACTCCTTTTAGATTTAATTTAAACCCTCAAACTATTGCAATAAGTCGCTTTATTCCCTCGGCTTAAGAAGCGTTAATCGGTCGTTATGAAGCAATGATAACAATATGGTTACGGAGTACAATACCAAAATGTAACGCAACCGATTGCTCAATTTGCGCAATCGGTTGCGTCAGAAGGGTTACTTTAAATCCACATAAGAAGATGAAATTTACGCAATCGATTGATCAAGTTTTTGATTAGTAATTCCGGTTTAACTTAGCCTATATTTAAAACTCAATAGACTATGAACCCAAATTTACACATCGAAAATGAAAAGCAAATCCCTTATCTGTTTATTCATCCTGACAGGGGCGATTATGTTAAGCGCCTGTTCCAGGGAATGGAAATCCAAAGAACCGGCCATTCCTTCTGAAACCGAACTACCCTTAGCCGATAGCATTCAGGAGTTCAGTGAAAAGCCTTCCGGTATTAAGGAAGCTAACCGGCTGGCCAGAGGCGGGCGTGGTCCGGCATCCGACTTTGAACCAACAGGTTTCTACCTGCCTCCGAACAGCAGCCTGACGCTTGAAGTCGAAGAGCTGGAACAAGGATCGGGTACTCCTACCCTGCTGATTGGCACTTATTCCCGCTATGAAAGCAAATGGAATCCGCAGGAAGTCCCCCTGAGCGAAGGTTCCAATAATATTCAGGGAGATGAGTATGGCGGCATCATTTATCTTCGGTACGATGCTGATGACGCACAGACAGCGAGCGGTAAGGTCCGGCTGCGTTTCGTTAATGGGCATCAGCGACACCCTTATTATATTCACGGACAAACCAGCAACGCGCAATGGCAGGCTATGCTGAATGCCTGGCCGGAGGCTCCGGATGTATTGCTTAAAAGCGAGCACGCGATCGTCGTGGCTTCAATGTCTAAAGCGGTAGAATATAGAAATGACGATCAACAACAGCTGATGGAAGCTATGGACGAGGTCTTCAAGGCTGAATTCGCGATCGCCGGGCTTGATGGAGCAAATGATCGGCACCGTATAAACGTTCATAAACTCCTCCTGACTGAAACGGACATGGAAGACACCTTTATGGCGGCGACCTGGTACAGAACCTGGTATCACCGCGATGTGGTCAATCACATTCTAACCTTAGATGGATTCCGGGCAGACGGCTGGGGGCCCTGGCATGAAATCGGACACCATCAGCAGCAGGATCCATGGACCTGGAGCACACTCGGGGAAGTGACGGTCAATATTTATTCCCTGGCCGCAGAACGCGCAATGGGGCAAACCGAGTCTCGCCTCGTGAGAGACGGCGTCTGGTTCGCTGTGCAGGATTACTTGCTGCAAGACGATGCTCAGCGTGATTATAACGCTGGCAGCACAGACCTTTTTGTCAGATTGGCGATGTTCCAGCAGCTGTGGTTGAAATACGGAGATGCTTTCTTCCAGGAACTGCATCGGCAAACCCGCGAAGAAACACAGGAATTAAGCACAGATGAAGAGAAAATGCGTTACTTTATGTTGAAAGCATGCACCATCTCCAATAATGATCTTGCTGACTTCTTCAGAAAATGGGGACTCCAGGTGAGCGAATCGGTTTATACCGAAATTGCCGCGCTGAACCTGGCAACACCAGACGAGGACCTAACCCAGCTCACCGACGACCCTTCCTGGGCATCCCGATGGAAAGTCATCGGCTTCAGTTCACAGGAAACCAGCGGTGAAAACGGACGCGCGTCAAATCTGGTAGACGGAGACCCGGCCACCTACTGGCACTCCCGCTGGTCTTCCGAACCGGGAAGCTACCCGCACTTCGTTTCCATAGATATGACCGGGCCACAGAGCATTCAGGGTTTCAGGGTAACGCAAAGAGACGGGCAACGTAAAATCAAAGACCTTGAAATCCAGGTCAGCAATGATATGGTCAACTGGGAAACGGTCTTTGACGGTTCCTTACAGGATAGTGCTTCGCCACAGGATCTTGAATTGCCGGTAACAAAGAACGCCCGTTATTTCAAGCTAATCGCGAAATCGGCCTACGATGGACAAGATTTTGCAGCCCTGGCAGAAGTAGCCGTTTATTAAACGTTATCCAGCTCGAGCACGGGAACCTTCATGTCATGATACAATAGTATCTTCCACGACTGTTCCCG
>JBMDWN010000162.1:0-2950 GCA_048595275.1 Olivibacter sp. | reverse complement strand
AGATCAAATGTATGCATTTTGGCCTCTACCTGTCGCACGCGATCGAACAGCGCCTCATTAAGTAATACGTCGTTAGAGAACCCCGCCAGCATGGGAGACAATTTCTCCGCCAGCTCGTCCATGGCATCGTTTGTTTCGGCGGAATGCAGGTTATGGAAAAGCGTACTAACCAGGTGCAGCTGTCTCCCGGAACTTTCCAGTTTTTCAATAGTATTCGCGAAGGTGGCAGGCGCCTCATCTTGAACAATGCGATCGATATCTGCTTTAGCTTCCTTTAAAAGCTGTTCGATCGCCGGCAGAAAATCTTCTGTCTTTATATGGGAGAAAGGAATGCTGTCAAAAGGTGTATCAAAAGGCTTCAGTAATTTATTATCTGCTGACATAAGATGCTTTTAAAAATCAATTGTTCAAATCTTAACATCAAAGATAAGCAAATGAAACTTTCAGGCCGACTTTTGCTATCTTTGTCCCTTTCAAAAAAAGATCTTTATCCATGGCTTTACAATGTGGAATCGTCGGTTTACCGAACGTTGGTAAATCGACCCTATTCAATTGCTTATCCAACGCACAGGCACAAGCTGCAAATTTCCCTTTCTGTACCATCGAACCCAATGTCGGTGTAATTACCGTTCCGGATGAGCGGCTTAATAAGCTGGCCGAGCTGGTGAAACCGCATAAGGTAGTGCCCAACACGA
The DNA here is from genome assembly GCA_048595275.1 of Olivibacter sp. Taxonomy (GTDB): domain Bacteria; phylum Bacteroidota; class Bacteroidia; order Sphingobacteriales; family Sphingobacteriaceae; genus Olivibacter. The sequence goes on along the minus strand of JBMDWN010000162.1, from coordinate 2,255 downwards.
TCGAAATCGTAGACATCGCGGGACTGGTAAAAGGTGCCAGCAAAGGCGAAGGCTTGGGGAATCAGTTTCTCGGCAACATCCGTGCAACCAATGCCATTATTCATGTGTTGCGTTGCTTCGACAATAACAATGTCATCCACGTCGACGGTTCCGTCGATCCCATTCGGGATAAGGAGATCATCGACACGGAATTACAGTTGAAGGACCTGGAGACGGTTACCAAACGCATCCAGCGAATTGAGAAAAGTGCCAAGACAGGCGGCGACAAACAAGCGAAAAAGGCCTTTGAAGTTCTGTCGGTCATGAAGAGCCATCTGGAATCCGGCCTGTCCGCCCGCACCGCACCTTTAGCCGAAGACGATGCTGAAGTACTTGAAGAGCTAAACCTGCTGACGCTAAAACCTGTACTTTACGTATGTAACGTAGATGAAGCTTCTGTTAATACCGGCAATACCTACGTAGAACGCGTTCGCGAGGCCGTAAAAGACGAGAACGCAGAAGTGCTGGTAATTTCTGCTCAGATCGAGTCAGAAATCAGTCAGCTGGAAAGCTACGAGGAACGCCAGCTTTTTCTGGATGATCTCGGATTAACCGAATCCGGTGTAAACAAGTTGATCAAGGCCGCTTATAAATTACTGAACTTGGCGACCTACTTCACGGCAGGTGTACAGGAAGTAAGGGCCTGGACTATCGAAAAAGGTTTCACTGCACCTCAGGCAGCGGGCGTGATTCACAGTGATTTCGAGAAGGGTTTTATTCGCGCAGAAGTCATCAAGTACGAAGATTTTGTCAGCTATGGTTCAGAAGCAGCTTGTAAAGAGGCCGGTAAGCTGAGCGTTGAGGGTAAGGCTTACGTGGTGCAGGATGGCGATATTATGCACTTCCGCTTCAACGTCTGATGACCTGGAATTAATTTTCATCGAAGTATTGGTTGGCAGTGGCTAACTTATTATCTTTGCGCTCCCGGTTCCCGTAGTTCAATGGATAGAATGTCAGATTCCGGTTCTGATGATATGAGTTCGAATCTCGTCGGGAACACCAAACGGGACAACGCCAAATTTCGGTTCGTTGTCCCGTTCCTTTTTTGACCTAATTCCTTATGTATCAGACAAAGTGTCTTGAAAATTTCACTTGGCTGAGGAGTTCGATGTTGCTCATCTTCGCCTTAACATCATTTTCACGCCTATTAGATCTTTAGGATAATACTTCCTTTTCGCAGTTCAACAGAAGTTCTCTGCTGGTTATTTCTAATATCGAGGCTATTAAGAATAACTTTTCCAGGGATATTTTACTGTATCCTAATTCAATCTTGCTGTAGGCATTTTGAGAGATGCCAAGCTTTTCTGCCATGTAAAGCTGAGTATAATTCCTGAATTCACGTATTTTCCTAATGTTAGAAGCCACCATTTTAGCTTTAAAGACTGGTTTTTGATCCATAGCCTAGTTACTGTCTTTTGGGAAGATGCCCTGTTCAATTTAAATCGACTTTTCGATAATTTACGAAAAAAGCAGGGAAACAGATTTCTGATAATACTGTAAATACCTAATTATTGTCTAATAGATAACCTAATAAGCAAAACAGCGCCTAGTCAACCGTATTATACTTTTTAATCGCTCAAACGAGGTTAATAAGCATTCATTTTATGGCAGTTATTCCTAAAAGCTATAAGGTATTCCTGAGGGTTGTGTGCTTTTTAAAACCGAATCTTTTTTTTTGCCGTTTATAACAGCAAGAACGTTCTTAAAAAGTTAGGGCACGCTGAAAACCTTTAAAAGAGTAAGCAAACATAATGTATAGTAAATTAAGATCATGAAACTTCAAGAATTGAATAACACGGAATTAAAGGAAACAAATGGCGGATTTCTTCTTGGAAGCAGAGACTCTTCAAACTCAGGTGGACTAGGTTTGGGTCTAGGAATAGATAATTTGTTATCTTTCTCTAGCGAGCGCCAAGACGGAGACCGCAGCAGCTCTACTTCATTTTCATTAGGAAATGGAATTGGTGCTAGCCTGGAGGGCATCTTCAATAGCATCAGTCGCTAAACGACCATTACTCGCTATCACATGTAGCGTTTAAAAAGCTTACAATAAATTAATGAATTATAACTGAGATGCTAAGTACTTATCGAATGGAAAAGCGTCTATTAAAACTTAAGATCATGAAACTTCAAGAATTGAATAATACGGAATTAAAAGAAACAAATGGCGGATTTCTTCTTGGAAGCAGAGACTCTTCAAACTCAGGTGGACTAGG
>JBMDWN010000161.1:0-2827 GCA_048595275.1 Olivibacter sp. | reverse complement strand
TCCGTGGTCAGGCGTGGAACATCCGTATTGGAATTCTCCGGTGTCCAGCGGTTCAGGATTTCAGTGCTCCAGGAACGTCCCGGGTTGTTACCATTGTGCAAGAGCTGAACATAGTCCCGATCCAGGATCTGTCCCCCGATGCTGTAGCTCAGTAGGGCGGACAGGTCGAAATTTTTGTAACGTAAGTTGTTTGTCACACCTCCAACAAGATCAGGAAGCGATGAGCCTTGCAGATATTGCGTGCCATTTCCATAAACGGAGGTGGTAGTGCGACTACCGTCTGCCGACGTTTGGTACCACAGCGGATTCCCGTTTTCGGGATCTACTCCTGCCCATTCGCGCAGATAGAAATCATAAACCGAACCGCCCACTTCGAGGAGTTTGTTACCGCTGATGATGCGTTCTTGCGGCAATTCTGTTATCCGGTTTCGGAAGTGGCTGAGGTTAACATCCAGTCCCCAGCGGAAGTTTTCGCTCAGTACCGGAACCGTCTGAAGGCTGATGTCAATACCTCGGTTACGCAGGGCGCCGATGTTGGCATCAACCGCCGTATAGCCAGTGGAAGGTGCCATAGGCTGGGAGTAAAGCAAATTGCTGCTTTGCCGGTTGAAAAATTCTACACTGGCCGCTACGCGTTGATTCAGCACGGCAACGTCTATTCCAAGGTTAAAGTTCAGATTGGTTTCCCATTGAAGGTCAGGTGTCGGTAGACGCGAGGTGACTACACCACTTTCCCCCAGGTTGTTGCTGATGCTGTATAAGCCATTGTAAGCGAAATAAATGGGCTGCCCCCCAGCGGTTTGCAAATTGTCATTACCCTGTCCGCCATAACTCGCACGAAGGGTCAACTGATCCAGCCAGGAAGCATCCGACAGAAAGCGTTCTTCCCGGATTTTCCATGAACCTCCAATCGACCAGAACGTTCCCCACCGGGTCTGCGGAGCAAAGCGTGAAGACCCATCGGTCCGGAGTGAACCGGAGAGGAAGTAGCGACCCTGATAGTCGTACTCGGCTCGTCCCAGGAAGCTCAGTAAGCGGTAGTCAACACTAAAGCCCTGGAAGCTGTTTAGCTGAGAAGCAGCGTCGGGTTCGTAGAAGCCTGGCAGTACGAAATTCTGTCGACTGCCCGACATATTCCTGTCCTGGAAGCTGTAAAACTCCTGCCCGGCCAATAGATTCAGGTGATGATCGCCAAAACGTTTATCGAAGGTGAACAAATTGTTCCAGGTATAGGAAAAACGGCGGCGATTGCTTTTTGAGACAGAGCCGCCGAATTCAGCGCCACCACCAAGTACCGGATTAACATAATCGTGCGTATTGCGGTTCACGTAATCCGCGCTGTAGGTGGTTCGGAATTTCAGGGAAGGGCTGAATACAGCTTCCAGAAATACACGTGCAGACACGTTCTCCGTCTGAACTTCATTTTTGTTCAGTGGCAGAGAGGCCGCCAGATTAGAACGGGGAACCGCCGCATTCGGACGGTATTCTCCGAAGTCATAAATCCGTTCGCCATTTACATCCAACCGATAAGAGCCATCCGGATTCCGTTCGTAATACGGGTAAAAAGAAGGGACGAGCCGGGTGAAGTTAATGATGTTGGAAGTGTTGCTGTCTTCCGACTGCGGAGCATCCTGCAGGGTGCTGGTAGCAGATATATTCAGTCCTGCATTCAACCATTTCTTCGCTTGCGTGCTGACGTTTACCCGGGCGTTGTAACGTTTGAAGCCAGACTCAATAGCAATCCCCTGATCGTTCAGGTACCCGCCGCCAATGTAATATTGGCTCTTTTCATTTCCACCACTGAAATTCAGGTCTGCCTGCGTCCGCCGGCCCGTACGCTGCAGCACATCCCGCCAGTCATCGTTCCACAAGGGGCTTGCACCTGCCAGAATCCGACCGTCACTTCCTACGGGCAGTGGAAATTCATCTCCGTAAGGATTGATGTTCAGGTCCGTCATAACCTGCTGGCGTGCCCGTTCTGCTGCGGCATCCGGTGCCAGCCCATTCGCCAACTGTCTGTTCCGGACCGCTTCCCAGTACAATTCATAATACTGATCGGTAGAGACTTGCTCGTAATCCCCGACAGCGCGACCGGAGAGCCCCTGACTGAAATTGCCGTTGATGCGGACATTGCCATCTTTCTGTCCATTTTTCGTAGTGATGATGACCACACCGTTGGCACCTCTTGAACCATAAAGAGCGCTGGAAGCAGCATCCTTCAACACGCTTACGGATTGTATGTCGGCCGGGTTAATGGCGTTGATGTCGCCCTGATACGGGTTTCCGTCCACTACATAAAGGGGGGCACTGGAAGCATTGATCGAACCGACCCCGCGAATACGGATCGCTGCGTCGCTTCCGGGCTGTCCGGAAGAGGCGACCGACTGTATTCCCGGAGCAAGGCCTTCCAGGGATTTACTTACGCTGGACACCTGGCGCGTGGCCAGCTGCTCGCCCCCGATAGAACTTACCGAACCGGTGAAGCTGGAACGGTTTGCGGTTCCATAGGCCACTACAACCACCTCGTTCAGGTCGTTATTAGCTACCTTGAGGCTAATATCTCCGGACCCATCGGCAAAGGTTTGCTCGATGGTTTCGTAGCCCACGTAGCTGAAGCGCAATTTAGCTGGAAACGAAGTGATCTCAATCCGGTATCGTCCCTCTTCGTTACTTTGGGTGGAAGTATTCGCTCCAATAACGCCTACGCTTACGCCGGGCAGCGGCTCTCCGGTAGCGCCTTCCGTAATCCGGCCGCTTATACTGAGATTTTGTGCTGATGACCATCCCGGTATATGAAGCAAAACAAAGAGAAATAACAGATGAACTG
>JBMDWN010000160.1:0-3779 GCA_048595275.1 Olivibacter sp. | reverse complement strand
CGGACAGGTTTATGCGCTGAATCTTAATAATGGTGAAAAACAATGGACCTATCAAACCGGAGGAAAAGTCTACTCTACTCCTGTAATTGGAGGCAAGATCGTGGTTATTGGCTCCAGTGACGGCTATATCTACGGACTGGATGCTGTCAGTGGTTCTTTAAAATGGAAAGTGGAGACGGGTGAACCGGTATTAGGTTCTCCGGTAATTAAAGGGAAAAATGTGTTTATTGGAGGCTCTGATGGTGGCTTTCGCTCGATCAGTCTAAGTAACGGCCGGATTAATTGGATATTTGAAGGAGTCAAAGGATATATTTCCGGAAAACCGACGGTTTATAAAAACACTATTTATTTTGGAAGCTGGGGTAACGATTTTTATGCGCTCAACGCAAAGGACGGCAGCAAGCAATGGGAATGGAGTAATGAATCTAATAACCGCATGTTCTCCCCCGCCGCGGTCTATCCAGTGGTCGCCGCAAAGCGTATTTTCCTTGTCGCTCCGGATCGCTTTATGACGGCATTGAAGGCGGTTGACGGAGAGGTCATATGGCGGACGAGACATCCGGAACATCGCGTGCGCGAATCGATCGGTTTATCGGCTGATGGTAAATGCATTTATGCAAAAACGATGGACGGCCGGTTGATTGGCGTAAGCGCGGCTTCGGATTCTATGGAAGTTAAATGGATTTCAAAGCTTCAATTGCCCTATGAACTGGCACCAACGGCGATTGCTTCCGCGGGAAAGCTCGTGCTGGTACCCAGTCACTCGGGACTCGTGAGTGCCGTTCACGCTGATAATGGCGCGGTAATTTGGCAATATAAGGTGTCTAACAGTCTTATCAATCCGATGCTTTTGCTGAACGACCGTGAAGCGGTATTCAGCGCGATGGACGGTCAAATTGTAAAAGTTCAGTTTTCAAAGGTTAACTAATCAATTACTAAACATTTCAGAAAGAACCCTTATATTTCAATAGTCGATATTTAAACTTGCTCCAATAAGACTTGACAAATTTTATTATAAATTGCCGGGATTAATAAAACAGCTGAAGTTTAAGGGCTATCAATTTGTCCAATTATCTGAGCTATTGAATAACAACACGCAAGATAACGCGGAATAAGGCGCACAAAAGCGCATCCAATAATGTATCTTCGCGTAGATAATGTATAAATAAAGAATGATCAATACAACTGAACAAGAGTCGAATCATCAGAATCTGGACAAGATGTCCATTGGTGAGCTTTTAACTAATATAAATCGCGAAGATCAATCGGTCCCGAATGCTGTCGCCAAAGCGATACCTCAAATTGAACAACTGATAGAGGTCACGGCGGAACGAATGGCTGACGGCGGAAGGCTTTTTTATATTGGAGCCGGAACTAGCGGAAGATTGGGCATCCTGGATGCATCCGAATGCCCGCCTACCTTTGGTATTCCATTTGACTGGGTTGTGGGCATCATCGCTGGTGGAGATGTAGCCATCCGCAAAGCCGTCGAATTTGCGGAAGATGACGTGGAGCAGGCCTGGAAAGACTTGAAAGAATACGGCATTAATGAGCGGGATGTGGTCGTTGGCATTGCCGCTTCCGGTACCACACCTTATGTAATTGGAGGTTTGAAAGCGGCTAAAACGGCGGGATTGGTTACGGGTTGTATTGTATGCAACGAAGGCTCCCCTATCGCTGAAAATGCCGACTTCCCGATAGAAGTTGTAACCGGTCCGGAATTCGTTACGGGATCGACCCGTATGAAGGCGGGAACGGCTCAAAAGCTGGTTTTGAATATGCTGAGCACAAGTGTTATGATTCGCTTAGGTCGGGTAAAGGGCAATAAAATGGTGGATATGCAACTGACTAACCATAAGCTCTTCGATCGTGGAACGCGTTTTATACAAGAGGAAACCGGAATCAGCGAGAATGAAGCCAAAGTGTTATTAGAATCTCTGGGAAGTGTGCGCAAAGTGATTGAACACCTTAAACAAAATCAAAATTAAACCTTAAGTTTAACATGTCGCCTACCTTATTGCTCCTTTTCCTGCTCGTCTACTTCAGTGTCTTGGTTGGAATTTCCTATTTCACGTCCAGAAAATCGTCCGATAACAGCACGTTTTTTATCGCTAACCGGAGCTCAAAATGGTATGTCGTTGCTTTCGGAATGATTGGTACGGCACTTTCTGGCGTGACATTTATCTCGGTTCCGGGCGCGGTAGGTAATGGCGGTTTTGGTTATTTCCAGTTTGTGCTCGGAAATGCGGTAGGGTATTTCATCGTAGCTTTTGTGCTTCTTCCTCTCTATTATCGCCTGCAGCTGGTTTCCATTTATACGTATCTTGAACAACGGTTGGGCCATTACAGTTACAAATCCGGGGCCATGATTTTTTTAGTATCCCGAACCATCAGTTCAGCTTTTCGCTTGTATCTGGTCGCTATTGTTCTGCAACGTTTTATTTTCGATGCCTGGAATGTCCCTTTTGCCTTGACGATTATCATATGTCTGACCCTGATCTGGCTTTATACGCATAAAGGAGGCCTGAAGACGATTATCATAACGGACCTGCTTCAAACGTTCTTTCTTCTGCTTTCGGTATTTTTATCTATTTATTTCATAGCGGATGATCTGGGTTATAATGTGCTTGAGACCGTAGAATCGGTTAAGAACAGTTCCTATGCCCAGATTTTCTTCTGGGAAAATTTTTTGGGAAGTAAGTCTCATTTTCTCAAACAGTTCATTGGCGGGATATTCGTCACCGTAGGTATGTTCGGCCTGGATCAGGATCTTATGCAGAAGAACCTGAGCATGAGGACTATTGGCGAGGCACAAAAGAATATGCTGACCTTTACGGTTATTTTTATTGTTATTAACTTATTTTTCCTGGCGGTAGGAGCACTTTTGTACAACTACGCCTCTATGCACCAGATCGATGCAGGTCAGCTCCCGACACCGGACTACCTTTATCCAGAGATTGCGTTGAATCACTTGACTATTGTTCCGGGCATCATCTTTATGCTTGGCCTAACGGCCGCAACCTTTGCAACGACAGATTCAGCGCTTACCGCGCTGACCACCTCCTTTTGTGTTGATTTTCTGAATTTTAATAAAAAGTCGGACGCGAATGATCCAAAACTAGTCCGAACCAGAAATTGGGTACATATTGGTTTTTCGCTTCTTATGGTGCTGGTGATCCTGGGGTTTCGGATCATCAACGACGACTCGGTTGTCATCGCCATCTTTGTTGCTGCGGGGTATACATACGGTCCGTTGCTGGGTCTTTTTGCCTTTGGCTTGTTAACAGCCCGTCAGGTTCGCGATCGACTGGTTCCTTACCTCTGTATAGCATCTCCTTTGCTGTGCTGGGGGCTTGATTTGCTGTTACGGCAGGGCATTGGTTATACACTCGGTTTTGAGCTTATACTGCTAAATGGTGTCATAACTTTTCTTTTGCTGTACCTTATGAGCAAACCCCTTGAGGAGCCCATGTTCAATCCTTAACTTATCCTATGATTCGCGTTCATCTTTACTGGTTACCTCTTGTCATTTGTTTTCTGGCTTGTTCGCCGAAGAAAAATATTCTTCAGGGAAAAAGGCCCGCTGAGCAGCCAAGTGAAATAACCTCACCAAAGAAAAATGCGATTGTCAGCAACACTTCGGGACCGCTAAGGGAAGGTAAAACCTTTCCAAGCGCGCCTCGGGAGTTCCGTGCAGCGTGGATAGCTACAGTAGCTAACATCAACTGGCCTAGCAAACCCGGGTTAAGCAGCGAGGAGCAGCAACAGGAAGCGCTCCT
>JBMDWN010000159.1:0-23032 GCA_048595275.1 Olivibacter sp. | reverse complement strand
TGGTAAATTTCCCGCTCAAAGTATCGCTCAGCCATTCCTTCAATTATGCGGCGGTCATGCTGGGTGAACGGGAAGTTGGAATTGATATGGAGCTGATTAAGCCTAAAATAACGATTATAGCCAACAAATTCATGAAGCCTGAAGAACTTTCGGCTATAGAAGGACCGGAGGAACACTACGTAGAAAAGCTTTACGTCTGTTGGTGCGCAAAAGAAGCGGTTTACAAATTACAAGGCAGTAAAGGTGTATCTTTTAAAAATCAAATGACCATCGAACCATTCGAATATAACAAAGACGGGGACAGTATCTTTCTTAAACTAGAAAGTCCTGGAAGATCCGGTCTCTTCCAGGTTTTTTATGAACGGTTTGGAGATTTTATGCTTGGCTACGTAGTGGAGTAGCGCCATAAACTCCTAGTCTTTAACCAGGGTGCCAATGGCTTCGCCACCGGCAAGCTTTTCGAAATTCCCGGCTTTATTCATGTCAAATACAATGATCGGCAATTTATTCTCCTGACATAAGGTGAAGGCTGTCATATCCATGACATTAAGTCCTTGGTTGTATACCTCTTGAAAGGATATCTGATCGTACTTGGTGGCCGTCGGATCTTTTTCCGGGTCAGCTGTATAAATGCCATCAACCCGCGTTCCTTTTAAAACAACGTCTGCATTTATTTCAATAGCACGGAGAGAGGCTGCCGTGTCTGTCGTGAAATATGGATTTCCCGTTCCCGCACCAAAAATAACAATTCTTCCCTTTTCAAGATGCCGGACGGCTCTTCTGCGTATAAATGGTTCACAGATCTGCTCCATATTCATAGCGGTCAGAAGACGGGTCTTCATGTCCGCTTTTTCCAGGGCATCCTGGAGGGCCATACTATTGATAACCGTGGCAAGCATCCCCATATAATCGGCCTGTACGCGGTCCATACCGGCCTTTTCTGCGCTTAACCCCCGGTAAATATTACCACCTCCGATAACGATGGCTACCTCAACGCCTTGTTCATGAACTTTTTTAATATCCTGAGCATACTGTGCTACGCGATCGATGTCAATCCCATATTGCCGGTTACCCATCAGGGCTTCTCCACTGAGTTTAAGAAGAATGCGTTTGTATTTCATATGTGTAAATTGGGGTTTCAGAAGCTAAACGAAGGGAGAGAGAAAATCCCGTCACCGGGCACAAAGATATAAAAAATTAAGGAGTCCTCTCCCCGGGGCTTAATTTTCAATTTTTAAAACTCTTTATTGTCTTTCTTCATTATAGATGAGTAAGAATCTAACAATAACGCCAGCGTGCATGCCTGAAAAAAGATCCCGCGACGCAAATAATCCTACCGGACGAGTCAGTTTTATGGATGCGATTGCTGTGTTGGTGGGACTTGTGGTCGGCGCAGGCATATTCCGCACCCCCTCGCTCATAGCGGCAAATTCGACTTCGGAACTGGATTTTCTGGGCAGCTGGTTGCTCGGTGGTATCGCGTCCTTGATAGGAGCGCTCTGTTATGCGGAACTCTGCACTAGTTTTCCCAGTCGGGGTGGAGATTACCACTTCCTGCAACGCGCCTTTGGGGATCGCCTCGGATTTTTATTTGCCTGGTCAAGAATGTCTGTAGTACAAACAGGCTCTATCGCCTTACTGGCCTACATCTCGGGAGATTATCTGCAGCAGCTGTTCAACCTGGGTGAGCATGGACCAGCTTTATATGCCGCATCCGTCATTGGGCTGCTTACATTAGTAAATTGCCTGGGCATACAGTATGGAACAAGAACGCAGAATTTACTGACTTTGCTGGAAATATCAGGAATTATAGCTATTGTAATAGCGGCCTGGTTTGCCAATCCGGCGCTTTCTGAAATGGATAACGTGCCTGCTCATTCAGAAGCTTCGGGCACACCATCCTTCAGCCTGGCTATGGTTTTTGTTCTCTTAACCTACGGTGGCTGGAATGAAGTCGCGTACCTTTCGGCGGAGCTTAAGTCCGGAAAGAGGCAGATGGTTACTTTGTTGGTAACCGGAATTTTCACCATCACGTTAATTTACCTGCTGGTGAATTATGCCTACCTCAAGTTGCTTGGTTTGTCCGGAATTGCTGCATCGGAAGCCGTCGGAGCGGAGGTCATGCACCTTGCATTCGGAGAAACCGGAGCTATTCTGATCAGCGTGCTTGTGCTTATTTCTGCTGTTACGTCTGCTAACGCCACGATATTCACCGGAGCGAGAACAAATTATGCGCTTGGTCAAAATGTTCATGCTTTTCGATACCTGGGTCAATGGAACGATCGTGTTTCCGCGCCGATACCTGCTTTGCTCGTTCAGTCGACAATTGCCATTGCGCTTATCGGATTGGGAAGCGTTACAAGAAGCGGCTTCGAAACGATGATTGAATACACGGCACCCGTCTTCTGGTCTTTCTTCTTCTTAACCGGCATATCTCTCTTCATTTTACGAAAAAAATATCCGGATCAGCATCGGCCGTTCAGGGTGCCACTGTATCCGGTTTTGCCCGCGCTTTTTTGCCTAATTAGTGCCTATTTACTTTATTCCAGTCTTCAATATACTGGAATTGGCGCACTGGTCGGCGTTGGCGTTCTCGGTATCGGCATCCTCATCCTATTCTTCATACAGATCAATCCATTAAAAGAATAAAACAATAGAACGCAAGATCCTGTTATTTAAGCAATTGATTGTTGAAATTTCTTAAACACGGAAAATCATGAAAATACTAACGCAATGTCTGGCCATCATCTTATTGCTGGTTACCAGCAATCTACTGGCACAGGAGAAAAAAATATCACCGACTCTGGATGTACCTTATGTCCCAACGAAACCAGAGGTAGTAAAGGGCATGCTGGGCATGGCCGGAGTCAAATCCGGTGATGTAGTATACGATTTAGGTTGTGGCGACGGGCGTATCGTCATTACAGCCGTGAAAGATTATGGTGCCACGGGGGTGGGCGTGGACATTGATCCCGAACGGATTCAGGAAGCCAATGCTAACGCCGAAAAAGCTGGGGTAAAAGACAAAGTTCAGTTTATGGAGGGCAATCTGTACGATCTTGATTTCAGCAAAGCTTCGGTAGTGACGCTCTACCTGCTACCGGACGTCAACCTGAAGCTGAAACCCAAATTATTAAAACAGTTAAAACCGGGAAGTCGTATTGTCTCTCATGCCTTTAATATGGGAGACTGGGAACCGGAAGCGACCAAACAGGTTAATGGCGAGACGATCTATCTGTGGACTGTTCCTGCTAAATAGCGAACGTAAATCCCTACCTTTGTGCTATGGCGGGGATTTACTTTCACATTCCATTCTGTAAGCAAGCTTGCCACTATTGCGATTTCCACTTCAGTACCAATCATTCCATGCTCGAGCGGATGTTATCCTGTATGATGGCGGAGCTCAGGAGTCGGAAATTTTTTCTCGGCAATGAGCCTGTTGAAAGCATCTATTTCGGCGGAGGCACGCCATCCTTGCTCAGGGCAGGCCAAATTGAGGCATTGATCTCAATTTCAAAAGAAGTTTTCGAGGTAGACCCTGACTCGGAAATCACCCTTGAAGCGAATCCGGATGATCTGACTCCGGATTTTATAGACTCCATTCATGACACCTCCATAAACCGATTCTCCGTTGGTTTACAATCTTTTCATGAAGAGGATCTCAGATGGATGAACCGGGCTCATAATGCTTCTGACGCCTCTGGATCTATTGAGTTGCTTTTGAAATCCGGATATAAAAATCTGTCCATCGATCTGATTTATGGATATCCACTGCTCACTGACCGCAAATGGAGCGATAATTTGAATCGAGCCATCGATCTCGGCGTACCGCATATTTCTGCCTATAGCATGACGGTTGAGCCCAGAACCGCGCTTGCTCATTCCATTAAACAAAAAAGGCAGCCCCCCATGGATGAGGAGCAGAGTGCCAGGCAGTTCATGGAATTAATTAGGACTACATCTAAAGCTGGCTATCAGCATTACGAGATTTCGAACCTGGCCAAACCCGGATTCACGGCCAGACATAACAGCAATTATTGGAAAGGCGTGCCCTACCTCGGCATAGGCCCTTCCGCCCATTCGTACAAAAACCACGAGCGATGCTGGAACGTGTCAAACAATATGCGCTACATAGATGGAATAGAAAAAGGGAAACCCATGTCTGAACGGGAAGTCTTAACGCTGACCGACCAGCTGAACGAATACATTATGACCTCTTTGAGAACCATGTGGGGGTTGGATCTAAACAGGGTGGAGGAATGCTTCGGCGAGTCTTTCCGGGCAGCGCTCGAGCGGGAGGCTTCCGAAGCCATACGAAAGGACTTGATCCTGCGCAGGGGTGCATATTTGCTTCTTAGTGAGCAAGGTAAACTTATAGCCGATGGCCTTGCGGCTGATCTCTTTTTTGAACAATCCGAACATTAATTGCCACCTTTATGAATCAAGTCATCTGGATTATCGGAGCACTATCTTCATCAGGACGAAAACTTGCAAAGCACTACAGCTCGGCAGGCGCAAAACTGGTATTGATTGATGAAAACAGAGACGACCTCTATGTGCTGAAGCAGGATAATAAGGGAAACCCGATGCATAGCCACGTGTTATCCGGCTCACTTTCCAACCCGGAGGCGTTAAAAAATATGGTAGAGCAAGCGCTTAGAATTTTTAATCGCGTAGATAAGCTTTATTGGATCACGGCGGACTCTGAGGAAGGTATTACCTCGCTCCAGGATCAACCAGGATCTGAAATGGACCGCAACTTCTGGTCCTTCGTTTCGCTACACCAACTCTTTAAGGCGCCTGAGTCGTTGCATAAACCAAAGCAGCTGATCGTTTGGAGCGATGCTGCTGCTATGTTGACAAAAGAAGGAAAGGAGCTGGAAAATGCTTCTAAACACGCGCTGAGAGCTTACGTAAACAGTTTAGGTAGTAGGCTTACAGATGATCCCAAGATTAGCTTTGTCGTTAGTCAGCCGGATTTCGATATACAAAAACTGGAAAAGTTTCTTAATAAGGGTTCAAAAGAGATACTTTTTCCCGGCTCGATAACTTTCCGGCTTCGCCTGCTTAGGAAACTGGCGTCCCGGTTCAACAAAGCGCTGCAAGAGTTTATTCGTTGAAGGGTGGGCGGCTGGCAACGTAATCCAGTATCTTATCTGTTGCGCCTGCCTGTTGTTCCACATAGCCCTGTGCACGTTGGCCAGATTCTTTTCGGGTCAAATCCTCCTGCAAACCCTCGAAACAGGTAACCAGTTCATTCAGATTCTGAATACAAAACGCTGCCTGCATTTTGAACAAGTCCTTTGCTTCCTGGAACTTTCCGAAGTTAGGCCCCATCATGATGGGTATTCCATAGGTCGCTGCCTCAAGCGTATTGTGAATACCCCCGCCGAAGCCACCGCCAATATATGCTACATCTCCATAGGCATATAGATAAGCAAGCATTCCGATGTTGTCAATAATCAATACATCGGGAGCTTTCTCGTTCAATTGCTCATCAAAACGATCACCACTCATCAGATGCTCCATCGTACGCGTTTTGACCCGCTCCTCTAAGGATGACAATTCCGTTCCCCGGGCTGGGTCAACCGTCAGTCCGGATAGCTTTTCAGTAGGCCTGACATACCCATTCAGCACTGAGTATAAAACACTGTTTGAGAAACGGTCCCCAATTTCCTTTGTATGAGCGTTGGATATCACATGAGGGGCAATAATAAATTTCCATTCCGGATAGATTTGCTTCAGAGACATCAGCAGTTCTTCGTCAGCCATATAAGTACTTCCGGCAACCAGCACCTTGCTGTCGCCAGCAAAGGCTTTTATGACGTCGATGTTTGGCTTGATGTGCGGAAGGTGGACCACCCGGTCGAATCTCGTGTCGCCGGTCAACGCGTAATCAGATATGCCGAGCCTGGCCAGCAGCCTCCCGCTTTCCTGATTCTGGACGAAGAAAAAATCGACAAATGAAAGCGTTTTTCTGAACAGTGCTCCATACCATTTAAAAAAAGGCTGATCCGGCCTGAAAATGGCGGAAACCAGGTAGATAGGAATTCCCTGTACGGAAAGTTCGGCGTAGTAATTATGCCAGAATTCATACTTAACGAAAAAAGCAACAGAGGGATTGATGATCGATACAAAGCGGCGCGCATTAGCGGCGGTATCTATTGGAAGATAATAAACATGCTTCGCGTGGGCATAGTTGCGACGGATTTCATAGCCGGAAGGCGAAAAAAACGTTACCACTACCGATTCGTCAGGAAATCGCTTTGTGAACCCCTCCAAAACCGTGCGCCCCTGCTCAAACTCTCCAAGTGAGGCAAAGTGGAACCAGGCATGACGTCTGTCCGGATCAACCTCCTGCTCCATTTGCTCAAACAGGCCTTGCCGGCCATCATAAAATTTCCTCAGCTTCTTACTGAAGGGTCGGGACAGCCACAGAAAAAACTGCCCAATATATGTCGTAAGGTTATAAATAATACTCATCCTCCGAAAACTCTATCCTAATTACAGATTAGATATTGGATTGTTTGACTGATATATCGAGCTGCAATATTACAAAAAACAGCTACGATAAATTCTTATATTAGCTCACTAAACATCAAGAACGCTACTATGAAAAAAGTACTGGTAACCGGTGGTACGGGGTATATCGGATCTCATACTGTTGTAGAACTTCAGCAGGCCGGTTACACGCCGGTCATTGTTGACGATCTGTCCAACTCAAACCGCGGTGTCCTCAAACAAATCGCGACGATAACCGGCAGCGAGCCGGAATTTCACGAATTTGATCTTTGTAATGAAGAGCGGGTGCTGGGTTTTGTTGAAAACAACCCTGATATTCAAGGTATCATTCACTTCGCAGCCAATAAAGCAGTCGGAGAATCCGTGGAAAATCCACTGAAGTATTATAAGAACAATGTGGTATCCTTGCTTAATATCTTAAATGCTTACCGGGATAAAGACGTTCAGCTTGTATTTTCCTCTAGTTGCACCGTATATGGGCAGCCGGATGAGCTACCGGTGACCGAAGGCGCACCGTTCAAAATCGCTGAATCGCCGTACGGTAACACCAAGCAGATTTCTGAAGAAATTCTCCTGGATGCCAGCAAAGCCGCCTCCAATTACCATATCATCGCTCTCCGTTACTTCAATCCGGTGGGTGCCCATAAAAGTGCTTTGATTGGTGAACTACCGCTTGGCGTACCAGCAAATCTTGTGCCTTATATTACACAAACCGCTATTGGGAAGCGGGAAAAACTGACGGTACACGGAGATAATTATTCGACTCCGGACGGTTCAGCCATTCGGGATTATATTCATGTTGTAGATCTTGCAAAAGCACATGTAGCCGCCATAAAGCGCCTGGAAGAAAAGAAATCAAAGGAATCTTACGAAGTATTCAACATCGGTACGGGAAAAGGAACTTCCGTATTAGAAATTATCAATGCGTTTGAAACCTCAACCGGAGTATCCCTTAACTATCAGATCGGACCACGCCGTCCGGGCGATGTGGAACAGGTTTGGGGTGATGTAAAGAAGTCGACTGAACTACTAAACTGGAAAGCAACCCTGGGCGTAGAAGAGATGATGCGTTCCGCGTGGAATTGGGAGGTGTATCTTAAAGAACAGGCCCCTTTCTAATCGCCCCGAAGATAATTTGACGGAGGCCTTATATTCTATAACGGGTCTCCTTTTCTTTTGTTCATATCTTTGCGCATGTCATTTACTCCGCTTTACAACCCCTTTGACAAATTCCGTTTTGACCAGCACACCTGTTTTTTAACCGGTAATTCTATTTCATCGGCTGATCAGTTAAGGCAGGTTTTCCCATCGTGGCTAATGAATCGCTATCAACTTGAAGATCAACCCTTCAAATTATTGGATGAGCGGATAACAACATATAAAGATTTAAAAATCCCCTGTAGTCCGGAAGTAGGTAATGCCCTCGACGAGCTGGAGGCAGAGGTAAGGGCTGCTTTTGAATCGGGTTATGAAGCCACTTCAAAACTTCCTCCTTTGCGCCTCTTCCAATGGATTACTAAGTTGGTCTACGGAATTATCTTCACTGAAATTCAAACAGGCATTCGACAGCAATTGGCCGCAGGGGAGGCCATGAACTTTTCTCAGGTATTGAGGCATAAATTCAGTAATCTGCACTTGATGCTGCAATCGCTGATACGGCCCGTTACGTTTGAAGGTACAAGCCCTTTTACGATATACATCGTCAAGCTGGACCAGACCGAAGACCAGTTTAGCTACAGGGATGAAATCAACACGTTGATTTTTTCCTTGAAAATGAATGGTTTCGGGATTATTGCTTCACTTCAGGATAATGGAGCCAATGGTCGCTACCATCAGGAACTTTTAAGCAAAATAGAGGGACATAGCCTACATCCTTTACAATTTGAAGAACTGTGTGCCCGCTTTTTTTATTCCGGCTACCTCTTCAATCGTCTGCCGGAATACTCGATTATTCCTACAGAGGAAAACACGTTTATTGAGCCACTATCCTTGTCAGCAAATGACCAGCGACCAATCTTTGATACTTTTCAGGTCAAAACCTACGGACAAGTCCTGGAGAATTTCTGGAAACCCTGGAACATTCTCTTGTTTGAAATCATCAAGGATCCGGAACGTCCACTGAGTTTCCTGCTGGATTCAAAGGGCACCCCTATTCCCGGGAATGAGTTATCCCTGCTTAAAAACCCTTAGAAAAGTTCCTGGACTGCTTTAAAAAAATGTCCGACGACCTGCGGATAAAGTGCAATAGTAAAGATCAGGCCGGACAATGCCCCGTAAAAGTGGGCATCATGATTAATGCTGTCTCTCGCGCTTTTGGCCGCCCAGACGCAGTATAGAAGAAATAAAGGCCCAAAAACGACTGCCGGGATTGGGATGGGAATAAAAAACAAATAGATAGAAGTAGACGGCTGAAACAAAATGAAACTGAACAACACCGCGCAAATTGCTCCGGACGCCCCCAGGCTGTGGTAATTGTAATTATTGCGTTCCTTTACAATTGTTCCTATGTCGCTCAATATCAAGCTTAGGATATACAGCAGAGCGAACTGTATGTGTCCCCAGCTACTCATTTGAGCAAAAATACGCTCCAGAGGAAATGCGAAGAAGAAAAAAGTAAACATATTGAACAACAGGTGCCCCCAATCCCGGTGAATCATCCCGCTCGTGATAACCGTGTACACATTTGCACCTCTGCTGACACTATAGGGATGAAGCATAAATCTGCCGAAAAGTGAAGGATTATAAAACGTGTAAAGACTGGTAACCAGCGTAAATACGAAAATAACGCTGGCGACAGGGGTTTGGGCTATAAATGTTTCCATACAGTCGTTAAAAATAGTCGATTTATATGAGCATTTAAAATAAGTTCAACTGCTTACCTTTTGCAGGCGTAAAATGGCTGAAATCCAATGGGGGTAATTCTCCCTTTCCCATGTATTTTTTCACCGACATTCGAAATAGCTGATGAATGCTCTCAGCAAGTGCTCCATCCCCTTTTATCCTCCTACCCCACTCGTTATCGTTCAACTTTCCTCCATGACAGGCAGCAATCTGATGCAGCACTTTTTCAGCACGATCAGGGTAGGCCTTGTGAATCCAATCGGTAAAAATCTCGCCTAACGCCCCATTCAAGCGCACGATAGTAAATGATGCTGCCCGCGCACCATGATTGGCACCCTGGGCAATGAGGTCCGGAAACTCGTTACTGTTTAATCCGGGGACAATGGGTGCACACATCAGCATAACCGGAATTTTAGCCTCAGAAAGTCGTGCGATGACATTCATTCTGCCCGAAGCAGTAACCGTTCGGGGCTCCATCTTCTGACGCAGCTCCTCATTCAGGGAATTGATGGTTACGGCAACATGGACAAGATTGAGTTGGGCCATCTCCTCCAGAATGTCGAGGTCCCTGAGAATTAAACTATTCTTACTTATAATAGATACCGGGTGCCGGTATTTAAGGAAGACTTCCAGCAGCCCACGGGTGAGCCTCAGCTTTCGTTCAATAGGCTGATAGCAATCGGTGTTTCCGGAAAGCATAATGCTGGAGGGAATATAACGCTTCGAGTTAAACTGCTTTTCCAGTAGTGCAGCACCATCCCGTTTAACGATAATCTTCCTTTCAAAATCCAGCCCAGCGCTAAAACCCCAATATTCATGTGCGTTGCGGGCATAACAATAAATACAGCCATGCTCACAACCTTGGTATGGGTTAACCGATTGCATAAAGCGGAGATCCGGGCTATCACTTTTGCTAATGATGGTCTTTGGATACGTTTCGATCAATTCAGTAGCCGAGTTTGCTATCCACTCCTCGTCAAGTCCTTCCTCGTGAATACGGACATAGGATCTGGATTCAAAACGATTGTGGGTATTTACCTGGGCTCCCCGCCCCTTTAAAAAGTCTGCAGATGATATCTTATCCATATCCGAAAATAACTAAAATAAATAGCAATACTATTAATTTTAGTTATTTTCTAATAACAATAGATACAATGCTTTAGGCCCATGTGCACCCAAAACCAACGTTTTCTCTATATCTGCTGTACGGCTTGGTCCTGTAATTAAACTGATCATCGAGGGTATTTGCTGGTATCGGGACTGCAAAAAAGCCAAGCCGTCCTTGATATCCATACAAACCTGTCCTGAGTCGGCAATAACAATATGTACGGGCGGATAAATGCTAAGTCTGCGACCGCTGGATTGTCCATTTGAAACCAATATACTGCCGTGCCGGGCAATCAATGCCTCACAGGTCGTTAATCCAATTTCCGCATGCGAAAAATCCCGGTCATCGTCGAAGTAAGGAAATTCATAACGGTCCAGTAACCCTTTCAAAGAATCTTCCCAGGCATATAACCTTTTGGCCTTTTCCTTTTCCAATATGGCCAGAAGATTTTCCACGAGCTGGATTTCATCTTCACAGTAGATAAAATTTCCGCCAGCTTCCATAAATCGTTCAGCAAACTGAATTTCAGGAGCTTCCTCCCTTTGCTTATACAGAGCGAGTTCTTCCAGGTTCGGGTAGGGGTTATCCCGTTTGAGCAGTAAAGCCTTTCTGATTTTCTTCAATAGGCGTTCTTTCGCCGTTGCCTCCTGCATAATTATCCTCCACTCAAATTTAACCGGTCTTTAAATAAAACATGCTTCTTTATTTTGAAAAAGAAGCATGTCCCGTAAAATTGTATATGAATGATCAATTTTTTTACTGATCATCTTTTGGAGCCCGCTCAGCGCTGCCAGAACGATCATGAAAAGTTCCCGAATTATCTCCGACGCCATCATGAACCAGTCCTTCCGCTGCTTTACGCTGATCGCTGTCCGCTTCGCTGCCGTTTACAAATTCATCGTAAGTAGTTCGATGATCAAAAGGGCGCTTACCTAAAATTTCTTCCAGATCCGATTGAAATAGGATTTCCTTTTCCAGCAGCTTCTCAGCCAAAGCTTTTAAACCTTCCTGTTTTTCCGTCAAGAGACTTTTGGTTTTGGTGTATACAGTATCGATCAAAGCCCTCACCTCTTCATCAATCAACTCAGCTGTATGCTCAGAATAAGGCTTCTGAAATTGCGACTCCTGACTATCATTAAAAGAAACGTTTCCTATTTTGGGATTCATCCCGTATACGGTTACCATTGCATAGGCAAGTTTCGTAATACGTTCCAGATCGTTTTGAGCTCCGGTAGATATCTTGCTAAAGATAATATCCTCGGCGACACGTCCTCCCATAGTCATGCACATGCCGTCCAGCAATTGCTCAGTCGTGTAGAGAAATTGTTCTTTAGGCAGGTATTGCGCATAACCAAGAGCCGCAACTCCTCTGGGCACAATGGAAACTTTTACCAATGGATCGGCATGTTCGAGGAACCAGCCAGCAATGGCGTGCCCGGCCTCGTGATAAGCCACGATCCGTTTTTCTTCAGGAGAAATAATCTTGTTCTTTTTCTCGAGACCACCGATAACACGGTCAATGGCGTCCTGAAAGTCCTGCATATCCACGGATTCCTTATTCCTTCTTGCGGCAATCAGCGCAGCCTCGTTACATACATTCGCAATTTCTGCCCCGGCAAATCCGGGAGTCTGCGCGGAAAGCTTCTTAGCATCCACTTCCTGAGCCAACTTAATCGGCTTCAGGTGGACTTTAAAAATTTGTTCCCGTCCGACAAGATCAGGCTTGTCGATGGAAATCTGCCGGTCAAAGCGTCCGGGGCGAAGCAAAGCGGAGTCCAGGACATCGGGCCTGTTGGTCGCTGCCAGGATGATAATTCCGGAGTCTGTCCCAAAACCATCCATCTCCACCAATAACTGATTCAGCGTATTTTCCCGCTCATCATTTCCTCCAACAATATTGTTTTTACCACGTGCCCTACCGATGGCATCGATTTCGTCAATAAAAATAATGCACGGTGCCTTGTCTTTCGCCTGCTTAAACAAGTCTCTGACACGCGAAGCCCCCACTCCGACGAACATCTCAACGAAATCCGAACCCGACAAAGAAAAGAAGGGCACTTGCGCCTCTCCGGCAACTGCTTTAGCGAGCAAGGTTTTACCTGTGCCCGGAGAGCCGACAAGCAAAGCTCCTTTTGGAATTTTCCCTCCAAGATTAGTGTACTTTTTCGGGTTACGCAGAAAATCAACTATTTCCATCACTTCCTGCTTAGCTTCCTCAAGTCCGGCGACATCGTTGAAGGTAATGTTGACCTGGGACTCTTTGTCAAACAACTGTGCCTTGGATTTACCGATATTGAAAATTTGACCACCGGCACCACCGGCACCGCCCCCCATTCTCCGCATAATAAATACCCAGAACAAAATAACCAAACCTAAGGGCAGTATAATGGATAACAACCAGCCTGTCCAGGGGCTATTTCTTTCTTCCAGCGTTACCTGAACGCGCTGACTCTCCGGAATGTCTTGCTGAGCAGCTCCTAATTTACGTTCCAAGGCATCGAATGAGCCATCGGTAAAAACATATTGCGGCCCTTTAGCACTAGGCGCATTGAGGTCAAAACCATTACCGCTTGGTCTTACATCCGCATACTGCGATTTCTCCAGACTGTCTCTTTTTATAAAAACTTCAACCGCTATGAGCTCGTTTCTTTTATAAGCGACAAGACGCTCCACATCTCCATGGCTTAGCATCTGGTTTTCAAATTTCTGGTAGGTGACAGTTTTAGCACCCTCGCCACTAAAAAGATATTGCAATCCGATAAATCCGATAATCATAGCGATCCAAAGCCACATAATATTGAACTTAGGTGGCTTTGGCGCAATTTTCTTTCCTGGAACTTTCTTTATTTTACCAGGTTGATTTGGCATACTTTTACTCATTTGGTATTCCTAATTGTATTCCGTTGCTCCTGTATCTCACTTCTCAAAAACTCTAAGCGGAACACAACGTAAATTTTTTTTCTATTTGATCAGGCGCTCTTAAAATAAGTTAGCTCTGCGTCGCCCCATAAATCCTCAATCCCATAAAATCTTCGCTTTTCAGACTGAAAAATATGAACGACTACATCCACATAATCCAGCAACACCCATTCCCCATGTTCTAACCCTTCTTTTCTCCAGGGGTCTTGCTTAAACGCTTTATAAACTTCCTCTTCTACACTTTTTGCTATGGCAAGTACCTGTGTGGTCGATTCAGCATGGCAGACTACAAAGAAATCGGAAATCGAGCTGTGAATTTTTTGCAGATCCAGACGAACAATCTCATTGCCCTTCTTCTCCTGAATCCCATGAATGATGATTTCTGAGAGGTAAGCAGATTCTTTTTCTTTCTTACTTTTTACCATTAAAAAACTCTAGTTTTGAATCATCCTTTATTTAACGATACGAACACTTGCAAAGTAACACTTTTTTAGGATTTATTGTTGGTGAAAAAATTATTACCCTGCAACGTGTTCCTTCGACGAATGAGTATCTAAAAGAGCTCCTTTCAAAATCTGAGCCATTAAGCGAGGGGACTGCAATAATGGCAGTCGATCAGTTCAGCGGCAAGGGACAAATCGGCAATACCTGGCGCAGTACACCTGGCAAAAATATTACAGCAAGTATTTTTCTCAAACCGTCATTCTTGTCGCCTAACGATCAGTTTCACCTGAACATCGCGGTCAGTCTGGCCATCCGCGACTTTCTTCAGAAAGAAGCGCCCCTGCAGGTATTCATAAAATGGCCTAACGATTTCATCGCGGGGAATCAGAAAGTAGCAGGTCTGCTCATTGAAAACATGCTGCGTGGAAATAGATGGCGGGCCAGCATTGTCGGGATAGGAGTCAACGTCAATGAGGAAGAACCACCGGCTATGGCGACTTCCTTGTTTCTCCTCCGTAAGGAGGAGCTTGATCTTCCCCGCGCATTTAGCCGGCTGTCAGATTGCCTCACCCTGCGTTATGAACAATTAAAAAGGCAGCAGTTTAACTTATTACGCGAGGAATACTTAAGTCATTTATATCGGAAAGGAATCCCCACCTGCTTCCTCATCAACGGAGAGCAAAAGGAAGGTATTATACAAGGCATATCCGATCAGGGCCATTTGCTGATCAACTTTCAGGGACGCACAGCAAAATTCGGTTTTCAGGAAGTCAAAATGATAATAGCAACCGACCAATAACCTTCGAAAACCTCACAATATCATCATTTTTATTTAGCTTTGTATCTAAGGTAAAGCATGTTTGAAGAAAATTAATTTATAAAAAATGAGAAAGATTTTGTTTTTTTTTACGGCTGTAATCTTCCTTTCCACCGCAGCTTCAGCTCAAATCGAAAAGCCGGTCAAGTGGTCTTACGCCTCGAAAAAAATAAGCGACAAAGAAGCTATTGTATTATTTAAAGCAACCCTTGAAAAAGGATGGCATATTTATTCACAGCATCAGAAGGAAGGTCCCGTACCTACGTCTATCGGCTTAAGCAAATCCGCTGATTACAGTCCCATTGGAACGGCAAGTGAACCTAAGGGGGTTAAAAAGTACGAAGAGGTTTTCGACACAGATGTCACCTATTTTGAAAACCAGGTGGTTTTTCAACAGAAGATCAAATTAAACAAGGCAAATCCAGTTGTAAAGGGAACAATTGAATTCATGGTTTGCGACGATACCCGATGCCTGCCTCCGGACGAGATCGAATTCAGCATCGCAGTTAAATAACATTTGGCCTGCTTCGGCAGGCTGCAAAATTACATTTTCAATACGGTCGTTTTAGGTGAAAAACCTATTTTCACGGCTTATTTATTCCATATGCAATTAAAGCTTTCCGGCCTGATCTTCTTCAGCATTTTAGCCATTTTTAGTGCGTTTACCTCTCCGGCTTCAGCTGCAGTGCTTCAGGACGAGCCGCTTAGCGACACCATAAATTTCGAGGAACTTGAGTTTTCTGATATTGAAGACCCGGCCCCGGAAGACAGGCCTGCCGATTCTGCAACTCAAGAGCAGTCTGTAAATTTTCCGGCGGAGAAAACGGATACCGAACAAGTTGGTTTGTGGACGACCTTCATCAATGGACTGCTCTTCGGCTTTGCGGCCATTCTTATGCCCTGTATCTTTCCTATGCTGCCGCTCACGGTAAGCTTTTTCACAAAAAGAGGTGGAAATCGACGGAAAGCAGTCGGACAGGCGCTGATCTATGGACTGTCGATCATCATTATTTACGTTGGATTAGGCATGCTGATCACGATACTTTTTGGATCAGACGCCCTAAACGCACTATCTACGAATGGAATTTTCAACTTTTTATTTTTTCTGTTATTAGTCGTTTTCGGTGCTTCTTTCCTCGGTGCATTTGAGATCACCTTACCAAGCTCTTTCGTAAATAAGATCGATGCTAAGTCGGATCAAGGTGGTTTGCTCGGGATTTTCTTTATGGCATTCAGCCTCGCGCTGGTGTCCTTTTCCTGCACCGGACCGCTAATTGGAACCCTTCTCGTGGATGCGGCATCCCGTGGTGAGAGACTCGGGCCAGCCATGGGTATGTTCGGTTTTTCACTTGCCCTTGCGATCCCTTTTGCCCTGTTCGCCCTGTTTCCTTCCTTGCTCAAATCCCTGCCCAAATCCGGCGGATGGCTCAATAGTGTAAAGGTCGTGCTCGGATTTATCGAACTGGCATTTGCACTAAAGTTTTTGTCAAATGTGGACTTGGCTTACCATTGGAACTGGTTGGATCGGGAAGTCTTCCTCGCATTGTGGATTGTAATTTTCTCCTTAATGGGGCTCTACCTCCTGGGCAAGCTGAAGTTTGCACACGACAGTGACCTGCCCTACATATCTGTCCCACGTACGTTTATGGCGATCGTCGTTTTTGCTTTTGTCATATACCTTATTCCAGGTATGTGGGGTGCTCCGCTGAAATCGGTTAGTGCTTTCCTTCCTCCGGCAGCTACCCAGGACTTTGACTTGTCCGTTCAATCGGCCGGACTGCCTGCACCAAAGTCGACCGATAACCGGGTAAAAAAATATGCTGAAATTTTTCATGAACGTGGTACGCCGAAGGGCTTCGATCCCTATTATGACTATGATCAGGCCCTGGAGGTTTCGAAAGAGGAGAACAAACCCGTCCTGATTGATTTTACTGGCTGGAATTGCGTCAATTGCCGGAAGATGGAAGCAAACGTCTGGACCGATCCAAGGGTAGCCGATCTGCTTAACAACGAATTCATTATGGCCGAACTTTTCGTTGACGATAAAACGGAGCTTGCTCCGGAAGAGCAATACACCTCCACCTACAGCAATAAAAAAATCACCAGCATTGGTAAGAAGTGGAGCGATTTCCAGGCAGATCGGTTTAACAGCAATTCTCAACCCCTTTACGTAATCGTAAACGCTGATGGAGACGTTTTGGTTCCCCCGCAGGGAGCTGATTACAACCCTGATAATTACATTGCCTTTCTGAAAAGCGGGATAGATGCTTACCAAAAATAACGCTAAAAGAAAAATATGGAAAAAGTTAGAAATATAGCCGTTTTCACCTCCGGAGGTGACTCACCGGGAATGAATGCCGCCATTAGAGCCGTTGTCCGAACTTCACTCTATTACAATTTTTCTGTCTATGGAATCAACAGAGGATACGATGGAATGATAGGTGGAGACATTTTTCCTATGGATGCCTCCTCCGTCGCCAATATTATACAGCGTGGCGGAACTATTTTAAAAACGGCAAGAAGCGACGAGTTCCGGACACCCGAAGGACGAAAAGCCGCTTACGATCAATTGAAAAAGTTTGATATCGACGGACTCGTGGCTATTGGTGGTGACGGAACGTTCACGGGTGCTTCAAAATTCATTGAAGAATTCGACATTCCCGTTATGGGTTTGCCTGGTACGATCGATAATGACCTGGCGGGCACCGATTTTACCATTGGATACGACACGGCTATCAACACGGTGATAGAGGCCGTCGACAAAATCAGGGATACGGCAGAGTCGCACGACCGCCTGTTCATCGTGGAAGTCATGGGACGGGATTCTGGCCTGATCGCGTTAAGAAGCGGAATCGGCACCGGTGCTGAGGCTATTTTGATTCCCGAAAGCATCACAGACTATCCTGCCATGCTGGAAAAGCTAGGGCATGGTAGAAAAAATAAATCCTCCAAGATCGTTTTGGTCGCTGAAGGAGATGACGAAGGCGGAGCTTTTTCAATTGGCGAGCGTGTTAAGGAGCAGTTCCCCCATCTGGATGTCCGCGTATCCATTCTTGGACATATTCAACGGGGAGGAAGCCCAAGTTGCATGGACAGGGTACTGGCTAGCCGATTGGGTGTTTCTGCGGTTGAAGCCCTGATGGAAGGACGCCGGGGTGAGATGGTCGGGCTCATCAACGGACAGATTACCTATACACCATTTCATCAGGCAATTAAACATATCTCCGGCCTGACGCCTGATCTGATAAAGATTGTCGACATCTTGAGCTAAGGTTGAAATCCGCTCAGAATTTACTGCTGAGCGGATTTCAACTGGTCTTTGAAAACCTTCCGGAACTTATCCATCTTCGGTTTGATGACATATTGGCAATAGCCCTGATTCGGATTAAGCCGGTAGTAATCCTGATGATAGTCCTCTGCTACATAGAACACATTATAAGGTTCCAACTTGGTTACTATACCCGTGTTGTAAACCTTTTCCTGATTCAATTTATCAATGTAAAACTCGGTCTTATCTTTCTGATCTGCATTGTGATAAAAAACTGCCGATCGGTACTGGGTCCCCACATCATTTCCTTGCCTGTTCAATTGCGTAGGATCATGAGAACTAAAGAATGCCTCAAGCAATTCATCAAAGCTAATCTCCGCCGGGCGGTAAATAATATTCACAGCCTCAGCATGGCCGGTACGGCCAGTGCATACCTCTTCGTAGGTCGGATTAGCTTTCTTGCCGCCAATATACCCGGAAATAACCGTATCAACACCCTTCAATTCTTTAAATTGAGCTTCTACACACCAGAAACAGCCCGCAGCAAAAGTCGCGGTATCGACGCCTTCAGACGGTACGTTAGCTGATGTCATTGCCTTAGTTCGGTCTTTAGGCCGCTCTTCTGCACAAGCTGTCAGCACCTGCATACCTATTATTACCCCTACAACACACAACCAAATCTTCATAATAATAACTCCTTAAATCTTAAAAAACTTTTAACACAATCTTTCCGAACTGTTCAGAAAGATCCATCTTTCGGATTGCTTCTTCTGCATGAGCCATAGGCAATACGGAATCGATAACGGGTTTCACCTGGTTCCGGACGATAAAATTTAGCATATCCCGAAACTCTTTTGGAGAGCCCATCTTCGTACCCAGGATAGACAATTGCTTCCAGAAAATTTTTCTGCCGTCCAACTCCGGCAATTTCCCATCTGCTGTCCCGCCGAAAAAGACTATCCGCGCGCCCGGCTCGGCCAAATCGATGTACGAAGAGAAACCAGAGCCCAATGCGCTATCAATAATTACGTTAAATCCACCCGCTTTGGATTTCAATTTTTTCGACCAATCTTTTTCCGTATACAAGATACCTCCTTTTGCTCCCAGCTCAACAGCCCGCTTAATCTTCTTACGACTCCCGGACGTCACGTATACTTCCGCTCCGCTATTTAACGCCCACTGTAGAGCCAATGTCGCCACGCCACCACCTACTCCGCCGATCAGAACCCGCTCACCAGCCTGTAGTTGTCCTTTTGTAAAAAGCGCCCGCCAGGCGGTCAAACCTCCAAGGGGAATGGCGGCAGCCTCTTCATAAGTCAGGTGATCCGGCATCTCGTAGAGATTTTCAACGGGAACCTTTGCATACTCAGCCAAGGTCCCGTCCTGCGGCAAACCCAGAATGGAAAACGATTCAGTCGGGTTGATTTCATCGTCTCCCCATGCGAGAGACGGATTCACGATCACGTCCTTCCCCAGCCAATTCTCATCAGATGCGGTCCCAACCTGCTCTACAATACCCGCTCCATCAGAGCCCAGGATAATTGGAAACCTCAACCCTGCATATTGACCCTTCTGTATCCAGAAATCCCTTCGGTTCAAGGCTGCAGCATTAATTTTTACCAGGGCCTCACCCTCTTTTAGCACTGGAACATCAACCTTTTTAACCGTTAAAGGCAGGTTAATCCCATCTAAAACAATTGCCTTCATCTTTAAAAATAAATTTAGATCTGACCATTAAAAGAAAGCGGCATCTGATGTAACCCCAGACGCCGCTTCCATATTAAAAATGTTCTCGTTTACCTATTTTGCCGATGCGTAACGCTTGCCTACTTCTTCCCAATCAATCACGTTGAACACCGCATCCAGATAGGCCGGACGTTTGTTCTGATATTTTAAGTAATAAGCATGCTCCCATACGTCAATTCCAAGGATAGGAGTACCTTTAACTTCCGCTACGTCCATTAATGGATTATCCTGATTAGGAGTAGAGGACACCTGTAATTTTCCTCCTCCATCGACTGACAACCATGACCAGCCGGAGCCGAACCGGGTCGCGCCTGCATCTTGTAATTTTTTCTTCAGATCGTCAAAAGAACCAAAGGTTTCATCAATAGCTTTAGCTAACTCACCCGAAGGTTTCGTATTTCCTTTACCGGAAAGGACTGTCCAGAATAAGGAGTGGTTGTAGTGCCCGCCTCCGTTATTACGGACGGCAGCAGGATACTTCGAAATATTTTTAACAATCTCCTCAATGGATAGATTTTCTGCATCCGTTCCTGAAACAGCTTTGTTCAGGTTGTCCACATAAGCCTGGTGATGTTTACCATGGTGAATTTCCATAGTTTCCTTGTCGATATGTGGTTCCAACGCGTCTGCAGCGTAAGGTAAAGCTGGAAGTGAAAATGCCATAATATTTAACGTTTATGATGTTTGTTTTTGTTTATCAAATATAACATTACGTACAACGAATTGTTCAGATAGAATAAGCTTTTCTCCCGGAGATGAAATACAGGTGACAAAACCAAGCGCTAGCGTCGCCTGACCTCGAAAAAGTCCGACATCAGGGCTGCGCACTCTGCATCCAGCACGCCGTGGCTGATCGTGGTTTTCGGATGCAGTAAGATCGGTCCGCCAAGCCTTTTATAGCCGCGCTTTGAATCCGAAGCACCATACACCAGACGCTTTAGCTGTATCCAGTATGCCGCTCCTGCACACATTACACAGGGCTCAACGGTTACATAGAGCGTACATTCTTTCAGGTATTTGCCGCCGATGAATCCTGCCGCTGAAGTAAATGCCTGCATTTCCGCATGGGCGGTAACATCTTTCAGGGTCTCCGTAAGGTTATGGCCTCTGGCAATAATACGGTTATTCAGCACAATAACTGCTCCGATGGGAATCTCATCCTTTTCCAAAGCCTTATGCGCCTCTTTCAAGGCTTCCCGCATAAAAAACTCATCGGTTAGCCCATCATTATGTTCTTCGAAATTGATGTATTGCATGATCCTAATGAAGTTTTGAACCATTCGGAACCGCATGCTCCAGGGTAGTCAGAACGATATCACCCGACTCATCTGCAAAACCGGTAACCAAACACTCTGAGAAAAAGTTTCCGATCTGTTTAACAGGAAAATTCACAACCGCAACGATCTGCTTTCCGATAAGCGCCTCTTTGCTGTAATGCTTGGTGATTTGTGCGCTGCTTTTCTTTACTCCCAGTTCCTGTCCAAAGTCAATCAGCAACTGATAAGCAGGTTTACGTGCTTTCGGAAAATCGAACACCTCCATGATCGTTCCAGCCCTTAGCTCCACCTGTTCGAAATCCTGCCATGCAATTTCCTTCATGGGAGATAAAGATAGAAAAAATGCCTGATCCGTGCTTACTCGTAGCGGAGGGCTTCAATGGGATCCAGCTTCGACGCTTTGGAAGCGGGGTAAAAGCCAGAAATCATCCCGACGCCGATACAGACAATCACGCCAAGCAAAATCCAAATCCAGGGAATCAGAAAGCTTGAGCCCAGGACAAGCGCTACCAGGTTACCGATCAGGATTCCCAGGCAGATCCCCGCCGCACCGCCCAGCATACAGATCATAATGGCTTCCGTCAGAAACTGTGTCCGGATAACCTTAGGTGTAGCGCCGATGGCTTTACGTATCCCAATCTCCCGCGTGCGCTCCGTCACGGAGACCAGCATAATGTTCATTAATCCGATGGAAGCGCCAATCAGGGTGATGATACCAATTACAAAGGCACCAAGGGCTACGTAGGTTAACGAACTGAGTAACACCTGGGCTACGGCATCGCTTTTGGTAATTTCAAAATTAGTTTCCTGCCGGATACCGAGTTTACGTACGTTTCTGAAGAGAGCCGTGGCTTCTCCAATGGCCGCCTCCATCTTATCCGGACTGCTTGCTCCTACCGTAATCGTGTAAGAAGGCGGAGAGCCTTCCATAATGGTTCTTCCGCGCAATAAGGTAACAATACACATCCGGTCCCCTCCCATACCGGCGCTGGACCCTTTTTCCTCCAGAACACCGATGATCCTGTACCGGGAATTGCCTATGGTGATGGCTTGATCTATCGGATTCTGATTTTCTGTAAACAGCAGTTTCTTAATCTCCGCACCGATAATGACCACATTAGACCCCGTCTCCAGGTCCCGTTGTGAGAAATTGCGACCTTGCTGCAGTTTGTAGCCGCCGGTGCTCAGGTAGCCGTCGTCGGCACTCAGTACGGATATATTCGGATTGGATTTCTTACTCCCCCGCTTTACGACCGCGCCGTTGCTGGCGTAGGCGCTTAGTGAAACAACTGAAGGAAAAGTAAAGCGTCGTTTGAAATCGATTGCCTCCTGGTACGTGATCTTCTGGTATACTTTAGGGCGGGTTCCGCTGCCTCCGATCTGTACATTGATCCCGCGGTTCCTGATGTTGAAGGCGTTAGCACCCATTGCGGAAAAAGAGTCTGTCAGCGATCGTTGAATCGCTTCAATAGAAGTCAATATGCCCACCAAAGCCGTGATACCGATCGCAATGATCAGCGCAGTCAGAAAAGTCCGCAACTTATTGCTGCTGATGGACTCGAGTGATAGCTTGATGTTCTCGCGGTACGAAATCTTAACAGACATGGCAGGCCTTTCTATATTGGATGCCTGTAGGTATAGATTGTTACAGAAATATTAGCTTGACTGCAATTCAAAGATGGTGATTTCAGGCAGAATGCCTACCCGCCCGGGGTAGCCTAAAAAGCCGTAACCAACGTTCACATAAAGCTGCTGGGCTCCTTCCCGATACAGCCCCGCCCACTCCTTGTAGACATATTGCGCGGGGCTCCATTGGAAATTTTCCGCCCGCACGCCGAACTGCATACCGTGCGTATGCCCCGCAAACATCGCATCAATAGACGGATCGCGCAGCACCTGAGCTCTCCAGTGTGAAGGATCGTGCGACAGTAGAAGCTTCACCGGAAGATCGTCTGTATCTTTAACAGCCAGGTCAAGCCTCCCGTATTTCGGAAAGCGTCCTGTCCCCCAGTTCTCCACGCCAAGTATACCGATCTCCTCTCCGTCAACCTTTAAGCGCCGATGCTCATTGAGCAGCAAATCCCAGCCCA
>JBMDWN010000158.1:0-3377 GCA_048595275.1 Olivibacter sp. | reverse complement strand
ACGGAATCATTCCCGGCCAGACAGATGCACTAAACACTTGGGCTGAATTGAACTATTTGAAATTCGAATAGATCATCCCGTAAAACCTATCATTGTATCCGGATACGCAAGGCATCATTTTTTTGAATCAGTGTTTATTGTTAATTTGGTGATCTGAAATGAATTTCGATTCTAACAACTCAGTTATCTATTGAAACTGACATGGAATATTTGAATTTTCGGATACCGGTGCCTGAAGAGTTTAGCGAAGTATTTTCTCATTTCTACTTTGCTGAAAATACATCGGGCCAATTAATAAGGAAAACACTTCTGCCGTCATATCAGACCATCCTGATTTTCAACTTTGGACCCAGTGTAATTATCCATTCAGACAACGATGAGGCGATCAATATCGAAGACTGCGTGGTTTTGGGTCCAATCAAGAAAGCATTTGACTATTCTCTGCCTACCGGAGCCAAAATATTAGTAGCAAATTTTAAAGATGACGCCTTTTACCGATTCTTCGGATCGGCCAATGTTGCAGAACATCTACCAATCGACCCGGACTCCCTTTTGGATGAAAATTGCTTTAAGAAATTACGGGATTCCATAGCCCTGTTAAGCAACCCAGAGGACCAGGTAAATCATATCCTTAGCATTTGCAGACCCTTTTTGAAGGAGAGAGATGCAGTTGCTAAACAATTGGTGTACTTTAAAGATTCGGTATATAATTCGGTAAAAAAAGTGGCCCACGCCGAAAGTCTAAGTGAACGGACAATCCAGATCAATCATAAAAAGCATTTTGGTTATTCAGCTAAAGAAGTGACTCGATACCAACGTTTTCTGAAAGCCGTTGAAATGATAGAAGATATCGCAACAAAAGCTAAGAAAGAAGATTGGTTTACAATAATCGACCAATGCGACTATTATGATCAGAGTCAGTTGATCAACGATTTTAAACACTATATAAACCTAACCCCTACGAAATACCTCAAGTTTCAACGTTATTTTTGCAACCCAATTAGTTGACATTCGTTTTCTTCCAATTTCAAGGGTTTTTAGCAACCTAAATTTGCTTCAACATTAAAATAATAGTCTAATGAAGCATCTTATCGTATTTTCACACCCGAGCGCACAAAGCCTTAACGGACAGTTTACACAGGCATTAGCAGAATTCCTTCTTAATAAGGAGCATGAAGTAATCATCAGGGATTTATACAAACTGGATTTCAATCCTGCACTATCCCTGGACGATCTGGCAGGTCAAAGAAAAGGGCAAGTAGCCGAGGAAGTAGAGAAGGAGCAAGAGTACATTCGCTGGGCAGACTGCATCACCTTTATCCACCCCATCTGGTGGACTGGTTTACCAGCTATGATGAAAGGCTACATTGATCGGGTCTTCAGCTATGGGTTTGCTTATCGTTACGACCAGGGAATTCAAAAGGGTTTGCTTAGCGGAAAGCAGGCAATAATTATTAATACTCATGGTAAATCCCATCAAGAGTATAGCGATATAGAAATGGATAAAGCGCTTTCTCTGACTTCGGACAAGGGAATTTATATCTACTGCGGGCTGGAGGTAAAAAACCATTTTTTCTTTGATAAGGCAGATCAAGCCAATTCGGAAATGATAAAAGAATGGATTTCGAAAATTCAGCAGGCATTTGCCTCCTGAATTTCTAAGGAATCGTCAAGAAAATCTGCTCAAGTTCTTTAACCGTGATGGTGCTTTTTTCTGACTTGTTTGACAGGTCCTGTTTTATCGAAGAGTATTTCTTCGACAGTCGTTTCGCCTGCTTATCAAAAACTGGTATGGAGGCAATTTCATAGCTCATTTAGCAATTCTTGTGCGGACCGAGCTTTCAACTTGCCTTGCTCAACCAGCTTAAGTTCATTTACAGCTTCCAGAATTTCCTGTAAAATTTCCTCTTTATTAGGCTCTTCATATTCCAAAGCCTCTAAATCTCTATGTTGCTTTTTGAGCTCCTTCCATTCTTTAATGGGTATATAAACCCCAGTAGCTTTGCCTTTACTATCTTGTATTACCTGTAGTCTCATAATCAAGTGATATCTGCTTATGCAAAATTACCAAATAAAACTGTCAACTACTAGGTCTACTGAGCCAGCTTTCAAACACTCCTTTTCTAAAAACCTGAAACTTTCTGTATTTTTATTCTAAGAGCGATGAATGTATTACAATCACTACCTAGGTAATTAACTCTTTTTATGCTTATCTATTAGTGATGGGCTCATTTTATATACGCTATAAGCTCAAAAATATCGCTTTTTGAGCTCAACCCCTTTGAGTTATGAGCTTATATTTATTATGTATTAAACAGACACTGCAAATCGTTAAACTGCTGTAACTACGATAAAACAAATCAATCATTCAACACAACCCGCCCGTTAACCTCCTTCGCAAAACCTCGTTCTTTCGCTTTCGCTAAACCCCTTGCCATTGAATAATACACGGTTGTTCCTGCACGAGCATAGCCAAACATCTTAGCAAGTTCGCGAATCAAGTCTTCTGTACTCAAACTGATCTGGTTGATCAGAATCTCGCGAATAGCGTTCGACACCTCCTCCGGTGGAATATCATCCGCATCCCTTTTCTCCGCATCATTTTGCGGAATCCGATAAAGCCGATAATCATCCAAGGCGTATCCTATCGGCCAATAAAACTCACGATCTTCATCTCTAACCGCTATAAGCCCTAACTCGGTAAAAATCGTCAGGAAATAATAATTGATTCTTGGATTCCTCGGGATACCCCAGGCAGCCAGTACCCTTTTACAAAGCACATTTCGGCTGATCGGCCATTCCAAAGACAAAACCTCCGAAACCTGCGCT
The DNA here is from genome assembly GCA_048595275.1 of Olivibacter sp. Classification (GTDB taxonomy): domain Bacteria; phylum Bacteroidota; class Bacteroidia; order Sphingobacteriales; family Sphingobacteriaceae; genus Olivibacter. Next base: position 548 of record JBMDWN010000158.1, on the reverse strand, counting down.
TTAATTTTCTCCCGGTTCTCCGGCAACAAAAATTCATCGTAGGTAACCTCACCTACGTGATCCAGTACCACCATTTTATGAACCTCCCTACCCGGGAAAACCTCCTTAGCCGGACATACTTCCTTCTCTTCAGAAACCGAATCCTCAGCAACAGGATCTAACACAACCCTGGAAGAATCCGAACTAACGGCCCGCTTATAAAGCTCCGGTTGCGGAGCGACGGACGCCTGCAAGCCCGGCCCTGCTGATTTACCAGCGCCACCCGCCTCAGCCCTTTTAATCGCCTCCAACACCTCGTTCAGCACCTTCGTCCGGTTTTCCCACCATTCCGTAGACCAAACCTTATGAATGTTCCATCCCAACTGCTCCAATACCGCAACCTGCGTAATCTCCCGATCCTTCGAGGTTTGCGCCGACCGGTAATTCTCTCCATCCGTCAGGATGCCCAGAACATAAGCCGAAGGATTTTCCCTGTCCACAACACCCAAATCAATTTTATAGGCAGAGGAACCGATTTGCGTATGCACCTCGTAACCATGTCTTTTCAG
>JBMDWN010000157.1:0-3753 GCA_048595275.1 Olivibacter sp. | reverse complement strand
TACGGTTGGGTTTTCCAGAGAAGGATAATCGACCACAACAGATTTAGTACCCAATCGGTCTGCTCCCGTGATGTTCTGACCGGTTGCCGGATCTGTTCTCCGCATCCAGGTTCCTATGATCATTTTGTCTCCTGCACGGTTCAAAACGGGAGCGTCCAATCTGAAAATGTGGTGCCCTAATAATTCTTCCGCTTCCGTAAGCGGAATAGGATATTGCTCATAATTCTTGATCTGCGGATTTTGCAAATCCAGCGCCAGTACGGTCGCTACACCCCGGTAGTACCGGAAAGCTCCTCCTGCGTCAGGGCCACCTGTGGCGTTGTTCGCCTGGATGCTGGCCACATTTACCGCTGCACCGGTTTGGTCGTTGTCAAAAAGCTTTACCCACCTCGGACTGGTACCCGCATATTGAGAAATGTTGACGGATACGTCCTCTCTCGGAAAGTTGCCTCCCCCTTCTACGCGATAGCGGGAAAATTCTCCACCGTTATCACCTGTGTAAGCTATATTAAAGAGTGTGGAACCATCTACCGCCGATTGAAGACGAGCGGTACGGTTAGACGGAACGCCAAATCCGTTTTCGAATAAATCAACGGAAACGTCTGGATTACGCGCATCGTCTTTACTTATAGAATAGACCATGGTTCCACCGTTGCCGTCACCCGGGTTATCGCCCATTAATGCGCCCGCAAGCGTGATCCAGCGTCCCCCGCTGTCACCGCCGCCCGGTCCGTCGGGACCGTCATTTTTAGTACAGCCGGCGATGCTCATCGTCGCTGCGGCTGCCCCGCATAGTAAGATTCGTGAAAAGTGTTTGTTCATATCAATGTATTTAAAAGTTATGGATAGAGTAATTCAATTTCAGGTAAAAGGCCCGTCCAGGCTTTTGCACGGCAAAATTATCGTACACCTGTCGGTCAAAAATATTCTTTGCGTCGAAGCTTAGCACCAATTTCCGGTTTGGAAATGCATAGCTGATGCCGAGGTCCTGTATGTACTGTTGAGGCGTTTGGAAATCCTCAATTTCCATCCAGGTTGTATAAAAACGGTCGACAAAGCCAAAGTTGTAGTAAAAATTCGTCAGGGAATTTTTACCCAGCAAATGTTCCAGGGTGTATTGCACCATACTGTTGATGGTGAAGAATGGTTCATTCGGCAGCTGCCGGTTATAGTAATCGTAGGGCCTGCCCTGGGGGTCAGCAGGCAGGTTGAAGACCGAATTAAAGCGTGACCCATTGACCGACACATTTAATTTCCTGCTGAAACTGTAATTGGCTTCAACCTCAAACCCGATGGCTTTGGTCCGTCCGAGGTTTTCGAAGGGGTTGGTTTGAATAGCATCATTCAGACGTGGATTGATCCGTTGAACAATTTTATCGCGGGTATCCCTCAAAAACCCCGACGTTGCAAAAGATAATTGATGCTCTTCAATACGATAAGGTCCCAGCCGGACACCTACATTCAGATTATTGCTGACCTCAGGCCGAATTCCTATATTTTCCGTGATGTTGTCCCCCGGACTCCCAAAAACTTCTCCTTCGGAAGGCATCCTGACCGCTCTTTCAGCCGAAGCCAGCAGCACCAGCGTTGGTTGGAAGGAATAGGAAGTTGCCAGTCCGTAACCCGTAGTAGAGCGGTTGCTGTTGATCACATCGTCTACCCGAACCTGCTCTCCCCCGGTATTGACCAGGGAAGGTTCCACGCGTTCGATGGCTTGCTGGTAGTATTTCCCGAACAGGTTAGTCTTTAACTTCGCGTTGAAGGCATCCATTTCGTAAGCGAAGGACAAGACATTCTTCGCCAGATACCGGGTGCCCACAAATTCACGTTCAACAGCATTACGCATATCATCGCGGTCTCCGCGATCAACCACATTTAAAATATGTCCGAGTACCAGGCGGTGTTGGCCGGTAATTTCATAATTAAGTCCGGAACGCACGCTTGTAATGCTCCGATTGATGTGATTGATGGTTGGAGCACCTTGTTGAGCTCCGCTCGGACGCCGGATCGGTTCACCGTCCAAACCCAGACTTCTTTCTCTGAACCAATTGTAATTCCAGGACACGGTATCGGTCACGACCTCTTTCCGTTCACTTCGTGTCGCATTCAGGTTCACCGATAAACCCTTCGTAAAAAGATCTCGCTTACGGTAGATCAGGCTAAGTACGTTGGCGTTAGCTTCTGTAAAGCGTCCCTTGTAAGGAATAGTCATGAATACACCATGCTGGATCTCGTTGTAATCCTGCGAGGCGTTCAGGCCTATTAAAAACTGATCCGCCCATTTAACGTCAGTAAAGCCTGCTTCGACTTGTCCGCCCAGCGATCGGTAGGCATCGTTAAAACGCCGGGCCCGGACGTAATCGTAACGTCCGTTTGGTAATATATTCCGCACAAAACGCCCCCAAACCTCGTAATCGTTATCGGAATAATTATGAAATCCGGATGCCTTAAGCGTCAAGCCATTTTTAGCATTCCTGAAGGTACCGCTGAGGTTCGATTGAGTGGTATTGAAGGATCCGTAGGATGTGGAAGCCGTCAGGTTGTTCCTGATGTCTTTCTTTAAAATAACATTGATGGCACCGCCCAGCGCATCATCTGCCAGGTGGGCAGGAATAACCCCTTTATAAACTTCAATGCGCTCAATAAGCGCCGGAGGGACGCTGTTCAGGTTAAAGGATGCACCATAGGTGCTGATGGGGATTCCGTCTATGAATATCCGCACCGAGTTGCCCGACATGCCGTTAAGGTTGTAATTTACGGCAGAGCCGAGGCCTCCGTTTTGACGAACCCTTATCCCCGCACTTCTGTCCAGCAGTTCATTGGTTTGCAAATTCCGGAGCGCAGCGTCTTTGGTTTCGATGATGTTTACCGCGAAACCCTGTGTTTCCAGTTCACGTTTTTTTGATTTGCCCAGGACATTCACCTCGCCCAGATCCTGATCACCTTTTAGCGTCACCGTGATGTTTCGTTCAACTTCAGGCTTGTCGACCTGTACGGACAGTTCCTGGGTCTCAATTTCGAGGGAAGACACCCTTAAGGTATGAGTGCCTGAAGGCAGGTTTCGTAAACGGAAACTTCCATCCTCCCTGGAAACAGCGCGAACGGATGTTCCTTTAATGGATACAGTAACATGGCTTATGGGCGTTCCTTCTTTATTGTGGATAATCCCTTTGATGCTGCTTACTTGTGCGTTGACTGTTGATGTAACAGCCAGAAAACTGAGGAATAGGAAGAAATGCTTCATTATGCTGGTCAAAGCTTGTGTACAACCGCTGTAGCAAGCATTGAAATCTCCAGCAAAGTAAATTATAATCAATCTAAATAAAGGAACGGGAAACGGAATTTTTCCTACGGTAGACGGAGCAGTTAAATACCAAGCAGGGATCAACTCCATACCAACTTCACCCATTTTGCGAGTCGGTAACGTTAAAAAACGGGTTGCCTACGACACCACCCGTAGACGACCCGAAAAATACCCGTAAAAAACCCGAACCAGACCCGTATTTCGACCGAAGTTAATATAGGAAAGGTCCCTACTTTGTTCGCACCTGTAAATGGGTCTTGAATATCAGAATTCTTTAAGCCTTTACTATTTGGGTTAGTCTTAATGTTTAGTATATTTGAATCCGCCTAGCCTTATAACCTGTTTCGGGCATTTTCGAGGGATTAATTGTAAAAACAAATTTCATGAAGGCAAACCCTACCTGTGAATTGTCCATTGAAAAGTTTCGCGAAGGCGATGAGTCCACCTTT
>JBMDWN010000156.1:0-6879 GCA_048595275.1 Olivibacter sp. | reverse complement strand
TTTATCTTAGCCACGACAGAAAAACATAAAATTCTGCCAACCATCTTGTCGCGTTGCCAGATTTTTGATTTCAATCGGATTAGGGTAGAGGATATTGCCGGTCACCTGCAACGAATCGCCGATCGGGAGGAAATAGGATATGACCGCGACGGACTACACCTTTTGGCCCAAAAGGCAGATGGTGGCCTGCGGGATGCCTTGTCTATGTTCGATCAGATTGTGAGCTTCTCCAATAAGCAAGTGAGCTACCAGGCGGTGATCGATAATTTGCATATCCTCGATTATGATTACTATTTCAGAATCGGAGACGCCATGCTACAGGAAGATGGAGCAGCTGCTTTGTTGGTGTTTGATGAAATTCTGAAGCAAGGTTTTGACGGTGGGCATTTCATCTCAGGGCTCTCATCGCATTTCAGGAACTTGCTGGTGGGTAAAGATCCCGGTACAATTAAGCTGATGGAGGTAAGCGAGAAAATCCAACAACGCTATCAGGAGCAGTCGCAACAGATGCAGACCGGCTTATTGCTTTCTGCGCTGAACATCGCTAATCAATGCGAAATCAACTACCGGATGAGTAAAAATCAGCGCTTGCAGGTAGAGCTGGCGCTGCTGAAGATGTGTCATGTCGCCCAGGCGATACAACTGAGTTCCATTGTCTCCGGCCAGACCGAAGAGACCCAAAAAAAAAAATCAGTTTCTCAGCTTGAGTCGCTAAGCAGTCCGGCAGGATCGGAAAAAAGTGTTCGTACAGCAGAAATACAAAAGACTCCTGAGCCGAAAGTTACCGAACAGAAGGCTTCGAAGCTAAAAGAAGACGTAAACCCCGACCCTCCGATCCAGAAGGCTGTCGAACCGGTAGCGGAAAAACCCCGCATGCCCAACATCAGAAATTTCAGATTAAACTCCGCTATTCCAAGCCTGAAAGACGTCTTTAAAGAGAAAGAAGACGGGGTGGACGACGGTGAACCTAAATACATCAGTGGTGGAGAAAAAGAAGCTTTTACTTATGAAGCTTTCATAAGCTTATGGCATGAATTTGCTGACCAAAGCAAGAAAGAAAGTAAAATCAGCTTGTATACGCTGATGACGGCAAACAGTCCGACTTTGCTGGATGATTATTCTGTAGAAGTTGTGGTGGAAAATGCGATACAAGAAAATTTGCTGCAAAATTCCAAAATTGACATTCTCAATATGCTTCGGGTGCGTCTGAGAAATTTTGATATACAGCTGACCGCCAAACAGGTGGAGGTTCCTGCCTCTCGTCGTCCATATACGGATCAGGAAAAGTACCAGGTATTGGCCACTAAAAATCCGTTGGTAGACAAGTTGAGGCAGGAACTAAACCTTGGCTTCGATTAAGATGGCTTCTTCCGGTCGTTGACCGGGTAGCCTTCCTCATCCAGATCATCCCGGTAATCTTCGGGGGTCTGAGCAAGCTCTTCATCTTTTTTACTTAAATGAGTCATGTGCTGGCCGGTGTCAATGTGCATGCCGAGGTTTTCAGCATCCGTTTCCAGTGACTTATTTTCATCATACTCGTCGCCAACCAGTGGATTCGCCTCGTCCCAGTCGGAGTTGTCGTCTTCACCTTCTGGTGCGGCACTATCGTAAGGATCCTCGTGCTGATAATCCGGATCTTCCGATTCCACATCTAATTCGTAGCTATCCAGTTCCTCATTGAACTTCAAATCTTCCGGGTTTGCCTGTTCGTTTGGCATCTCACCATTTGGCTGTATGTTCGGTTTGTCCTTATTCATTGTTTGTCTTTTTTTATAAAATCAGAACAGCTGAAATCAACTTAGGTTTTAGCTATTTCGTTCATTGGATTTGACGAGCAATTTATATATGTTTGTTCAGGATATTCATAATACTTAATTAAAGGGTTGAACTTATGCGTTTTTTTAATCAGTATACGGCGGTAGCCGCAGTTCTTTTGGTTTTGACAGTACCGGCCTGTAAAAGCAAAAAAATGATTGTTAGCGACGGTGCTGAGGTAGAGTACTCCAGGGGTGGAGAAGCGCCCAGCGGTAGTACGATCTCGCGCTCGGACGAAGGACTTATGCTGACTTTTGAATCGGACGTTTTGTTCAATACCAATTCTTCCTACCTGACCGAAAAGGCTAAAGCAACGCTCAAAAATATGGTGGCTTACATCAATAAAAATCATCCGGGATCGCGCCTGCAGGTGAACGGGCATACGGACTCGACCGGGAAGGAAGATTATAACCAGTGGTTGTCAGACAAGCGGGCCGCTTCTGTGAAAGCTTATGTAGTGGAGCTGGGCCTGGCAGACAGTCGGGTTACTACCCGCGGATACGGAGTCACTAAACCTGTTTCTACAAACAGTACTGCAGAAGGCCGGCAGAAAAATCGTCGGGTAGAAGTGCTTATCAAAGACTGATTTATATATTAATCAAGGCTCATCCGTAAGGCCATTAGCTTTGGCCGTCAGTTGTGCCACATCCAGCACCTGGACAGTATCGTCCTGATCCAGGTGTTTCACCCCGTCCCTCAGCATCGTCATACAGAAAGGACAAGAGGTAGCAATAATATCCGCTTTGATTTGCATTGCTTCCTCCGCACGTTCCATATTAATTTCTTTTTTCCCTTTCTCCGCCTCCTTGAACAACTGGGCTCCGCCAGCCCCGCAGCATAGGCCGTTGCTTTTACACCTTTTCATTTCGATGAGATCTGCATCAAGGGCTTCCAACACCTGCCTGGGCGCTTCGTAAACGCCATTTGCACGGCCTAGATAACATGGATCATGAAACGTGATGCGTTTCCCTTTAAAAGAAAGACCATCCACACTACGAAGCCGTCCTTCCCGAATAAGGTCACTTATGAGCTGGCTGTGATGGATAACTTCAAAACATCCGCCTAATTCCGGATACTCATTTTTCAGCGTATTGAAACAATGGGGGCAGGCGGTAACAATCTTCGTGATGCCATAATTGTTCAGCACCTGAATGTTGCTCAACGCCTGCATCTGAAATAGAAATTCGTTTCCCGCCCGTTTTGCCGGGTCGCCGCTGCAGCTCTCCTCATTACCAAGAATTGCAAAGTTCAGGCCTACATGGTTAAGGATCTTACATAGGCTTTTCGATATGCGCTGCGCCCGTTCATCGTAACTTCCGGCGCAGCCTACCCAGAAGAGGATGTCAGGCGTTCTTCCTGCTTGTACCAGTTCTGCCACTGTAGGAATCGTTGTGTCATTGTTCATCATATTGGATTTCATCTTCTGTCTTTTTTAGTCTTTTGCCCAGTTTTCCCGGTCTGTAGCCGCATACTTCCAGGGAGCGCCGTTGTTTTCAATATTGGAGAAAATACTGTTAAGTGCTGCCGGAGCTTGTGCTTCTTCCATAACAGCATACTGACGGAGCTTAAGGATAATTTCCATGGGATTGATGTTCACCGGACAGGCTTCAACGCAGGCGTTACAGGTTGTACAAGCCCAGATCTCTTCCCGGGTGATGTAGTCGTCAAGTAATTTTTTCTTCGCTTTTTCCTCTGTATTGCGGCGTTTTTCAGCACCCGCTTCCGTCAGCCTATCCCTCGTATCCATCATGATTTTTCGGGGCGACAACAGCTTACCAGTCAGGTTTGCGGGGCAAGCAGCGGTGCAGCGCCCACATTCGGTACAAGTGTAGGCATCCAGCAGGTTTTTCCAACTGAGGTCTTCCACATCGTTCGCTCCGAAGCGAAGCGAGCTGTCGGATACGGGTGGGCTTAGCGACGGATCCAGCATTGCGCGGACTTCGTTGGTTACCGCAGCCATATTCTCGAATTTTCCCTTAGATTCAAGATTCGAATAATAGGTGTTCGGAAAGGCGAATAGAATATGCAGATGTTTGGAGTAGGGGAGATAATTCAGGAAGGCGAGTACGCCTAAAATGTGAAACCACCAGCAAAAGCGTTCGATCAGATGCAATGAGTTAATTTCTCCAGGCAACCAGACCGCCATATGCTGCGATACAGGAAAGCTCGCAACCGGTTCGGATCCTCCGAGTATTTGTATCTTATAGTCTGCGGCATTCATGAACAAAAAGGCGAGCATTAGCAAAACCTCACTTATCAGTATAATATCCGCGTCGGTTTTTGGCCAGGGCCGCATCTCTATTCCCGAAAAACGTTTGAGTTGAAGAATATTTCTTCGAATCAAAAAGATTGCGCAAGCGATAATAACCGCGAGCGCAAGAAATTCAAAACTGCTTATCAGCAACGAGTAAAATGGTCCTGCAACGGAGAAAAGGCGATGCGTTCCCGTCAATCCGTCGATTACAATTTCCAGCATTTCGATATTGATGATGACGAAGCCCAGGTACACAAAAAGGTGAAGTAAAAATGCAATAGGCTTTTTCGTCATTTTCTGCTGGGCAAAAGCGATCATTAATACGGTTAGCCAGCGTCTGTAGGGTTGATCATAGCGATTCACGGGCTGCCCCATCCGGATATTGCTGACAATCCTCCTGATATTTCTGGAAAAAAGAAGAACTGCCCCCGTAAGGGCGAAGAAAAATAGGATCTGGCTAGTCATAAGCGGAGCTTTGACGCTAAGTTAGCTATTTTTACTTATTATGCTTGCATAGTAATTGGATAAAATAATCGATCTGACTGTCAGTATTATGCAGGCTTTAACGTTTTTTAAAGAAGAATTTTGAGATAAATAATTTGGAGGAATAAAAAAAGAAGCTACATTTGCAGTCCCAAAACAAACGAAATGCTTCGGCAAAAGTTTGAGGATGGTACCATAGCTCAGTTGGTAGAGCAAAGGACTGAAAATCCTTGTGTCACTGGTTCGAATCCAGTTGGTACCACGAAAAAAGGCTTTCTGACACAAGAAAGCCTTTTTTATTCTATATCTACATGAGGGTTAAGCTTACTTTCTACCCAGATCCGGCCTGACCAGTTTCCAGTCCACATACTGAATCATCAAAAAAACGACTCCTAAAAACAGCAAGATGTATTTAAAAGTCGCTAACCCTGTGATCAGCTGAATAGTCGCCTCCGGATTCATGAAATACAGACAAAAAAGGCACAGCAAAGAAGCAGCTATAGCCGAGGCTACACGAAGAAGGGCGAGTTTGTACGTATTCGGTAAAGGAAACATTTTCCTCCTTAGATCCGGTACAAAATTATAGGGTAAGTCATCCTTAAGTTCTGCCTTCAGGGCAGACATCAATAATTCGTCAATGTTATTCCGTTCGTTTTTCATGGTGTTTCTCGTTAACCTGCTTCCAGATAGCGCTCCAGTTTTTCCTTCAAAAGAAGCTTCCCCCTAGATAAATGGCTCTTAATCGTTCCGAGTGGTAGATCTGTTATTTCTGCAATTTCAGCATAACTGAACTCCTCCAGGAAATATAACGTTAGTACGGTGCGATAAGATACGTTTAGTTGTTTTATGACGTAGTGAACGTAAGCTTTGGCGTCCTTTTTAATCAGCAGTTCTTCAGGAGTTGCATCGGCCTTAGCCTCATTCTCCCACTCTGCGGTGTTGTCCCTGTCAACAAATCGGAAACTGTTTTTATTTTTCCGCAAATGATTCAAGGCGGTATGATAGGAAACCTGAGCAATCCAGGTAGAGAGTTTTGATCGAAAATCAAAGCTGTGAAGATTCCGGTAGATTTTTATAAATACGTCCTGGCATACATCCTGCAGGTCTTCTTCTTGTCTGATTACCCGGCTTACTACATGGATAACCAGCCGCTCATATTGTCGGACAAGCTGCTCGAATCGACGAGCGTTACCATTTAGAATATCCTGAACAAGCTTTTCTTCTTCCTGCATTACGGGAGTAGACACGAATATAGGTTACAGGGTTGCAAAATAGGTGAAAAATATTTCCGGAATTTTTTGCAACCTTTGGAAAGGAGCGGGTGTCTACTGAGTAAAAAATTAAAATCATGGGAGAGTTAGTCGCCATATTAGTACCGGCAACCGTTTTCATTACTGTAGCGGTAATTGTCATTTCGATACTGAATTATTCCTTAAAAAGGAATCTGATCCGATCCGGTTATACCGATCTTCAGCTTATTCAGCAGCTTGGACAGTCCTATACTTCCAGTGTAGATGGATTAAAATGGGGTTGTGTTCTGCTGTTCGGCGGAATCGGATTGCTGATCATCAACTTTATTCCGGAAGCCAGGACGCTTGAAGCACCGCTGCCTTATGCGATTGAATTGATCGCCGTAGCTTTGGGCTTTTTGTGTTATTATCTTATTCTGAAGGATGAGAATAAAAAGGGACTTTCGAATTAATAGGCCAGGAACGGACCTTTCAATCCGTCCCTGACCTTTATAAACTTATTAGTCTCTGATCATGCTCATGAACTCATCGAGATGATCATCATGTACCCCTCTTGGATTTGTATTATGTTTTTTGGCAACTGATGCAGCCATTCCTACCACTTCACCCATCATGCCGCAGGTTCTCATTACTCGCGTACTGCCGAAAGCTACATGTGTTGTACTAATGTTTCTGCCAGCCATAAATAAGTTGGGGATGTTACGGGAATAAAGGCAGCGGTATGGAATGGTGTAAGGTGCCACGCTGATGTGTTTAGTTGACGCAAAGAACTCTTCTCCCGGGAAATAAAGTTTATTCTTCTCATTAGGAAAGTGGAGGTCAATTGTCCAGGTAGCCGTAACCGTAGCATCGGGGTACATCTTTCCTTCTTGTACATCCATTTGATTTAAGATATGGTCTCCTATTAATCTTCTGGATTCTCTTTTTCCACCGATATAGGCAACCCAGGTACGACCAGTTATCTCTTATCTTTTCGGCATCCATAATTGTATTGAAGTTACCAAACCCAGTTTCCCATTCCCAGTCAGATTTAAATTGATCGATATGGTATTCATCTGTAAAAGTCAGTGCCCAAGG
>JBMDWN010000155.1:0-6389 GCA_048595275.1 Olivibacter sp. | reverse complement strand
ATTCACCGTAAGTTGACCGTAAAATTTACGGTCAACTTACGGTGAATTTACGGTCGGTTTACGATCAATTTACGGTAAAAAAAAGTACCTGATTAGTATTTGGTAAGTATCTGGTAAATGTTTAGATATAAAGTGGTTCTGGTTTCCACCGGTTTTTAGGTTCATCTTGGGTGTTCGGAATTGATCTTGAGATGTTCGTTTTCGGACACAACAAAAAAGAAAAAAAAATGTAGAAAACTGACATACAGATTCTTAAAATAGTGGCTTGGCTTTCGCGCAAGATAAATGAATACCGGATCGATTATGATAAACAGCTACCTGAAACTCGCTTTTAGAAATTTTTGGAGACACCGGCTTTTCAGCGCAATCAACTTAGTGTCTTTGGTATTGTGTCTAACCAGCGTAGTCGTCATTCTTCTTTTAGTCAATAAATTAGTCACCTTCGACGACTTTCATGAAAAAGGTGATCGCCTGTTTTCACTGGCAGAAGGTCATAATCGGGAAAGACCATCCCCGGGCACCGTCTTTCCCGTAGCCGACTTAATCCGCGAAGATTTTCCGGAAATCGAATCCATCAGCCGCATCCTGGAATGGGAAACGTATATGCTCAGCCACGGTGGAGGCGACTGGTCCATTTCTCCCGAGTTCGTTGACCCCGATTTTCTACAGATGTTCAGCTTCCCGCTTAAATACGGAAGTATTGAAAGTGCCTTGAAAGAAACAAACAACATCGTGTTGTCCGATGCAATGGCTCTGAGAGTTTTCGGCGACGAGAATCCTGTCGGACGTGAAATCAAATGGAACGACTCGCTTCGTTTAACGGTCAGCGGCGTTCTTCAGCTAATACCGGGCGCATCTTCTATGCGTTTTCAGGCCTTAATGGCGATGGATTGGCTCAAACTCAATAATCCTTATTTCAGAACACTAGCCGAAGGATGGGACAATCGTCTGGTACAGACTTACGTTCTGCTAAAAAAAGAAACGCATCGGGAAGATTTCGAAAAAAAGCTCGGAAGAGCTGCTGCGGCTTATTACCCGAAGAAAGAAATGGAGTCTGAATTGGGTCTGATTCTGTACAAGGATGTAATGCCTATGTATGAACCACAGATCGGCTACTATATCGGTGGCCTGCGGATTATCGTAGTGTTTCTGGTACTGATTGCCGCCGTGAACCTGATCAACCTGAATTCAGCTGCTGCACTATATCGTGTAAGGGAAATTGGGGTCAGGAACGTCCTGGGTTCGCTTAAGAGCCAGGTTATGCTGCTGTTTATGACGGAGACGTTCCTGCTGATTTCAGCGTCGCTGGTTATCAGCCTCGCACTTGTTTCGCCATTGGTCCGCTATTTCAACCGGGAGGTGCTGACTGAATTTTCGGTGGATTTTATCTGGCGGATGGATTATCCGGTAGTGTTGCAGATTTGCTTATTGTTCATTCTTTTAGCCTTCCTTGCGACTTGGATCCCGGCAAGAAAGCTGCTTAGAACACCTCTTAGTCTTTCTTTGAAGGGACAGGCCCAACAGGCTTCCGGGAACAATCCTTTGCAGCAAACGCTGATTGTGCTTCAATTTGTTTTGGCTATTGTATTCGTTTTCCTGACGCTCGCGGTGCAACAGCAGATGCGATATCTGAAACAGGCAAAACTCGGTTTTGAAAAAGACGAAGTGCTGGTGGTGGACACTTATCTCGGATTTAAAGACGGCGAAGCAGCTTATAGAAGTCTTAATCAAGCCATTCAAGGATTGGATGGTTTCCAGGATGTTCAGCATTATACGGTTAGCCGAAATATACCGGGCAGGTATGGAAATTGGTTTAACACCCTCCGCACGAAGGATGAAAAGGCCGGTAGTAAGGAGGTCTATTGCCGTGTTAGTTATCAGCTGGACAGCGCCTATTTCTCTACTTATGGTATACGCTTCCTGGCGGGAAGCCCGCTGCACGCAAAGGACGCCTTTGCGTAAAGACAGGCGGTTGTATTAAACAGACAGGCTGCACTGGACTTCGGATGGACCCCTGAAGAAGCTATCGGGAAGGCGGTGTACTACCAGGATTCGGATAGTCTTGGAACACACACCGTTGTTGGAGTAACGGAGGACTTTAACTACCGTGCACTCAACAGCAGCATTGAGCCTTTGGCCCATTTCGGGAATCATTCCGGGAGCATTTCAGCGGCGAACGGTCAATTTCTAAGTATCCGCATCAAACCTTCCAGATCGAAACCTTTGGTACAATATCTGCAAAATGCGTTTTCAGCAATTCCCTCTACCGGCAGCTTCTCCTACACCTACAGCAATGAGCTCTTCAATCAGCAATACGAAAGAGAAGACATGGTACTCACGCTGATCGGTGTGGCCGGCCTGGTTTCTATTTTTGTAGCTTGTGCCGGTGCGTTTGGCCTGACTGCTCAACTTGCCCGATTAAGAACAAAGGAGGTCGGTATCCGAAAGGTGCTGGGTGCTTCCGTAGTTCAACTCGTTAGGTTGTTATCGCTGCGTTTCCTGATTCTGGTGCTGGGTGCACTCTTTCTGGCACTGCCTATAGGCTATCTTGGAGCAACGCTCTGGCTTGAGGAATTCCCTTATCGAAATGAGGTTTCGTGGTGGATGTTTCTGGCTACCAGTCTGGCTGTGCTTGGCATTGCCCTGCTGACCGTAGGTTTTCAAACGCTTCGCGCCGCAAAGGCTAACCCGGTGGATTCGTTAAGGGACGAATAGAAATTATTTAGCCAAGTGTAGCAACATCCTGCCAGCCAAGCACCTCATAATCGCTATCCGGCAGCTGTTTCCCTTCACCTTTGTAGATCAGGATACCGTCTGTTGTTCGGTTCAGTTTGTTCCAATAACGCAGTCCTGCGAGCATATTAGAATCGAATTTTGCGGATGACTTGATCTCTACCGGGATGGTTCTCGCATCTTTCTCCAGCAAAAGGTCGACTTCATTTCCCGTGCTGTCGCGAAAGAAATAGATGCCTGAACTGATTCCCTGATTGAATCGATTTTTCATGACTTCGCTGATAACCCAGTTTTCAAATATACTTCCGTACAGGGAGTGGGTTAGCAGAGTCGATTCATTTCGGATGCCCAATAGAAAGCAAAGCAGTCCGGTGTCAATGAAATAGAGTTTAGGGCTCTTTATAATACGTTTATTCAGGTTGTTGTACCAGGGCCTCACCAGACTGATGATGTAACTGCTTTCCAAAACACTCAGCCAGGCTTGTATCGTTTTGGTATCGACTCCAATGCTCCGTGCCATTTCGTCCCGGTTAATCAGCTGCCCCGCGCGATTCGCACAAAGAAAAATAAATCGGTTGAAGTCGGCCAGGTTAGTAATGTTTCTCAGCAATCTTACATCCCGCTGTACATACGTTTGTACGTAGGAGGCCATCCATTTTTCGGCAATAAGTTTTTGATTCCAGATCTCAGGATATCCCCCCTTAAGGATATGCTCGTGTAAAGAACTGTCCATACCAGCTTCCTGCAATTCAGCGTAAGACAAGGGCAGCAATTGAAGATAACCCACTCTGCCGGCTAAGGACTGAGATATTTGCTCTTGTAAAAGAAAGTTATTGGATCCGGTGAGAATAAATTTTCCTCTCTCTTCGGTGGAATCCAGAATTTCCTGCAAATAGCGAAACAGATCCGGAACTCGCTGAACCTCGTCAAAAATGGCGCCGTCGGCGTATTGATTTAAAAAACTTAAGGGTTGATCAAGCGCTTGCGACTGGATATCCGGATTTTCAAAGCTTATGTAGGGCTTTGCAGGAAATAATATTTTACTCAGCGTTGTTTTTCCGCTTTGTCTTGGCCCAACAATACACAAAGCTCTGAACTGGCTGGCCAACAGTTTTGCTTCATCAAGAAGGGTACGATTAATCACTGCCATCAAATTCCATTTTTACAAAAATATGCAAAAATGGATTACGATTCCAGATTTACAAAAAATTGCAAAAATGGAATTGACAATTGCTTTGGCTGCAGCTGAACATTTTTGCCTAACTTGAGTAATTGTTTGATAAACTATGGAGGAACAGATACAACTACCCATCTTAACAGAAACGGAAATACGGGTAATGGGTGCTTTGATGGAAAAGAGTCGCACTACACCTGAATACTATCCGCTGACCTTAAATAGTCTTTTGACGGCCTGTAACCAAAAATCGGCTCGGAAACCGGTTGTGCAATACGAGGAAGATGAAGTGGTACAGGCGCTGGACAGCCTTCGCAAAAAAAGCCTGGTCGCTACCGCAACGGGGGGCGGCAGCCGTACGATCAAATATCGGCATACCCTGGGTGTTTTATTTCCGTTGATTCCGGCGGAGCTAGCCATACTGGCTCTGCTAATGCTTCGGGGACCGCTGACAACAGGTGAGATCAACAGCAATTCGGGGCGCTTGTACGAATTTGAGTCGCTCGGCGAAATTCAGGTCTACCTGGAAAAGCTAAGTACTGAGCAGCCAGCTTTTATTGCATTGATGCCACGGAAATCCGGACAGAAAGAAGGACGTTATGTGCATTTGTTTTCTGGTAAACAGGTCGAAGATCTGGCCGGAGAAGAATCCGGCTCTTCTGATGGTTTGAAAAAAAATCCAGCACTGGAGGCACGCGTGGAACAGCTAGAACAGGAGCTGGCTGAATTGAAAGCGGCTTTTGATAAGTTGTACCAGGAATTGATGGGTTGATGTAATGGTTAGTATTATCCTTGAATAATTTAGAACAGCTTCTAAAACATCTATGCCGGCAGCAAATAAACCTCTGCAACGGGACTGAACAGGTAGTCTCTTCCAGAGCTTAGCTCCCGGCAAAGGTAACGTTTACGCAGACGCACTCCTTTCCGGAAGGTCCGACCGTTGCTCATGGCAAAGCAGGATCCTTCAGGAACACTTTCTACCCGAAAGACGTTCTCTTTCGGCTTGTCATACTGGCCTAAGATACGAAAGAGGTTCATATCCGTACAGCTGGAAGCCGAAGGATTTTCGAGATAGTTTCGGATAGCGCTTCTGACATCAGAAGGGAAAACCTCTTTTTCAAAAAATGGTTGCATCAGTGCTTTGAAGTTCACTTTCCATTCCCGCCCGTGAGGCTTCACTTTTCCCCGGTGTTCCTCCCAGGTCTTCAGGTGCGCGAACTCATGCACCGTCGTTACCAGAAAAGCATACGGATTCAAGTTATGATTGACAGAAATTCGATGCCCTTTGTCTTTGAAAGGTGCACGGTAATCACCGTACTTGCTGGTGCGCCCTTTGCTGATCCGGAACTGGCAGGGTGCCTGTGCAATCCACCCTGCAATGAGAGGTGCAGCCACTTTCGGCATGTATTTTTCAAGCGTTGCAATGTAGTTCGCTGTACTCATTCAGGCAGCAGACAGCTGATTATTTCATTAACTGATAGACCAGCAGACTGGCAAAATACGCCATGGCAGTCATATAACCCAGCTGAATCATCGGCCATTTCCAACTTTTCGTTTCACGTTTCACCACCGCTACCGTGCTCATGCATTGCATAGCAAAAGCGTAAAAAATCATCAGCGAAAAGGCTGTTGCGGTAGTATACACCGGCTCGCCTGTGACGGAATCCCGGGCATTGGCCATTTTCTGGCGAATGGTGGTAGTGTCTTCCTCGGGTTCTTCAACGCTGTAGATGGTGGCCATAGTACCAACGAATACTTCGCGTGCTGCAAAGGAGGTGATCAGGGCAATTCCGATTTTCCAGTCAAAACCCAATGGTCGTATTGCTGGCTCGATCGTTTTACCGAGAATACCTACGAATGAGTTTTCAAGCTTCTCGGAAGATTCCAGGTATTCCAGTTCTTCTTCATCGTAATTGGCGGTGAATTCCTCGGATTGATATTTTTCTTCTATGGCGTCCATCCGTCCCGGAGGACCGTAACTGGCCATGACCCAAAGGACGATGGAGATGGCGATAATCACCTTACCGACCTGAAATACGAATGTTTTGACTTTTTCAAACATAGTAAACAAGACGTTTCTCCATCGCGGCATGCGGTAGATCGGCATTTCCAGGATGAAGTAAGAACGTTCTTTGCTTTTCATAATCTTTTTCATGACATAGGCGACGGCAATAGCGGCTACAAAACCCAGCAAGTACATGCCCAGCAGGGTTAGCCCCTGCAGGTTGAAAAAGCCCCAAACCTGCTTATCCGGCACAACCAGGGAGATCAACAACGTATAGACCGGAAGTCTTGCTGCACAGCTCACAAGTGGGGTCACCATGATGGTGATCATCCGGTCTTTCCAGCTTTCGATGTTTCGTGCAGCCATAATAGACGGAACAGCGCAGGCCAGGCTGCCGATCATCGGTACGACGGATTTTCCGTTCAGGCCCACTTTCCGCATCATGCGGTCCATCAGGAAGGTAATGCGGGCCATGTA
>JBMDWN010000154.1:0-3806 GCA_048595275.1 Olivibacter sp. | reverse complement strand
CCAAGACGTCTTTCCCAAAATACCCTGAAAGGTATAAGGTATTGGATGAATCAAGCTGATAATTCGCTTTAAGATTGAGATCGTAAAAGTAAAGCTTACTTCTGTTGATTGCACTATCCGGCGACAGTTTCAGGAAGAGATCGGCATAGGTTCTCCGGCCACTGATCATGAACGAACCTTTATCCTTTTTTAAGGGCCCGGCTACCTTCAGCCTGGAGGCAATTAATCCAACGCCACCTTCGAATTCTGTTTTTTGGTTGTTACCCTCCATCATATTGACTTCCAATACCGAAGCCAGGCGGCCGCCATATTGTGCCGGCATACCGCCTTTATACAAATTCACGTCCCGAACCGCATCGGAATTAAAGGTCGAAAAGAAACCGAGCAAATGAGAAGCATTATACACCATGGCCTCGTCTAACAGAATCAGGTTCTGATCTACAGAGCCACCCCGAACGAAGAAACCGCTGTTGCCCTCTCCCGCTGCCAGAACTCCGGGAAGTAGTTGCACCACTTTGACAACATCCCGCTCGCCGAACAAAACCGGTACTTTATTAGCTTCTGCTATTTCAACTTTATTAACGCCCATCTCGGCCACTTCAAGCTGTCTTCTCGAATCGGAATTCCCGGTGACAATCACCTCGTCCAACTGATTACCGGGTTGCAGGCGGATATCAACCCGTTGATCAGCCGTTTTATTAACCTGATAACTTTGGTCCTGATAACCGACGTAACTGATTAGAATTTCCTCTACCTCATCCGGTATTTTAAGCGTGTAGTAACCATAGGCATTGGAACTGGTCCCTCCGGCGCCAGCTTCTTTAAAACGTACCGAAACACCCTGAAGCAATTCACCGTTAGAAGCATCCCGGATCGTACCATAGATTCTACGTGACCCATCGGTTGACTGTGGGAAGCCGGCGAGTGGAAAAACAAAAATTAAAAGAAGCCAAAGCAAAAGGTGACGGAATGACATTAAAAGCAGCTTGTTGATCGCCACCAAAGATATTATTTTAAGCTTATTTTGTAACAAATACCCATCACCGAGTTTTCAATTTCTTAGGAATGTCGTACCTTGACCTCCGAAAAGCCTTTATCCATAGTTGCTGCTAAATTGTTTATGCAAAATGGATCGGGTTGGATATATGAACTCTAACAAATAAAAACTGAAATGAAAAAAATTGCTGTAGCCCTGGGACTTTGTATGGCGATTGCGGGATCTTCTGTCGCTCAAAATCTAAACACATTAAGTAAGGCAGAGAAAAAAGAAGGTTGGAAGCTCCTGTTTGACGGCAAAAGCACCAAAGGATGGCATACTTATGGAAAAGACAAGCCCGGCGCTGGCTGGAGTGCGCAGGATGGGGCTTTGGTCTTTGATCCTTCTGCACCCAAGGAAGGTCGCGGAGATCTGACAACTGATGGTGAATACGAAAACTATGAACTTCAGTACGAATGGAAGATCAGCGACGGAGGTAACAGTGGCTTAATCTTCGGCGTGAAAGAAGATGCAAAATACGGTGCCAGCTATCAGACAGGTATGGAAATGCAGGTATTGGATAATATCAATGCCGGAGATCGCCACATCCCTAATCACCTTGCAGGCTCTCTGTATGATCTGATCGGCGATGCTTCCGTTTCCAAACCAAAGGCGGTTGGAGAATGGAACCAGGCTAAAATTGTTTACAATAAAGGTCAGGTCACGCTATGGCTGAATGGGGTACAGACTGCTGATGTTCAGATCGGAAGCGAGCGCTGGAAAGAATTGATTGCTAAAAGTAAATTTGCCGATTGGGAAGCGTTCGCTAAATATCCGAAAGGTAAAATAGCCTTACAGGATCATGGCAATGTTGTTGCTTATCGTAACATTAAAATTAAGCAGCTTTAACAACAGATTAACTCCGATAAAAAAATCCGGTGTATTCGAACGATGCACCGGATTTTTTGTTTATTTACCAGTATAACAATTCTATATTATGATTCAACCGGGAAAGCGCTTTGCGGAAGCGATCAAGACGAATCCCCCTTTACAGATTGCCGGAGCGATAAACGCCAACCACGCATTATTGGCGGAACAGGCTGGCTTTCAGGCCATATATCTATCCGGAGGTGGCGTGTCTGCCGGTTCGTTGGGAGTACCTGACCTGGGGATTACGAACCTGAACGACGTGCTGGTGGATTTGAGACGCATAGCGAATGTTTCCTCTTTGCCCATATTAGTGGACATCGATACCGGTTTCGGCCCATCGGCATTCAATGTTGCCCGGACGGTGAAGGAAATTGAACAAGCCGGCGCGGCCGCTATCCACATTGAGGATCAAGCCGGCGCCAAACGATGCGGGCATCGACCCGGAAAAACGGTTGTCAGCCAGCAGGAGATGATTGACCGCCTGCACGCAGCGACAGATGCCCGTTACGCAGCAGACTTTCAGATTGGTGCGCGCACAGATGCATTAGCTTCCGAAAGTGAAGAGAGCGTATTGGATCGCGCGACAGCTTATGCGGAAGCCGGAGCCGATTTTCTTTTTCTGGAGGCCGTAGAATCGCTTGACACCTACGCTTACTTCACCCGGCATATCAACATCCCTGTTTTAGCCAACATAACCGAATTCGGAATGACGCCCTTGTGGACGAAACAGGAATTATCGGACGCCGGGGTTAAGTTGGTGCTCTACCCCTTGTCTGCATTCAGAGCGGCAAATAAGGCTGCCGCAATGGTATACAGAGAAATCCTCAGGACGGGAACGCAGAAGGATTTACTGACACAGATGCAAACACGGGAGGAACTGTATACCAGCATCGGTTACTATGAATATGAACACCGGCTTGACCGACTTAACGAAAGGTAAGACTAACTACACCAATTGCTTAATATATGATCGATAACACGAAAAACCCTGTTCGAAAACCAAAGAAGTCCGTTGCCCTTTCCGGAGTGACGGCCGGAAATACGGCTTTGTGTTCCGTTGGAGAAAATGGAAATGACCTGCATTACCGAGGTTACGACATCAAGGACCTGGCGACAGAGGCGACTTTCGAAGAGGTGGCTTTTTTGCTGATTCATGGTCACCTGCCTGTAAAATCGGAACTAAAGGCCTATCAGGATAAACTTCGGGCTGCGCGCGGTCTGCCTGAGCTGGCGCGGGCAGTATTGGAAAAGCTTCCTCCGGCTACACATCCGATGGATGTTCTGCGTACTTTTACCTCAGTTATGGGCTCCGCGGAACCGGAATCGTTGGAGCACAATGCCGCTGGCGCTCGGGATATCGCCGACCGGCTAATGGCTTCCTACCCCTCTGCCCTATTGTACTGGTATCATTTTAGTCACCACGGCAGACGAATCGAAGTGGAGACTGACGACGAGAGTATCGGAGCGCATTTCCTTCACCTGTTGCATGGGGTAAAGCCCTCACGATCCTGGATAAAAGCGATGCAAACGTCTCTGATTCTATATGCCGAGCATGAATTCAATGCCTCGACCTTTACGGCCAGAGTCATCGCCGGTACGGGTTCGGACCTTTATTCTTCTCTTACAGGAGCAATTGGCGCATTGAGAGGCCCTAAACATGGAGGGGCAAACGAGGTTGCCTACGACATTCAGCGTCGCTATACCGATGCCGAATCGGCAAAAGCAGACCTCCAGAAACGCCTGGCTGCCAAAGAAGTGATTATTGGCTTTGGTCATCCGGTTTATACTATTGCTGATCCCCGCAACGAAGTTATCAAACAGGTGGCACGGGATCTTGCGCATGAGCAGCAGGATAAGCGACTATTCGAGGTGGCTGAAGCCATTGAGGAGTTAATGGATA
>JBMDWN010000153.1:0-3336 GCA_048595275.1 Olivibacter sp. | reverse complement strand
TTCCTATATGCTGGGTTTTGAGCAGCCCCAGTCGCTGAACAGGCTTTTCAAGAAAAAAACGAATATGTCACCGGTTCAGTTCAGGCAGTCGTTTAACTGATCCAGTAAGGAAAACGGGCTAAGTATAAGGTGAATTCGGCTAAGTTTTTCAGGACGATAACAGCCAACTTTACAGTATTAAAAATATGCTTATGTCAAGAGATAATCAGGGTACGGTCTTCATTGTGGATATTAGCGGATATTCACAATTTATCAGAAAAATCGATCCAACTGAAGGCCTAATCATCATTCGCCGCCTGCTCAATGGAATCATTGAAAGCAACCATCTTTCTTTCAGAATTTCTGAAATAGAAGGTGATGCGATCTTATTTTATCGGATGGGAGGCCCACCATCGATAGCAGCTATTTTGGGACAGTTCACCCGGATGCGCAAGGCATTTAAAAAAGTCCTCCAGCTGTACCGGCCGGAATTACCCGAAGTCGGCCAATTGGAGCTAAAAGCGATCGCACACTACGGGCATATGGAAGAATTTAAAATAGACCGCTTCAGCAAACTCTACGGAAACATCCTTGTAGATGCCCACCGGTTATTAAAGAATAGCATTCCTTCTGATGCGTATGTCCTATTATCTATGGACTATCTGGAACAGATGGAAGAATTTCCATTGGATTATACGACAGCCTGTGGTACCTATCAATGTGATATATATGATGTCGGCTCGCTTTGCTACCGGTATTTTCCTTTTGACGAAGTAGAAGTGCCTCAGGATCTACCGCATCATAATCCTAAAAAGTATCCTAAAACAAATGTTAGTGAAAATATGGTCGCCTGATCGTTTTGCACTATAATAATTCATAAACCGAAAAAATGGAAATAAAAGAAATCGTAAACGCCTACTATCAGGCAGTAACAGAGGGGCGTTTTGCAGACGTGCCAAAATATAAATCACCAGATGCTACGTACTGGATCTGTGGCGAAGGATCATGGCCACTGGGCGGATGGCGGACGCCACAAGATATGATGGAAATATTTTCATTATTGCGTGAGCGGTTTCCGGGAGGCCTGAAAATTACCATCCGGTCAATGGTTGCTGAAGGAAACAATGTGGTTGTACACCTGAATAATTACGCGGTACGTGTTGACGGCAAGGTCTACGATAACGAGATCGTAATACTTATGAAACTGGAAGGCGGCGTGATCATAGAAGAACGGGAATTTCTGGATACGATTCATGTAAACGATCTTTTCTGCGGTGAACTGGAAAAATAACACGTCGTCAAAACGGTGAGGAAATGACCCGTTTCGGCGAATCCTATCAGGCTGCTTTAGTGCATCTTTGAAGTATAATTAACTAATCATTAATAATGAGTTACTGCAGCTATATACCGTCAATGAAGGAGCCCAACAGAAGCCTTCATAAAAACTACCACGACAACCATTACGGCTTTCCTATCCACGATGACAACGAACTGTTTGACAGGTTGATTATGGAGATCAACCAGGCGGGGTTGAGTTGGGAAACCATACTGAAAAAGGAGGAGCACTTCCGTCAGGCTTATGACAATTTCAACATCAAAAAAGTTGCGGAATATACCGAGGCCGACAGGAAAAGGCTTTTGGCTGATGCCGGGATTATCCGGAACAAGCTTTTTTGGACCAAATGGCATATTGCTTTGGTAGGTTCGTCATTATGGCTACAAAATTTACCATTTCGGAGAAGCGCAGTAAGCAACTAAATAAGATCTTAGTCATCTAAATATATCAAATGGAAAAAACAGTCATTATCACAGGTGGAAGTACAGGTTTGGGTAAAGCCACCGCAGAAAAATTTGCCAAAGAGTGCTATAAGGTCGTTACATCGGGCAGAAATGAAGAAAAAGGGAAAGTAGTGGCGCAAGAGATAGCAGCAAATCATGCTACCGAATGTATTTTTATACAAACGGATATAACTGATGAAGTCCAGGTCGAAAATCTTATCAGGATGACCTTTGAAAAATTTGGACGTATAGATGTATTGGTCAACAATGCCGGAGTTGCACCCTTTCAGGGAGGAGAATTAGCTCAATCTAATAGCGAGGCAATCAAGGAAACTTTTGATACCAACGTGATGGGCCTCTATTATGCGATGAAATATGTGTTACGTGTGATGAAGCAGCAACAATCTGGAGCAATTGTCAACGTTGCTTCTGTCTCAGGACTTAACGGCATCAAAATGGGAGCATTTTATTCTGCCAGCAAGCACGCTGTTGTTGGACTGACCAAAAGTGTTGCTTTGGAATATGCCGAACTGGGCATCCAGATCAATGCCATTGCACCGGGAACCATCCATACTGAATTATTTCAGTATTTCTTGGATACAGGCAAATTTTCGCTGGAAGACACAAAAGCCATTCATCCAATGAAACGTTTGGGTACACCTGAAGATATTGCTAACGGAATATACTATTTAAGTTCAGGGCAATCGCCGTTTATGACGGGAAGTGTATTGACCATCGATGGTGGTTATTTAGCGGTTTAAATTAATATATTATGGAAGCAAAAGAAATAGTAAAATCATATTTTAAGGCAGTAACAGAGGGGCGATTCGGAGATATACCCAAATACAAATCACCCAATGCCACGTATTGGATTAGTGGTGAAAATTCCTTGCCTTTGGGAGGCTGGCGAACGCCGGAAGATATGGGAGCAACATTTAAATTGATACAAGAACGCTTTCCAAAAGGACTCTAAATAACAATTCGCTCCATCATAGCAGAAGGGAATAATGCAGTAGTATATCTCAACAATCACGCTGTACGTTCAGATGGAAAAGTCTATGATAATGAGATTGTGATTTTAATGAGAATTGAAAACGGACTAATTATGGAAGAGCGGGAATTTCTGGATACCATTCATGTGAACGAGCTTTTCTGTGGTGAGCTGGAAAAATAACGGCGTCGTCAAAACGGCGAGGGAATGCCACGTTTTGGCGAATTTTTTCTTTCTGCGTTGGTTCAACTTTGTGGTAGAATAAATTACGAAGAGAAAAAAATTATGGCAGAAAAATTTCAGAACAAAGTTGTTGTCATTACCGGGGGAGCCACAGGTATCGGGCTTGAAGCGGCAAAACGGTTTGTTAACAAAGGAGCATATGTCTTTATTTCAGGAAGACGCCAGGAAATCCTTGATAAAGCAGTTAAAGAGATAGGCCGCAACGTAACCGCAGTCAGTGCGGATTCAGGGAAGCACAAGGATATTGAGAAACTTTTCTCTATCGTAAAAAAAGAAAAAGGCCATATCGATATCCTCTTGTCAAATGCAGGACCAGGCGCATTCGGTTTTCCGAGCGGCTCGAT
>JBMDWN010000152.1:0-11759 GCA_048595275.1 Olivibacter sp. | reverse complement strand
CATTACCCCTTTGGAAGTGGATAAAACAGCAATTCCCAAACCATTCAATACCCGTGGCATATTATCTGCGCCTGCATACTTTCTCAAACCGGGTTTACTCACACGCGTCAAGGTGCGAATAGCAGGAACTTTCGTAATCGGATGATATTTCAGAGCGATTTTTATCTGCCCCTGAGGTCCCTCTTCCTCAAACTTGTAGTTCGTAATGTAACCTTTGTCAAAAAGAACCTTAGTAATTTCTTTTTTAAGGTTTGATGCAGGAATTTCAACAACCCTACGGTTGGCCTTAATGGCATTCCTTACTCGTGTAAGGTAATCTGCTATTGGATCTGTATTCATTATATAAAATTGTGATAGTGGTTTCCTATCAGCGGACCTTCTATCGGTTAAAAATTTGCTACATCTAGCTTTCAAACACGATAACTCCCTGATTAAGATCAGGAAGCTATCGTATCTAAACGTATGCCGGTTAATCTACCAGGAAGCTTTCTTAACACCCGGGATCTTTCCTGCCAACGCCATTTCACGGAAAGTTACCCGGGAAATGCCGAACTGACGCATATATCCTTTCGGACGTCCGGTCAGCTTACAACGATTATGCAAGCGTACGGGAGACGCATTCTTAGGTAACTTATCCAACTCAGCGTAATTACCTTCCGCTTTAAGCGTAGCGCGCTTTTCAGCAAACTTAGCTACCAGCTTGGCACGTTTAACTTCCCGTGCCTTTATTCCTTCTTTAGCCATTCGTTACGTTATTTTGATTCTTAAACGGTAATCCAAATAATTTCAGCAACTCCAAAGCCTCCACGTCTGTTTCGGCAGAAGTTACAAAGGTAATATCCATTCCCATAATCTTATTGATTTTATCAATATTAATTTCAGGGAAAATAATTTGCTCGGTTACGCCCAGCGTATAATTGCCGCGGCCGTCAAAACCCTTGTCGTTAATACCTTTGAAATCCCGGATACGGGGTAGAGCAATCGCGATCAGACGATCCAGAAACTCGTACATCCGTGCATCTCTCAACGTAACGTGTACACCTACCGGCATACCTTTACGCAATTTGAAGTTCGAGATATCCTTTTTGGATTTCGACGCAACAGCCTGCTGACCGGTAACCGTGGTCATTTCGGCTACAGCCGTTTCAATAAGCTTCTTATCAGTGGTAGCTGCTCCAACACCCTGGTTAACGGATATCTTAACCAGTTTGGGAACCTGCATAACACTTTTATACTGAAATTTCTCTTTCAGTGCTGAACGGATCTCGTCCTTGTATTTAACTTTTAATCTTGGTACGTAGGTCATTACTTAATCTCCTCCCCAGATTGCTTGGCTACCCGGACAACTTTACCGTCGCTGTTTACCTTACGGCCAACACGGGTTGCTTTACCACTTTTAGGATCTACTAGTGCTAAATTTGAAATGTGGATTGGCGCTTCTTTTTTAACAATCCCTCCATTAGGATTAGTTGCGCTGGGCTTTGTGTGCTTGGATACTAAATTCGCTCCTTCTATTACGGCGCGATTCTTTTCAATCTGTACTTCCAGCACTTTTCCCTGGGTTCCTTTAGCGTCGCCGGCAATCACCTGTACCAAATCGCCCTTACGGATCTTTAATTTTACTTTTCCCATTTTATAAAACCTCCGGTGCTAATGATACAATTTTCATGAACTGCTTTTCACGCAACTCTCTGGCCACCGGGCCGAAGATACGTGTTCCACGCGGCTCGTCCTGATTGTTGAGTAAAACCGCTGCGTTGTCGTCAAAACGAATGTAAGAACCGTCTTTACGACGCACTTCCTTCTTTGTACGAACAACAACTGCTTTGGAAACCGTTCCTTTCTTGATATTACCGGATGGAATGGCGCTTTTTACCGTAACGACAACTTTGTCGCCTAGAGACGCATAACGTTTTCCGGTACCACCTAAAACACGGATTACTAAAACTTCTTTAGCTCCACTGTTGTCGGCAACTGTTAGTCTTGATTCCTGTTGTACCATGTTACTTAGCCCTTTCTATAATTTCAACCAACCTCCAGTTCTTTGTCTTACTCAGCGGACGAGTTTCCATAATCAACACCGTATCGCCGATACCGCAGGTGTTCTCCTCGTCATGAGCTTTGAATTTGGTAGTTTTCTTAACAAATTTACCGTAGATCGGGTGCTTCACTTTACGCTCCACCGCCACAACGATCGATTTGTTCATCTTATTGCTTACTACCAAGCCGATTCTTGTTTTTCTAAGATTTCTTTCCATTTTCGACTTAATTATTCTGCCTCAGCGGCTGTTTCAACTGACTTGTTTGCTTCTGCCTTTTTACGGTTAGTAAGTTCCGTGTTCAAGCGGGCAACGATCTTTCTCGAATCCCTGATTCTCAATGGGTTTTCGATGGCAGAAACAGCATGGGCAAATTTCAATTTAGCTAGCGTAGCTTTCTCTTCTGCTATGCGTGCTGTTAGTTCCTCTGTTGAGAGTTCTAAAATTTCTGAATTTTTCATCTGAACAATTCGTTTGTTTTTTAAGGTATATCACCTGTAATTAACATGCAGCTCTGGTAACGGCAAAACTGCATGGATCCGCGGGCTTGAACCGCTTAAGCTTCTACGTAATCTCTACGTATAACGAACTTAGTCTGAACAGGAAGTTTCTGAGCTGCCAGACGCAGGGCTTCTTTAGCTACTTCTAAAGGCACACCTTCTGCTTCAAACAACATCCTTCCGGGACGCACAACGGCTACCCAGTATTCCGGAGCTCCTTTACCCTTACCCATCCGCACTTCTGCAGGCTTCTTGGTAACGGGCTTGTCCGGAAATATACGGATCCAAACTTGTCCTTCCCTTTTCATAAAACGCGTCACCGCGATACGTGCAGCCTCGATCTGACGGCTGGTAATCCAGGCAGGCTCGAGCGACTTGATGCCGAAAGATCCGAAGGCCAGATCAGCACCGCGTCCCGCGTTGCCTTTCATCCGCCCCTTCTGCATCTTCCTGAACTTTGTTCTTTTTGGCTGTAACATGATTTCTTATCTTAAATCTCCAACTGAATGGAAAATGGATACCTAATTAGTTCTTCCCTCTAGGAGCTCCGCCACCTCGGTTATTTCTGCCAGGGGCGCCACCGCGACGATCATTACGTCCGCCACCGCGACGGTCGTTACGTCCGCGATCTGATCCTCCAAAATTGGAAGCTCCGTCGTTGCGGCCCTTAACATTGCCCTGACCTACGTTTGGAGAAAGATCACGTTTACCGTAAACTTCGCCTTTGCAGATCCATACCTTAACGCCTATTTTACCATAGGTAGTCAAGGCTTCTGCCAACGCATAATCAATATCCGCACGGAAGGTGTGCAAAGGAATGCGTCCATCTTTGTATTGCTCGGTACGGGCCATTTCAGCTCCTCCAAGACGACCGGAACACATGATTTTAATCCCTTCGGCACCCATACGCATCGTTGACGCGATCGTCGTTTTCATGGCGCGGCGGAAAGAAATTCTGGCTTCCAATTGTTTCGCAACGCTGTCTGCAACTAATTGCGCATCCAGCTCAGGGCGCTTAATTTCGAAGATATTGATCTGAACATCTTTCTTCGTCAGCTTTTTAAGCTCTTCCTTAATTTTGTCAACCTCTTGACCGCCTTTACCGATGACGATACCCGGACGTGCCGTGTGGATCGTTACGGTGATGCGTTTCAGGGTACGTTCAATAACGACCTTGGCAACGCCGCCTTTTGCGATACGAACAGAAAGATATTTACGGATCTTCTCGTCCTCAACTAATTTATCGGAGTAGTTGTTGCCACCGAACCAGTTAGAATCCCAACCTTTGATGATTCCTAATCTGTTACCTATTGGATGTGCTTTTTGTCCCATTTCTCCTTAATTAGTTTTTGGTTCACTGTTCAAACTATCAACAACAAGCGTTATGTGGTTTGAACGTTTTCTGATACGGTAACCGCGTCCCTGAGGGGCCGGACGAAGTCTTTTTAACTGACGTCCACCACCTACACTGATTTCCTTAACATAAAGACCGCTTTCCTCAGCACGTTTATCTTCATTATGTGCCGCCCAGTTATTGATGGCGGACAGCAATAATTTCTCGACACGAATAGCCGCTTCTTTATTGGTATGCTTTAAAATATAGAGCGCGTTTTCAACACGCTGTCCTCTGATAAGATCAACCACCAGACGCATCTTACGCGGAGAAGTCGGGCAGTTCAACAACTTGGCAGTAGAAGCACCACCTTTTTGTGCCTGCTCTTTCTGTTCCCTTATCAGTACAGACTTTTTCTTTTTAACGTTATTTGTTGCTTCCATTACCTGTTATTTTTTCTTTTCAGCGTGACCTCTAAATGTCCTGGTTGGAGCAAATTCACCCAGCTTGTGGCCGACCATATTTTCCGTTACATACACGGGAATAAATTTATTTCCGTTGTGGACGGCGAAGGTGTGACCAACAAAGTCCGGAGAGATCATTGATCGTCTAGACCAGGTTTTTACAACTGACTTCTTATTGGATTCATTCATAGAAAGAACTTTTCTTTCTAGGTTATGATCGATATAAGGACCTTTTTTAATTGAACGAGCCATTATTTCTTCCTTCTCTCACTGATGTAACGATTCGATGTTTTCTTCTTAGAACGAGTCTTGTAGCCTTTCGCCAACAAACCATTCCGTGATCTCGGATGACCTCCGGATGCTCTACCTTCACCACCTCCCATAGGGTGATCTACCGGGTTCATTGCTACACCACGAACTCGAGGACGGCGGCCGAGCCAACGCTTACGACCTGCTTTACCCAATACCTGGTTCGAGCGTTCACCGTTCGATACCGTTCCGATCGTTGCCACACAGGTTGCCAGGATCATACGCGTCTCACCTGAAGGCAATTTGATGATGGCATACTTACCATCACGCGCAGAAAGCTGAGCATAAGCACCCGCACTGCGGGCAATTGTGCCGCCCTGACCCGGGTTCAGTTCAATGTTGTGAATAATGGATCCTAAAGGAATATTCTTCAAAGGAAGTGTATTACCAATTTCCGGAGCTACGGTTTCACCGGCAATAACCTGATGACCTACCGTCATTCCCTCAGGAGCAATGATGTAACGTTTCTCGCCGTCAGCGTAGTTTACCAAAGCAATACGCGCTGTACGGTTCGGATCGTATTCGATCGTCGCTACGGTTCCGGGGACATCTTTTTTATCGCGTTTAAAATCTATCAGTCGGTAAGCTTTCTTATGTCCCCCACCAATGTAACGCATAGTCATTTTACCGGTTTTATTTCGCCCACCCGACTTTTTGATCTTTACTACCAACGACTTTTCAGGAACATTAGTTGTAATATCGGAATTGTCGGCTCCCACTCTAAAGCGGGTTCCCGGGGTAACCGGTTTAAATCTTTTAACTGCCATGTCTATTATATCGTGCTGTAAAAGTCAATCGTCTCGCCATCCTTCAATGTAATGATGGCTTTCTTATATTTCGCCGGACGTCCGGTGATGTTTCCTGCTTTCGTGTAGCGGCTTTTTGTTTTACCAGTAACCACCATCGTGTTAACAGCAGCAACCTGCACACCAAACATCTCTTCTACTGCAGTCTTAATCTGCAGTTTGTTTGCTCTATGGTCAACCTTAAACGCATAACGGTTAGACTTTTCAGTCAAAACAGACGCCTTTTCGGTCAATACGGGTTTTTTGATTATCTGCATAGTTATTTGGCGAATGCCTCCTCCAAAGTTTTAACAGTATCTGCCGTAAGCAACAGTTTAGAAGCGTTCAATACATCATAAGTATTAAGATCCGCTGCACTGATTACTTTGGTTTTTTTCAGATTTCTGCTGGATAAATAAACATTGTTGTCTTGAGCCGGAAGAACCAATAGCGTTTTTTGATCCGCTATGTTCAGGTCAGCAATCATCTTAACATACTGCTTGGTTTTGATCGAATCGAATGCGATGCTATCCAGAACCAGAATGTTGTTTTCTAATGCTTTATGAGATAAAGCCGACTTTCTGGCCAATACCTTCAGCTTTTTGTTCAGCTTGAAGCTGTAATCTCTTGGCTGAGGCCCGAAAATACGTCCGCCACCATTGAAAAGAGGCGACTTAATGCTACCGGCACGAGCACCGCCAGTACCTTTTTGCTTGTGTAATTTACGGGTTGATCCGGCAATTTCGTTACGTTGTTTTGCTTTGTGGGTACCCTGACGCTGATTCGCTAAAAACTGCTTTACGTCCAGGTAAATCGCATGATCGTTCGGTGTGATTCCAAACACCGATTCAGGAAGCTGCACCTTGGCACCTGTTTCTTTACCTGAAATGTTTAAAACTTGTACTTCCATCTTCTTATTTGTCTACGATTACGTAAGAACCCTTCGCACCAGGAACAGATCCGCTGACAACCAGAAGATTTTGATCCGTGTACACTTTCAACACCTGTAAGTTTTGAACTTTAACCCGGTCGCCACCTGTACGACCAGCCATGCGCATACCTTTAAAAACGCGCGAAGGCCAGGAAGAAGCACCTAGTGATCCCGGAGCGCGCATGCGGTTGTGCTGACCGTGAGTCTGCCCGCCTACACCTGCGAAACCATGCCGTTTAACAACACCCTGGAAGCCCTTACCTTTTGAAGTACCGACAACGTCGATGTAATCGCCTTCAGCGAAAATATCGACCGTAACTACATCCCCAAGGCTACGCTCTTCCGGAAATTGCTTAAACTCAACTAACTTACGCTTGGGCGTTGTACTTGCTTTCGCGAAGTGCCCCTTTAATGATGCGGTTGTGTTTTTCTCCTTTTTCTCGTCATAGCCGAGTTGGATCGCCTCATAACCGTCATGCTCTACCGTGCGTATCTGCGTTACCACGCACGGGCCAGCTTGAATCACCGTACAGGGAATGTTTTTCCCGTCGGCGTCAAAAATGCTGGTCATTCCTACTTTTTTTCCAATAATTCCTGACATTTTTTTAATTTCTGTTGTTGCCCATCGAAGCAGTAGGGCTTCGCTCAAGACATAGTAATCCCACAAAGGGAGGGCAAAGATAGGAAAGTTTAGTTAACTATCAAATACTTAGGAAATTATTTTTAGGAAAACGGGGATCTCAGGCGGCTTTCCTTTTCGAACGCAGCATTTCCACAACAGCCGGCAAAACCGAGAGCAGAATGATCACAAAGATGACATATGTAAAGTTCTCCCGGATAACCGGCAAGCCACCGAAATAATAGCCCAGAAACAGAAAAGCAATGACCCAGATACAACCACCAACCACATTGTAAGAGGCAAAACGCAAATAACTCATGGTTCCGATTCCGGCGACGAAGGGAGCGAAAGTCCGGACAATCGGAATAAAGCGCGCATAAATAATCGTTTTTCCTCCGTGCTTGATATAAAATTCCTGGGTCTTTTCCAGGTATTCCTTTTTTAAGAGTTTGTATTTACCACTGAAGGCCCGATGACCTATGGCCCTGCCGATGTGGTAATTGACCAGGTCTCCCAATATCGCGGCTATGATCAGCAATAGACACATAAGCCAGATGCTGAGGTTGGTTTCCGGCTTTGCAATGATAGCGCCGGCAGCGAAAAGCAGGGAATCTCCCGGCAGAAAAGGTGTAACCACCAGCCCCGTCTCCGCAAAAATGATCAAAAACAAGATAAGGTAGGTCCAGGCCTGGTAATCGTTCACGATATCGACAAGATGCTTGTCGATGTGCAGAATAAAGTCAATGATTGAGCTGATGATCTCCAAAAGAACTAATCTATGCGTGTGTATTCAACATCACCGGCATTACCAGCATCAGGATCTGCTCATTTTCATCGGCCTCGGCCGGCAGCAGCAGTCCCGCCCGGTTAGGCGTACTCATTTCGAGTACCACCTCTTCGCCGCTCAGGTTGTTCAGCATTTCAATCAGGAACTTGGCGTTAAAACCAATCTCCGTATCTTCTCCGTCATACTGACAGCTCAGGCGCTCATGCGCCTCATTAGAGAAGTCGAGGTCTTCCGAAGAAATGTGCAGCTCACTGCCGCTGATTTTCAGACGGACCTGGTGCGTTGTCTTATTGGCGAAGATCACCACCCGGCGCAGGGAGTTCAGCAGTACGGAACGGTCAATGGTCAGCTTATTTGGATTAACCTGGGGAATTACCGCCTCGTAATCCGGATAGCGCTCGTCAATCAGACGGCAGATAAGACTGATGTTGCCAAACTTAAAGAAAGCACTGGTATTGTTGTATTCCATGGAAACTTCCGCATCGTCGTTCGGCAATGACGATTTCAGCAAGTTAAGCGCCTTTTTAGGTAAAATCAGGGAGGCTGCCTGATCCGACTTTACATCAGCACGACGGTAACGTACCAGTTTATGCGCATCGGTTGCAACAAAGGTCGTATTCTGCGGGCTGAGCTGACAAAGGACTCCTGTCATAGCGGGCCGGAGTTCATCGTTACTCACCGCGAAGATTGTCTTGTTAATAGCTTCGTTTAACACGGATGCCGGAACGCTGACCGTAGAAGGATTCTCTACTACGGGGATTTTAGGAAAATCATCCGCATTTTCTCCGCTCAACTTATACTTCCCGTCGCCGGCGCTGATTTCGATGGCAAACGTTTGTGTATCCACCGAAAAAGCGATGGGCTGGTCTGGAAGGGTCTTCAGGGTTTCGATAAGTATCTTGGCCGGTACAGCCACATGCCCTTCTTCCTTAGATTCTACTTGCAGCGAGGTGATCATACTGGTCTGGAGATCAGTCGCCGATATTGTCAATACATTGTCTTTTATCTCGAAGAGAAAATTCTCCAGAATGGGTAATACAGTACTTGAGCTGGATGCTCCATTGACCGCCTGCAATTGCTTGAGTAAGGTAGAAGTTGAAACTATAAATCTCATGGCATAGAATATTAGCGCAATGATACTAAAAGAATTTAAAATAAAGCGAAATTACTGGATCTATTCCCAACTCAAAGTACGCCTTTCATCTTCACATATTCGCTCGGCCGTACCCCGATTATTTTCCGGAACGTATTGCTGAACGTCGGCAGGCTGCCATAACCAACACTACCAGCCACTTCATTAACCGACAACTTCTCTTCCAGCAAAAGCTGAAGCGCTTTAAGCATCCGAAGCATGGTGAAATACTGAATGAACGATAAACTGAGATCTTTCTGAAAAAGCCTTGACAAGGTTCGGGGACTGAATCCAAACTGCCCGGCGACTTCGTTAAAATGAATATCCTGAGAAACGTGGCTTTCCAGGTAACTGACAATGGATTTCAACCGGTTATCCCTGGGAACAGGCAGGGCCAGCGGAAGCTCGTACTGACTAAGCTGAGGCAATAATACCCTGATCGCATCCGCAACGACGTAACTGGACCGGTCATTCGGATACAGGTCGCCATTCCACTTTTGAGTAAACAACATCAGCTGAAACAGCAAGTCGCTCACCGGGTAAATCGCGGTGCGCCTGTAGAATGGATCATCGTCTTTTGGGATCGGAAAATACAGGTTACGCATAACCACCTGTGAAGAGCTGGGGTGGATGCTGTGTTCCGTCTCAGGTGCTATCCACATATAATGCCTTGCCGGCAGAAAAAAGGATTTACTCCCCGTATTTACGAAAACGATCCCGCCCTCCGTATATAAAAACTGTCCTTTTGTATGCCAGTGGGAGCGGATAAACTCCTCCCCCATAATGTCGTGATGGCAGTAAATCGAATCCGGCGACCGGTCAACTGAAGTTATGTAATATTTCTCTTCCATCCATGTTCGGGAAAGACACCCGTATTCATGTACTAAAACAATATTACAAATAAGAGACTGAATTGGCAAGCAGCGATAAAACTATGGCATGAAGAAGTAAACCTTTCCCTGTTCAAAAAGGTATTATTGTAACCGACTGATTTAAATAGATTAAGCCCATGCAAACAGATCGTATTAAATTGAAGAGCCTGCAGAAAAAATTGATGCCGGTTGAGGATGTTATAGCGTTTTTCCGCGACGGAGACACGGTCGGTGCCAGTGGTTTTACGAAAGCGGGCGACAGTAAAGTGGTCTTACCCGCTTTAGCTGCTCACAATAAACACCTGGAAGGCCCTATAAAAATTAACCTGATCACCGGCGCATCTTTAGGGAACGATACTGACGGACAAATGGTAGAAGCAAGACTTATCCGAAAACGGATGCCCTTTCAGGTCGACCGCGTAATGCGACAGGCAATCAACCGGGGAGAAGTTTTATTTGTCGACCAAAACCTCGGCGAGACCAGTGAAATGCTGCTGGACCACCATATTCCGGATATCGATGTAGCCGTGGTAGAGGCGGCCTTCATTACCGAAGACGGCAAACTGGTTCCAACCACCTCAGTAGGCAACAGCCCCATTTTTCTTCAACAGGCAAAAAAGATCATCATTGAGATCAATGAGGCTGTGTCTGAAAAGGTCCTGGGCCTGCATGATGTTTACCTGCCTGAGGCCTTCCCGGACCGGACCCCGATCGACATCCGCAAAACCGAAGATCGGATCGGGCAACCTTATATTGATATTGAACCCGACAAAGTTGTAGCGATTGTGCTCAGCCATCAACAGGACAGCCCGGCGGAAGTAGCCGAACCGGACCAGAAAACAACAGCCATTGCACAGCATCTGATTGAATTTTTTGAAAATGAAGTGCATGAAGGCCGACTAAGCCGCTCGCTGAGGCCATTGCAGGCGGGTATTGGTAAGATTGCTAACGCAGTGCTTAAAGGATTAGGACGCGGCGACTTCGAGAACCTAACCATGTATTCAGAGGTTTTACAGGATTCTACCTTCGACCTTATCGACCTGGACAAACTCGCTTACGCTTCAGCTGCTTCCATAACCGTTTCCGAATCCTGCTATCAGCGGATCTTCGAAAACCTGGACCGTTACCGGGACAAGATCATCCTCAGACCACAAAGCATCAGCAACTCCCCGGAAGTCATTCGCCGACTGGGTGTCATCGGAATCAACACGGCCATTGAATTTGACATTTACGGCAATGTCAACTCATCCCATTTGTCCGGCAGTCAGATGATGAATGGCATTGGGGGCTCCGGCGATTTCGCAAGAAATGCGCACATCAGTATCTTCGTCACCCCTTCCGTATCCAAAGAGAACCGGATATCTCACGTCGTCCCAATGGTAACCCATGTTGATCATAACGAACATAACGTTGATGTAGTGGTTACGGAACAGGGGTTCGCTGATCTTCGGGGATTGCCCCCCCGGGAACGGGCGGAAAAGATCATCAACTCCTGCGTACACCCCGATTACAAGGAGCAACTGCTGGATTATTACCAAAGGGCTCTGAAGGAAGTCGGAGGTCAGACGCCCCATCTGCTGCATGAGGCTTTTGCCTGGCACACCCGCCTTTCGAAGAGCGGCAGCATGAAATCCTAACGAAAAAGCCTTCTCTATCGGAAGGCTTTTTCTATGATATCAATGCTTTCGATAATCTGATCCTGTTTAATCAGCAGCGGAGGCGCAAAGCGAATCTTATTTCGTTGGGTCGGCTTGGCTAACAAACCCAATTCCTTTAAGTTCATGCAGATATCCCAGGCCGCTTCTTGGTCTTCCGAAGTCAATACAACAGCGTTCAGCAGCCCTTTGCCGCGGATCAACTCAATTTCCGGGATATGCCTGCTCCGCAGGCCATCTCTGAACAACTCACCCATCTTAAATGCATTCTCCGCCACCTTTTCTTCCAGAACAACGTTCACGGCTTCCAAAGCTACCTGGCAGGCCAGCGGG